>DATILC010000289.1:0-43646 GCA_035476855.1 Solimonas sp. | reverse complement strand
TCCTCGGCCGGCACGCGCACCAGGCCGTCGCGGTTGGTGGCCAGCACGAATTCGCGCTTGGGCCTGGCGCCGGCCACCGGCGTCGCCACCGGCGCCGGCTTGTGCGCGCGCGTCGGCTTGCGCACGCGCATCAGCGCCTCTTTCAGCTTGTCGACGCGGATCGGCTTGAGCAGGTAGGCCTGGGCGGCGGCGTCGAAGGCCGACAGCGCATGCTCCGAGTAGGCGGTGGTGAAGATCACCGCCGGCGGCACCTCCAGCTCGGCCAGCTGGCGGCCGACCTGGATGCCGTCCATGCCGCCCATGCGGATGTCGAGCAACACCAGGTCCGGCTCCTCGTCGTCGATCACGTCGAGCGCAGATTCGCCATCCCCCGCCTCGCCCACCACCTCGTAGCCGGGAAACTCGGCCAGCAGGCGCTTGAGGCGCTCGCGGGCGAGCGGTTCATCATCGACGATCACGACACGCATGCTCAGCCTCCTTCAGGCTCTTGTTTCGGCTCTCGAGGCAGGACCAGGCGTGCCCGGAACACACCGCCTTCGAGGCGCAGGTCGCGGCCCAGTTCGAGCCGCGCACTGTCACCGTAAATCAGGTTGAGGCGCTGGGCAATATTGTCGACCGCGATCCGGTTGCCCTGGGAGATCAGCGACTCGCCCTGCGGGATCGGATTGGTCACCTCCACCACCAGCCGTCCGAAGATCTCGCGCGCGGCGATTCGCACCTCGCCGCGCCCGGCCAGGCGCGAGACGCCGTGGTGCACGGCGTTCTCCACCAGCGGCTGCACCACCAGCATCGGCAGCGGCCATTCCAGCAGCTTGTCGGGGATGTCCCAGTCGATGTCGAGCTTGTCGCCGAGGCGCAGCTTCTCGATGCGCAGGTAGGCGTTGCACAGGCCGATCTCGTCGGCCAGCGGCGCCATCTGGCCGCGCTTCTCCAGGCTGGCGCGGAACAGGTCGGACAGGTCCACCACCATCGATTCGGCATCGTCGGGCTGGAGGTGGATCAGCGCAGCGAGGCTGTTGAGGCTGTTGAACAGGAAATGCGGGCGGATGCGCGCATTGAGCGCCTGGTAGCGCGACTCGCCCTCGGCCTTGACCTGCATGCGCCACAGGTGCCGCACCCAGAAGTAGCGCAGCAGCAGCAGGGCGACGATCGCCGCGATCGAGGCATGGCGCAGCACGAAGGTGAGCCGCGGCTCGCGCGTGATCAGCATGTTCCAGTGCAGGCGCTGCGCCAGCTCGTGCGCCAGGCCGGCGATGCTCATCACCACCACCACCAGCAGGCCCCAGCAGAAGATGAAGACGATGCCGGGGCGCGCCAGCCGCAGCCAGCGCCGCGACCAGCACAGCGCCGCCGCCGAGCACAGGCCGATCCATTGCAGGTACAGCGAGATCAGCAGCAGGTTCTGCAGTGCCTCGGGACCACGCGTGCCGGCCCCCAGGGTCAGCACCAGCGCCACCAGCTCCATGATGAAGGCCAGCGACAGGATCGCCGATCCCTGGCAGAAGTTCGGGATCAGGTTGATCTGCTGGAGGCCTTGCGGCTGGATGCGTTCCACGTGATTAAGTATTTAATTATTTATTGTATGTGCGATATTAACGAACGTCTCCACCGTCTCGCCGCTCACGCTACGCGCCTATAATCGCGCACTTTTTCATCCGAGCCACAGCATGTCTTCCGGTAACGCAAAGCTTCCCCCGACCACTGCCGCAGGGCAAAGCATGTGGGGCGGCCGTTTCGCCGAGTCCACCTCCGCCCTGGTCGCGAAGTTTTCCGAGTCGGTCAGCTTCGATTCGCGCCTGTATCGCCAGGACATCCGCGGCTCGCAGGCGCATGCGCGCATGCTGGCCAAGGTCGGCGTGATCAGCGCCGCCGACGCCGACAGCATTGTGCAGGGCCTGGACGCGATCCTCGCCGAAATCGAGGCCGGCCGCTTCGAGTGGAGCGAGGCACTCGAAGACGTGCACATGAACATCGAGTCGCGCCTGACCGCGATGATCGGCGACGCCGGCAAGCGCCTGCACACCGGCCGCTCGCGCAACGACCAGGTCGCCACCGACATGCGCCTCTACGTGCGCGACGTCATCGACGGCCTGTTGCCGCTGATCGACCGGCTCGCCGACGGCCTGCTCGACCTGGCCGAGCGCGAGGCCGACAGCGCCATGCCCGGCTTCACCCACCTGCAGATCGCCCAGCCGGTGACCTTCGGCCACCACATGCTGGCCTGGCGCGAGCAGATGCTGCGCGACCGTTCGCGCCTGGTGGATTGCCGCAAGCGCATGAACCTGCTGCCGCTGGGCGCGGCGGCGCTGGCCGGCACGGTCTACCCGATCGACCGCCATTTCGTCGCCGAACAGCTGGGCTTCGACGGCGTCACCGAGAACTCGCTGGATACGGTGTCGGATCGCGACTACGCGATCGAGTTCTGCGCTGCCGCCAGCCTGATCCTGGTGCACCTGTCGCGCTGGAGCGAGGAGCTGATCATCTGGGCGACGCCGATGTTCGGCTTCGTCGACCTGCCCGACCGCTTCTGCACCGGCAGCTCGATCATGCCGCAGAAGAAGAACCCGGACGTGCCGGAGCTGGTGCGCGGCAAGACCGGCCGCGTGGTCGGCAACCTCAATGCGCTGCTGGTGCTGATGAAGGGCCAGCCGCTGGCCTACAACCGCGACAACCAGGAAGACAAGCCGCCGCTGTTCGACAGCGTCGACACGGTGTCGATGTGCCTGCAGGTCTACGCCGAGATGATTCCGCACATCGTGGTCAAGCGCGACAACTGCCGCGCCGCCGCCGCCAAGGGCTTCTCCACCGCCACTGACCTGGCCGACTACCTGGTCGGCAAGGGCCTGCCGTTCCGCGACGCCCACCACGTGGTTGGCAGCACGGTCGGCTATGCCGCGAAGAAGGGCTGCGATATTTCCGAGCTGTCGCTGGAGGAACTGCGCCAGTTCTCGCCGCTGGTGGACCAGGACGTCTACGCGCGCATCACCCTGGAAGGCTCGCTCAACGCGCGCAACCACTACGGCGCCACCGCACCGGCGCAGGTGCGCGCGGCGATCGCGCGGGCGCGCGCGGCGCGCTGAGAGGATTCTTTAAAGATTCTTTTGCCACGGATTACACGGATCTACACGGATAAATCAGAAGCCCTGCTTTTCTGATCCGTGTTGTCCGTGTTGATCCGTGGCAAATCGCTTTTTTGGCTGTTCTTCAGGGTGCTGCCGGGGCCGGTTCGACTGGCGCTGCCGCTTCCGGCACCGCCGCTTCAGTTTCGGCCGCCATTGCCGGGACGGCTTCCGTCGTCACTCCCATCGACGCTTCCTTCACCGTCGGCGTCACTGACGCCACGCTGGGTCCGAGGAAACCCAGCACCGGTTGCAGCGTGCGCTGCGGATCCTCTTCCTGCGGCACGTGGCCGAGGTCGTCGAACATCACCAGCTCGCTGCCGGAAATCTCGCGGTGGAAGCGCGTGGCGCTTTCCGGCGGGATCAGGCGATCGCGGCCGCCCCAGAGGATCAGCGTCGGCAGGGTCAGCACGCGGATGCGGCCGGAACCATCGCCCGAGGGCGCCTGCTCGAAGCGCTGCACCAGGGCCTTGCGGTTGCCCTCGCGGCGCGTGAGGTCGTAGTAGCGGTCGACCAGCTCATCCGAAACCTTGGCCGGATCACCGTAGACATTGCGCAGGCTGGAAGCGATCAGGCTGCGCGGCAGCACCGAGTCGGCCAGCTGGTTCAGCACCGGCACCTGCGCCACGCGGAAGCCCAGCGGCACGGATTCCGACTTCGGCGGGTAGCCGGCGGCGTCGACCAGCACGATCTTCTGCACCCAGGACGACAGCGACAGCGCCGATTCCCAGGCCAGGCGGCCGCCGAAGGAGTTGCCGGCGACGATGTAGCCTTCCTTGCCGAAATGGGTGAACAGCGCCTCCATGAAGCGCATGTAGGCGGCGATGCTGTAGTCGCCATCCGGCGCCGGACCGGTGAGGCCGAAGCCGGGCAGATCGACGCGAATCACGCGCCGCTCCTTGCTCAGCCCGGCCGCCCAGCCATCCCAGGTGTGCAGCGAGGAGGAGGTGCCATGCAGCAGGATCACCGGCACCGCGTCGTCCTGCGGACCCTCGTCGCGCAGATGCACCTTGATGCCGCCGATCTCGACGAACTGCGAGGGCGGCTTGGCCCAGCGCGCCTGCAGCTGCGACACCGGCACGTCCGGCGCCCAGCTCAGGCCGATGAAGCCCGCCAGCAACAGCACGAGGACCAGCAGCAGTCCGGCAACAATCCTGACGGCAGTTTTCATGTCGGTGAACGATCGGTTGGGGGCGGTCAATGCGGCGCGATGCTAGCAGCCCGCCCCGACCGGGTACTACCCAACTTGAACTACCCGCCGACGGCTTCCCCCGGTAGCCAACGCCCGCCGGTCGACAGACGGCACAAGTCCGCCGGACGACCGGCCATTCGACCTCAGGGCGCGTACAGCGTGTACAGGTCCTGTTCTTCGGCCTGGATGCGCTGCACCAGCGCCGCGCCGATCTGGCGCAGCTCTTCCTCGAAGCCGCGGCAGTTGCCAGCGGACACGCCGGCCGACTGGTACTTGCGTACGAAGTTGACGACGGCGCGGGCGATGCCGTTCATGTCGCTGCGGAATTCCTTCATCGTGCCCAGGTCCGGGCCCTGCAGCTTCTGCTCGACATAGCAGTAGAAGCGCAGGTTCTCGTTGAGGATGTGGGCGTCGAACTTCGACTTGAACGCCCCCAGCGCCGGCGCGATCTGCGAGTAGCGCTTGTGCGTCAGCATGTCGAGCACCGACTGGTACATGCCCAGCAGCTGCTGGTGGTCGGCGCAGAGCCGGCCGATCAGCTGCGGCGAATAGCTGATGGAGTGTTCCCGGCGCAGGCGGGCCAGCTGGTCGCCGTGCAGGTGCGACGCCTCGGCCTCGGCCTTGCGCGGCCCGAACCAGTCGGAAATCCAGGTCAGGAACATGTTCATGCGTAACTCCTTGTATGTGTTATCGGGAACCGGGAACCGGAAGGCACGGCGCCTTTTGCTGACATGCAGTGTAAGAAATTACCTACAAGAATCCATTCCCGCCAATCGACGGATTTGCGTCGTTCATCGTCGCCGGCTTGTTGACGGCCCAACTGGTCTGATAAGTTGACCACATGGCCAGAGTCGCCTTTTCCGCCGTCAGCAAGGAGTCGCTGTCCGACTCCGTCTATCGCCAGCTGGCCGACAAGATCCTGCGCGGCGACCTGCCGCCGGGCGAGCCACTGCCGGCCGAGCGCGAGCTGTCGGAAGCCCTGGGCGTCAACCGCGGCGCCGTGCGCGAGGCGATCAAGCGCCTGCAGCAGGCGCGGCTGGTGGCAGTGCGCCAGGGCGGCAACAGCGTGGTGCTGGACTATCTCAACGAGGGCGGCCTGGAGTTGCTGCCGGGCCTGCTGCTGAACCGCCAGGGCCAGCTCAATACCGCCGTGCTGCGCTCGATCATGGCGATGCGCTCCTCGCTGGCACCGGACATCGCCGCGGCCGCCGCGCAGAAGGGCGGCATCGCCCTGGCCGACGAACTCGACGCGCTGCTGGAACAGATGCGCCGCGACGCCGGCAGCCTGCGGGCGCTGCAGGGGCACGCACTGCTGTTCTGGAGAAAGCTGGTACAGCACTGCGGCAACATCGCCTTCCGCCTCGCCTTCAACTCCATGACCCGCACCTATACCCAGGCCAGCGCTGCGATGGCGGCGGTGCTGCAGGCCGAGTTCCGCGACCTGGAGAACCTCGGCGCGATCGCCGCCGCCGTACGGCGGGGCGAGGCCGAAGCCGCGCGCCACCATGGCCGCCTGCATGTGGAGATCGGCCGCGAGGCGCTGAACCGGGCGCTCGACGCGGTCGAGTCCGGCGGAGGAAAGATCCAATGATCAGCGAACAGCAGCGCAGCAACGACCGCGCGATGATCGCGGCCAGCGAGACCGCGAAGCACAACCCGATGCGCCCGCCGGAGCATCTGCCGCGCAACGGCCGCGATGCGCTGCGCGTGTTCCTGTCGCATCCCAGCGCGCAGATCATCAGCTTCTTCGTCGTGCTGCTGGTCGGCGCAAGGCTTGCCGTCGGCGGCTGGTCCTGGCGCGACGCCGCACTGGCGCTGGCGATCCTGGCCTACTTCCCGGTCAACGAGTGGATCATCCACGTCGTCATGCTGCACTGGCGGCCGCGCAAGATCTTCGGCCGCACGATCGATTTCTACCTGCCGAAGACCCATCGCCGCCACCACGCCGATCCCTGGAACCTGAAGTGGGTGTTCATCCCGCGCCACGTGCACCTGCTGGTCGCGCCGACCGCGGTCCTGCTGCTGGCGCTGCTGTGGCCGTGGAAGGAACTGGTGCTGACCGGCCTGTCCGCCTACCTGATCCTCGGACTGCACTACGAGTGGGTGCACTACCTCTGCCATATCCCCTGGTGTCCGGATATCGCCTATTACCAGCGCCGCGTGCGCGAGCACCGCTGGCACCACTTCCGCAACGAGAACTACTGGTGGGGCGTGTCGATGGGCTTGGGCGACCGCCTGTTCGGCACCGCGCCGGCGGTGGAAGACGTGCGCCGCAGCGGCACCACCAGCACGGTCGGCACGCGGAAACCCTGATGCAGCAGACCGCCACACAGGCGGCATGAGTTTGAAATGGACATGACGCTGGAGGGCGGAGCATGGCCGAGGGCAACAAGGACAAGGGCGCGGGGCTGAGCCGCCGCGAATTCGTCGCCGGCAGCGCGGCAGGCCTCGCCGTCGCGCTCGGCGGCTGCGCGCGTTCCGATGCGCCCGGCGCGACCCGCGCCAGCGCCGGCGAGGTCGACACTCGGCTTGCAGCCTTCGCCTTCGACGAGGCGCAGCGCCGCGCGCTCATCGCCGCGGTGAACTGCCTGATCCCCGCCAGCGGCCCCGGCGACTGGAATGCCGAGGACGCCGGCGCGGTCGACTACATCGAGCAGTTGCTCAATGCCTTCTCCGGCGGCGATACGCCGAAGATCTACGCGCAGGACGCGCGCAGCGGCGGCTTCCAGCGCCTGCCGCGCGTCACCGCGCAGGGCTGGATGCAGGAGGTGCTGCGCCTGCGCGAGGTCTACCTGCTGGGCCTCAACGAACTCAATCGCGCGGCGCGCGGGCCGCTGTCGCTGCTGCCCGGCGATTTCGCCGGCGCGCCGGTCGCGCAGCAGATCGTGATCCTCGAAACGCAGGACCTGCAGGACACGCCGTTCTTCGCCACGCTGTACCGCCACACGATGGAAGGCGTCTATGGCCACCCGGCCTACGGCGGCAACCGCGATCGCATTGCCTGGAACAGCCACTGCTACGAGGGCGACGTCCATGGTCGCCGCTACCCCGGCGGCCATGATCCCAACGCCGACGACCGCCCCTGGGACCAGTTCGGCGGCTACAGCCCCGAGGACATCGCCGCACCAGGCAAGACCTGCGGCGACTGAGACAAGGAAACCGACATGCGCGCCACGATCCTGCTGCTCGCCATCCTGCTCGCCGCCTGCGGCGGCTCCACCGACGCACCGCAGGCCGCGGCGACCACCGACACACCGCTGTCGCGCGCCGACTGCCAGCCCGCGCCGACCCTGCCGCTGGAGATTCCGGACATGGCACCGCTGTTCGCCATCGATCCGATCGGCCCGCTGCAGGACGTCACCTGCGACTGGGCGCGCTACCAGCCGGCCGAAGCCTTCTGCGTGCGCATCGACGCAGTGGAGCTGACACCCGGCGGCACCGGACCGCTCACCGCCGAGGGCAGCGAGCCGGAATGCCGCGCCTCCGGCTTCGGCCCGGAGGATCACGGCCTCTACAAGGTCCGCATCGACGCGCCGGAACTCTGCGAGGGCTGTCGCCGTTTGTTCATCGACGGCACGCCGCCGCTCAAGGCGCAGGGCCATGCCTTCTACGCGATCGCCTCGTTCAATCCCGGCCACACGATCGATCCTTACTCGCACAGCCCCAACACCAAGAACTTCACCAACGACGCCCTGCTGGCGCCGCCGGACACACAGCTGCAGGCCCTGATCGGCGGCGCCGATCTCTACATGAAGACCTACGTCACGCACACCACCAGGTTCGCGCACAGCGGCGCGCAGGGCGACTACTACATCGGCCCCTGGTACCTGAACCGCGCCGGCGAGCGCATCCACGGCGTCTATGTCGACATCAAACCCAGTCCCTTCGGCCTGGGCGATCCCAACCTCAACGCGATCCGCTATCTCGCCGGCTACAACTCCGGCACACCGAGCTGCCCCGACAACCTGCTCGGCGATCTCGCCGGCTTCAACCTGCTCTACGCCGGCTGCGTCGAGCGCCCTGGCGGCAGCGCCATCGCGCTCGATCTCCACCATGAGTGAGCGCTACGACGCGGTGATCGTCGGTTCCGGTGCCGGCGGCGGCATCGCTGCCTACGTACTGGCGCGCGCCGGCCTGCGCGTGGCCGTGCTGGAGAAGGGGCCCTGGCTGAAGAAGGAGGACTTCAGCGACGACGAACTCAAGGCCGGCGAGCGCTGGTGCTACGACCAGAACCCGTTGATCGAGCCGCGTACCTTCCGCGATTCCGAATCCGTCGGCGCACGCCAGTTCACCGGCCAGGTGCTGCCGGTGTCGCGCTGCGTCGGCGGTGGCTCGGTGCATTACGGCGCGGTCTGCTTCCGCTTCCGTCCCGAGGATTTCCGCGCGCGCACGGTGTTCGGCAACCTGCCCGGCGCCGACATCCAGGACTTCCCGCTCAGCGATGCCGAGCTCGACGAGAACAACCCGGACTCGATCTGGGCGATCTACACGCAGCTGGAGAAACTGCTCGGCGTCGCCGGCGGCCAGATGCGCGGGGCTGCCGATCCCGGCGCGCCGATGCCCGGCGAGGGGCGCAGCGCGCGCTATCCGATGCCCGGCCACCCGGCGAACTACGGCGCACAGAAGTTCGAGGACGCGACGCGCGGCCTGGGCCTCAATCCCTTCCCGACGCCGGTGTGCATCAACAACGGCCGCTACACGCTCGACGACGCGGAGTTGCTCGCCGGCTCCGCGCCGTTGAGCCGGCCCGGCTGCTCCTACTGCGGCTTCTGCTCCAGCCATGGCTGCCCGCAGGAAGCCAAGGGCGACACCCGCGTCACCGCGCTGGAGCTGGCGCGCCGCACCGGGCGCTGCGACATCCTCGCCGAATGCCATGTGGTGAGAGTCGCGCTGAAGAACGGTCGCGCCGACCACGTCGTCTACCTCGACGCGCAGGGCCGCGAGCAGGCGATCCATGGCGGGCGCATCGTGCTGGCCTGCGGCGTGGTCGACAGCGTGCGGCTGGCGCTGTTGTCGGACTGGCCGGCGGACCTGGTCAACCACGATGTCCTCGGCCGCTACCTCACCGTGCACCACTTCCCCGGCGCGATCGGCATCTTCGGCGAGCGCATCGACTTCAACCGCGGCTTCTGGAGCATGCGCTGCCTCGACGACTTCTACTTCGGCCTGCCGGGCGGCCCGAAGCAGTACGGCTTCGGCAACCTGCAGACGATCGGTCCTTCCAGCGGCTACGGCCTGATGAATGGCGGCATCATCGCCACGGCGAAGTTCGCGCCCTGGGGCGCCACCCACAAGTTCGCGATGGACTTCCTGTTCGGCCACCAGCAGTGGTTCGGCATGATCGGCCAGGACCCGCCGGTGCACAGCAACCGCGTCGACCTCGATCCGGAGGTGCGCGACGCCTGGGGCCTGCCGGCGGCGCGCATCACCTATAGCCACCATCCGAACGACTACGCGGTGGCGGCGCAGATGCTGCCCTGGCTTGAGGCGATCCTGCTGGCGATGGGCGCGGAACGCGTGCAGCTGCTGCTGCCGGTGGTCTCGCCGAGCGCGCTGCCGCAGCTGCTGCCGCAGGACCTGATCCAGCGCGGCCCGCTGCGCGGCGTGCCCAACCCCATCGGCGGCCTGCAGAACCACCAGCACGGCACGATGCGCTGCGGCCACGACGAGACCAGCAGCGTGGTCGACGCCAACTGCCGCTTCCACGGCATCCCCAACCTCTACATCGCCGACGGCTCGGTGCTGCCCGGCTCGGGCGGCTACAACCCGACCCTGACGATCCAGGCGATGGCCTGGCGCACCGCGAGGGCGATCCTGCGCGAAGCCTGAACCGGGTTAGGGAGCTCTAAAAAGTCCGTTCGTGCTGAGCCTGTCGAAGCACGAACGGACTTTTCCCACCGCCGGTCATGAGTTGCCGCCCACCCTTCGACAAGCTCAGGGGGAACGGCAACTTTCAGAGCCTCTATGGAAACAGGCGCTTGTTGAGGCGGTACAACGCCGCGACGTCTTCCTCGCCGTGGCCCTCGGCCGTCAGCGTCTGGTACTGCGCCAGCGTGGTGTTGACGGTGGGCAGATCGCCACCGAGCTGCGCCGCCATCTGCTGGCAGATCATCAGGTCCTTCTGGTGCAGGGAGATCTTCAGGCCCGGCGGATACTCGTCATTGACCATGGTGCGGGCGCGGTTCTGCGCGAACCAGCCGCCGGCCGCGCCGGTGCTGACCGAATCGATCACCAGGTGCAGCGGCAGCTTCAGCGCCGCGGCGAAGGCCAGGCCCTCGGTCACGGCCTGGGCGACGCCCGCGGCCATCACCTGGTTGACCGCCTTGGTCGCCTGACCGTCGCCATGCGGTCCGATGTGCATGTGGCGCTGGCCCATCGCCTCGAACAGAGGCAACGCCGCGACGTAGTCCTCCGGCGGGCCGCCGACCATGAAGGTCAGCCGCGCCAGCCGCGCACCCTCGGTACCGCCGGTGATCGGCGCATCGAGGAAGCGCGCACCGACCGTCGTCAGCTTTTCCGCCGCGTCGATCGCAGTATCCGGCGCCACGGTGGAGGTATCGATCACCAGCTTGCCGCGCGCCTCCGGCACCGCCAGCGCGTCGACCAGTGCATTGACCTGCTTGTCGGCCGGCACGCAGAGGACGATGACGTCGCAATCCGCCCACAGCATGGCGGGGGCCGTGACCGCCTTGACCTTGTACTGCGCGGCGAATTCCTCGGCCTTCTCGCGGTTCAGCGTGTAGACGCCGCCGAGAAAGCCCTTCTCCGCCAGGTTGGCGGCCATGTAGCCGCCCATCGCTCCGAGTCCGATGAAACCCGCTTTCATGTCTTCTCCATCTTTGGCTGAGCCTGTGGCCCGACAATGCCATAAACAGGACTGGTAAGGGTGGCTCACCCGCAGCCCCGATGCAGCCCCGGGACGGCCGGTTAAACTGCGCGGATGTTCCCCACCTTCCAACGCCTCGGCGGCCCCGCGCTGGCCGCCGTGCAGGCCCTTGCCGCCCTCGTCGCCATCGCCCTGTCGCTGCGGTTCAGCGACGACACGCTCTGCGCCCTGATCAACGCCGGCCTGTTCCTGCTGCCCTTCCTGCTGTGGAGCGCGCTCAGCGGCCGCATGACCCAGGGCCTCGCCTTCGCCACCGCCTTCACGCTGCTGGTCTGGGCGGTGGGCGAATTCAAGCTGCGCTACTTCGGCAACCGGCTGGCGCTGATCGACCTGTACTTCATCTCCGAGGGCGCCAACTGGAGCATCGTCAAGCGCTACCCGATGGTGCAGGCGGCGCTCGCCGCCTGGCTGGCGCTGTGCCTGTTGCTGCTGCTGTGGGCACGGCGCGCGCAGGCTGCGGTGCTGGGCTGGCGCGGGCGCGCACTCTGCACCACGCTGCTGGCCGGCTGGTGCGCCCTCGCCTGGAGCAGCCGCCACCAGCACCAGTGGGAAGTGTTCCGCGACGACGCCGACTGCGGCCCGGCCAAGACCTGCGGCGTGATGTCGCGTCTGGTCTATTCGTACAACGTCTTCGAGTTCGCCGAGCCGCTGCCCGGCGGCGATCCGCAACCCTTCCTGCAGGCGATGGCCGCACTGCCTGCCGCGCCGCCCGCAGCCCCCGCGCCCAGGCCGGACGTGGTGGTCTGGCTGCATGAGTCGACCCTCGATCCCGCCGCCTACCGCCTCGACGGCGCCCGCCTGCCGAAGCTGGGCATGTTCCGCTCCGATCCGCGCAACCGCGCTGCCGGCCTGCTGCGCGTGCACACCTTCGGCGGTAAAACCTGGCTGTCGGAGTTCTCGCTGCTGACCGGCCTGGTGCCGGAGGACTTCGGCGGCCGCCGCACCACCGTGTTCAACAGCGTCGCGCCGCAGCTGCGCGACAACCTGGTCACCCGCTTCGAGGCCAATGGCTACGACAGCGTGGTGCTGATGCCGACCATGCCGCACTTCTACGGCGCGGCACGCACCTATGCCGGCGTCGGCTTCGACCGTGTCCTGACGCTGCGCAACTTCCCCGAGTACGACCACATCCCCGGCGACGAGTGGGACATCGCCGACAGCGAGCGGATGGGCGAAGCCGCGGCCAGACTGCTGCGCGAGCACCGCCGCGATCATCCGGAGCGGCCGCTGTTCCTCTACCTGCTGTCGGTCAAGGAGCACGCACCCTATTCGAAGCGCATGAAGCCGGACTACCGCCTCGAACGCAGCGACATTCCGAAGAGCCTGGCCAGCAAGCTGACCGACTACATCGGCAAGCTGCGCCGGCTCGATGCCGGCCTGCAGATCCTCGAGAAGGAACTCGACCAGCCCGGCCACCCGGCACTGTGGGCCTTCTTCGGCGACCACCAGGCCTACTTCGAGGAAGACTCGCCGCCGTACCGCACGAAGCTGCCGAACCCGGACCTGCTGACCCAGTACCGGCTGCGCGCCAACGGCCCGACCGCGCTGGTGGAATCGCCGCCGCTGCTCGACATCGCCCTGCTGCCCTCGCTGATCACCGACCATGCGGGACTGGAAGCCAACCCCTACTTCCAGGCGCAATCGGCGATGCGCCGGCTGTGCCAGGGCCGCCTCGAGGACTGCCCCGACGCCGCGCTGCTGGCCAGCTACAAGGCCCACGTGTTCTCGCCGCAGCTGGCGCTGTTCGCACCGGTCGAATCGTTGGCGGAACTGAAGTAGGGCCTGCTAGCCTGCGGCAAACCACCGCAGGAGTTCCCGCATGCCGCAGCAGCTCGATACCGTCGAGGCCTGTGTCGACGCCCTCATCGCCCGCGTCGGACGCGACCTCCGCGTCGGCCTGCCGCTGGGCCTGGGCAAGCCGGTGGAGCTGGTCAACGCGCTCTACGCCCGTGCCCGCGCCGATGCGACGCTGCAGCTGACCCTGCTGACCGCGCTGACGCTGGAGAAGCCGGAACCTGCCAGCGCGCTGGAGGCGGCCTTCCTCGGCCCCTTCCTGGCCCGCGTGTTCGAGGGCGTGCCGGAGCTGGACTACGCCCGCGACCTGCGTCTCGGCCGCCTGCCGCCCAATGTCACGATCAAGGAATTCTTCTTCCGCCCCGGCAGCCAGATGGGCAACGCGGTGGCGCAGCAGCACTACATCAGCAGCAACTACACCTTCGCCGCGCGCGATGTCTTCAACCAGGGCTGCAACGTCGCCGCGCAGATGATCTGCCGACGCGCCGATGGCCTGCGCTACAGCCTGTCCTGCAACCCGGATACCGGGCCGGAGCTGGTTGAGCTGCTGCGCGCGGCCGAGGCCGCCGGCGAGCGACGCGTGGCCGTGGTCGGCGTGGTCAACCCGCAGCTGCCGTACATGGCCAACGATGCCGAGGTCGAGCCGGCGCTGTTCGACCTGATCGTCGACGATCCGCGCTGCCACAGCGCCCTGTTCTCCACGCCCAAGCAGCCGGTCGGCACCGCCGACTACGCCATCGGCCTGCAGGCCTCGGCACTGATCCGCGATGGCGGCACCCTGCAGGTCGGCATCGGTGCGCTGGGCGATGCCATCGTCCATGCGCTGGTGCTGCGCCAGCAGCAGAACGACCACTACCGCGCTGCGCTCGAGGCGCTCGACCTGCCGCGACGCAATGCTGCGCTGCTGTCAGGCGGCGGCGACGCTCCCTTTGAGCGCGGCCTCTACGGTGCCACCGAGATGCTGGTCGACGGCATGATGGACCTGTACCGCGCCGGCATCCTGAAGCGCGAGGTCTATGACTTCTGGGCCTTGCAGCAGCTGGTCAACGAGGGCCGCTGCGATCCGCAGCAGCTGCATGCGGACGTGCTGGACGGGCTGGAGTCCCTCGGCGTGCGCGTGATCCGCACCGCCGACTTCGAGCGACTGCAGCACCACGGCTTCTTCAACGACGCCAGCCGCTACGACCAGGGCTACATCGTCGCGCCGGACGGCGAACGGGTGATTGCCAACGTCGCCGACCACCGTGCGCGCCAGGTAATGGCGGAGAAATGCCTGGGCACGCAGCTGCGCCGTGGCGTCGTCGCCCACGGCGGCTTCTTCCTCGGCCCGCGCAGCTTCTACGACTGGCTGCGCGCATTGCCCGAGGAGGAACGCGCGCGCATCGCCATGACCGGCGTCTACAAGGTCAACCAGCTCGACCACAACCCGCGGCTGTACAAGGCCCAGCGCGTGCATGCACGCTTCATCAACACCGGCATCATGGTGACGCTGTCCGGCGCCGTGGTGTCCGACGGGCTCGACAACGGCAAGGTCATCTCCGGTGTCGGCGGCCAGTACAACTTCGTCGCCATGGCGCACCAGTTGCCCAACGGCCGCAGCGTGCTGATGATCCGCTCAGTGCGCGAGGCCGAGGGCGGCAAGGCCAGCTCCAACGTGGTGTTCAACTACGCCCACTGCACCATCCCGCGCCACCTGCGCGATATCGTCATCACCGAGTACGGCATCGCCGACCTGCGCTCGCAAAGCGACAGCGAAATCGCCAAGCGCCTGGTCTGCATTGCCGACTCGCGCTTCCAGGCCGGCCTGCTGCAGCAGGCACAGGCGGCAGGCAAGATCGAGGCCGGCTGGCAAATCCCCGGGATTTATCGCCGCAACACGCCGCAGTCGCTGGAGCAGCGCCTGGCGCCGTTGCGCAAGCAGGGTCTGTTCGGCGCCTTTCCGCTGGGCTGCGATTTCACGCCAGAGGAACTGAAGCTGGCCGGCGCGCTGAAGAAAGTGAAGTCGCGGGCTGCCGCGACGCCGAAGTGGAAGCTGGCGCTGGCCGCCCTGCGCTTCCGCGACATTCCGTCTGCAATGCAGCCCTACCTCGAACGCATGCAGCTGCAGTCGCCGCAGACGCTGCAGGACAAGGTCGTGCGGATGCTGCTGGTGGAAGAACTGCTGCGGGACACCGCCCGTTGAAGCGCTTCGCGCCGGCGTCGTCTGTACACTCTGGACTCTGTCGCTCCCGCACACCCTGACTAGCCATGCGCTACCTGTCGCTGCTGCTGTTGCTGTGCCTGACCGCCTGTGGTGGCGGTTCCGATCCGGGCAGTGCCGGCGCCAAGGCGCAGTTGCATGTCGCCACCACCGCCAGCCCGGAGGGCGATGCAGCGCAGCCGGGCCGCCTGCGTTTCCGCGTCAGTCTCAGCCCCGCGGCCAGCCGCTCCGTCAGCGTGGATTACGCCACCGTGCCGGACTCGGCACAGCCGGCCGCGGATTACCAGGACACGCAAGGCCGCCTGCAGTTCGCCGCCGGCGAGACGGAGCGCTGGATCGAGGTACCGCTGGTCGGCGATGCGGCAGATGAGCCGGGCGAGCGCCTGCAGCTGCGGCTGTCGAACCCCTCGGGCGCCGGCCTCGGCAGCGCCTCGGGCTGGGGCTACCTCGGCAACGACGATGCCGCCTGCCAGGCCGCGCTCACCTCGAATCCCTGGCTGGACCGGCACCCGCTGAACTTCGCCCACCGCGGCGGCGTGTTCGACTTCCCGGAGAACACGCTCTACGCCTACAGGAAGGCCTACGAGGCCGGCGCCGACGTGCTGGAAATGGATGTCTACCAGACCGCCGACGGCGAGCTGGCGATCCTGCACGACCTGACCGTCGACCGCACCACCGACGGCAGCGGCGACATCAGCCAGCTCACGCTGGCGCAGCTCAAGGCGCTGGATGCGGCCTACTGGTTCGTCGACGGCGAAGCCCCGTTGCGCGACCAGGCCGAGTCCGCCTATCGCCTGCGCGGCATCGCCACCGGGCACAAGCGTCCACCCCCCGGCTACAGTGCCGATGACTTCCGCATTCCGACGCTGGAGGAGGCACTGCAGGCCCTGCCGCACGCGCTGATCAACATCGAGCTGAAACCCTCGGTCAACGGCCTCGGCAGCTACGAAGGCCAGGTGGCGCAGCTGCTGCGGCGCTACGGTCGCATCGACGACGTGATGGTCGCCAGCTTCCTCGATCCGCCGCTGGCCCTGTTCAAGGCCCAGGCCCCTTGTGTGCCGACCTCAGTGCCGACGGCGACGATGGCCGCGCTGCTAGTGGCCAGCCAGGGACCGTTGCCGATGCTGAAGCTGCCCGGCTACCAGGCGCTGCAGGTGCCGCCGGACTCCAGCCAGATCAGCCAGATTCCGTCGCAGCTGCGCATCGGCATCGTCAGCGCCGACTTCGTGCGCGATGCGCATGCCGCCGGCTATGCCGTCCACGTCTGGAGCATCAACGACTGCCCGACCATGCTGGAACTGCTGGGCCTGGGCGTCGACGCGATCATGACCGACCGGCCGCTGCTGCTGGAGAAACTGCTGGCGCAGCCGGAAGGCGCGCGCAGCTGCATGGGGCTATGAGCTGCGCGGCCGCGGCGCCAGCCGCGGGTCCAGTGCCTCGCGCTCGTCGAACACGAAGCAGTCACCGTCGTAGTGCTGGTGGCCGACAGTCTCGAAGTACTTGAGGATGCCACCGTCGAGCTGCCAGACGTGCTCCAGCCCCTGCTCGCGCATCAGCAGCGCCGCCTTCTCGCAGCGGATGCCGCCGGTGCAGTAGCTGACCACCGTGTGGTCCTGCAGCTGCTCACGATGCTCGGCCAGTCGCTGCGGAAACTCGGTGAACTTCGACAGGCGCCAGTCGAGCGCGCCATTGAAGCGGCCGTGATCGACCTCGAAGCCGTTGCGCGTATCCAGCATCAGCAGCGGCCGGCCGTCGTCGTCGTGCCCCGCGTCGAGCCAGCGCGCCAGCGTTACCGCGTCCACCGCGCGGGCCCGGCCGGATTCCGGCTGGATCGCCGGATGGTCCATGCGGATGATCTCGCGCTTGATCTTCACGCGCAGGCGCTTGAAGGGAACCGAGTCGGACCAGCTTTCCTTGATCTCGAGGTCGGCGAAGCGCGTATCGTCTCGCAGCTTAGTGACGAAGCTGCGCACCGCGGACTCCTCGCCGGCGAGGAAAAGATTGATGCCCTCCCCTGCCAGCAGGATCGTGCCGAGCAGCGACATGGCTGCCGCCTGCGCCTGCAGGCGCTCGCGCAGCGCAGCAGCGTCCTCGATCGTGACGAACTTGTAGGCGGCAATGTTCAGGACAGCGGGCATGGAGCACATCGGGAGGACAGCGGCGCGCCATTCTAAACGAGCGACTTGAGCGCAAGGGTCAGGGAAGAATCTCGATCGGGGTCCCCGTCCGGACCAGCATCCATACCGTCTCCATGTCGGCATCGGTGAGTGCAATGCAGCCATCGGTCCAGTCGAATCGCTGCGCGATGGCGGACAGAGCCGCCAGCCCATTCCTCTGTCCGTGGATCATTATCGCGCCGCCTGGAGCCACACCACGGCGCCGCGCGCGCTCGATGTCCGCCACATTTGGATAGGAGACATGGATCGCCTTGTAGTACCCGCTGTCTGCCTTTCGGTAGTCCAGAACATAGCGCCCTTCGGGTGTTCGCTGATCCCCCTCCTGCTGCTTGTGTCCCCCGGGGTTCCCCCCCAAGGCAACGCGAAACTCGCGGATCACCGTGCCGCCGCTGAGCAGGGACAGCTTGCGCTCCGACTTCACCACCCTGACCGTGTCGACCGCAGCCTGCGCGGACGTTCCAGCCAGGCCACCGATCAGCACAATGAAGGCAAGCGCTCGCATGGACAGCTTGCTCATCGCAGGCTCACCGTCTGCCGCTTCCACACCGGCGACTGCCAGCGATAGAAGGCGCTCAGATGCTCCGGCTCGGTCGCTCGCTTCTCCGTCGCCAACGTGGCGAGGCTGACCACCTCGAAGCCGCGCTGCCAGCGCCCGTCGACACGGGCCTCGCGCGCCACCAGCAGCTGCTTGCCGCCCGGCACCCAGCCGGCGAATTCGGCGTAGCCAATGCCGGGTTCGCTGGCCGCGGGCGGCAGCACCTGTACAGTCCAGCCCGAGTCGTCCTTGCGAAACAGCCAGAGCTCCCGCCAGCTGGCCAGCGGCTGCACCGCCAGCACCAGTGCGCTGCCGGCCGGATTGGCAGTGGCCGAGGCGGTCCAGACACTGCCATAGGTACAGCGGCGCAGCAGCGGATTGCCCGCATCGTGCTGTGCATCGGTCAGCAGCACACAGGTCTGTCCGGTCTCGCCTGCAACCGTGGCCACCGCCAGGCCCTTGCCCGACGGCAGCACCGGCTCGGCGGCCCAGCGCGAGGCGCCGACGCGCACGGCCGCCTCGCTCCAGGCGGACTGGTCTTCGTCGGTGAGTTGCGCCTTGTCCACCGCAGCCAGTTCCTGCAGGGCGCGCGTCGCGGCCTCGGCGGCGGATTCACCACGCCGGCTGCGCGCGTAGGCCACCGACGACCAGACACCGGCGCGACGCAGGCGTATCCGGTTCTTCAACAACTCCGGCAGCTGGCTCAGCTCGACGCGGTCCAGCTGTTCCGCGCGCCACTGGTCCAGTGCCTGCCGCTCCAGCGGCAGCATTGCCGGGTCGATACAGTCATGGCGCGTCAGTGCCAGCGCGGCGCGGGCGCGCTGCTCGGCCGTGGCCGGCAGGGCCAGCACGCGACGGAAAGCCTCGCCGTCGTAGCACATGCGGATGCGGTCGCCCTGCTCGAAGCTGGTCCACTGCACGCCGTAGCCGGCGGCGACGTCGAGATGCGCGGCCAGCTTCGGATCGTCGGCCTTGCGCGCGGAGGCACGCATGGCAAGACGCTCGGCCATGCTGCCCAGCGCATCGAAGGGTTCGGCATCGATCGCCGCGGCCGGCGCCGCCTTCAGGTAGGCGGCGGCATAGCCGATGCCCAGGGCCTCGGAGCCCGGCGTGTCGCGCATGAAGCGCAGCACCGCCAGCAGCGCCGGTGCGTCGCTCGAATCCAGGCCGATGCTGCGCACCTGCGAGGGCCGCACATAGCCGGCGCGCTCGCGGCGATGATCGTAGGCCTGCAGCCAGTCGAGGCGTTCTCCGCGGATTTCCAGCGCATCGCCCTGCCACAGCTGCACCTGCTGCGGGGCGGAGGCGCGCGGCGCGGCGCGCAGGGCGGTCTGGTCCTGGGTGACGATGGCCAGTGCGGCGATTGCGGCGAGGAACATGGTCTGGCTCCCGGCTTATTCGTCGTAGGACGGCGGCTGCGGCTGCGCGCCGCCCTGGCCCAGCAGGGCCGCGCCGATGAAGCCGTTGCCGGTCGAGGGCGGTGCGATGATCACCTGCACCTTGTCGGAGAGCTTGTCGGCCATGGTCTTCTGGATCAGCAGCGGGTGCTTGCTCAGCAGCGCGCCATCGCGTTCGAGCTGGGCGCTGTTGACCTTGCCCAGCTGTTCCAGACGATAGACCTCGGCATCGGCCAGCTTCTGGCGCGAGTCGGCCTCGCCGGCGGCCTCGATACGACGCGCGGCGGCGCTGCCCTCGGCACTGCTGATGCGCGACAGCTTGTCGGCCTCGGCTTCGAGCTTGCGCTGCTCGATCTGCTTCTGCTTGAACGGCAGCACGTGCTTCATCGCCTCTTCCTGGGCGCGGGCGGCGATCACCTGCTCCTGCGCGGCGGCCTCGGCCTGCTTCTCGCGACGCACCTTCTCGGCCTCGGCCTCCAGCGCCGACTGCTTCACCTGCTGGCCCTTCAGCGCCAGCGTGTAGCGCATCTTCTCGGATTCCAGCTCCTCGGCCAGCAGCTTCTCCATGCCGGCGCGATAGTCGGCCGGCAGGTCGATGCGGCCGATCTGCAGGCCGCGCAGCAGCACGCCGTCGGCGGCCAGGCGCGGCTTCAGCTCGGTTTCGATCGCCTGCTGGATCTCGGCGCGCTTGCTGGAGAAGATCTCGCGCACGGTGTAGCGGGCGAACACCTTGTAGATCACGCCCTGCACCGCCGGCTCGACCACCTCGCCGTCGATGTCCGGCGGCAGCTGGCCGGCCAGCCGCGTCAGCTGCGCCGGATCGAGGGCATAGCGCAGGCTCAGGTCGACGCCCAGCGACAGGCCTTCGATCGACTGGAACGGCGCATCGCCCTCGGCCTCGCTGCTGCTCAGCGGGCGGTAGACACGGTCGCGCAGGGAATAGCGGCGCAGCTCATGCAGTCCGGAGAGGACCAGCACCGGACCATCGCGGAACTGGCTGACGGCACCGGTCAGGCGATTGCTGCGGAACCCGACCTCGCCGCGCTCCAGGGTCTGCAGCGGCGGATGGCGCCACAGCATGTAGCCGATGCTGCCCAGCGCGACCAGCAGTATCACCGTCAGGCGCATACGGCCCGCCAGGGCCAGCAGGCCCTGCAGCAGGCGGCCGAGGCCGCGAACCCCGGCCGCGACCGCTTCCACCAGCATCCGCAACAAATCCCCTATCGCATCGAACATGACAAGCGCTCCCCGGAACGCTGGACCGGCCAGGCGGAGCGCGGGGTCCAGCAGGGCGCGATCCGCACAGGCTCCGTTGCGGAACCTGTGCGGACAGTCTGCTCAGCGGCGATGCAAGAGCCTTGCGGCGCTGATGCAAGCGGGAAGGAACTTGGTGCAAACGCGGTGCAGGTGGCCGCGGCAACCGCGGAAAGCAATCAGCCACGGATCACACGGATGAACACGGAAAATCCGTGTGATCCGTGTCAGTCCGTGGCCAATCGTCTTTTTCAGCCCGAGAAATAGGTGTAGCCGGTCAGCCCCGCTTCCAGCTCCGCCAGCAGCGCACTGCGCTGGGCCGCCGGGATGTCGCTGGCGGCAAACTTGCTGCGGTAGGACGCGGCGAGGTCTTCCGGCGTGTAGTGGACGTAGCGCAGCAGCTCGTCGGTGCGGTCGCCCTGCTCGGCGCCCTGCAGCTTCCAGCCGTCGCCATCGATGACGACGTTGACGGCGTTGGTGTCGCCGAACAGGTTGTGCATGTCGCCGAGGATTTCCTGGTAGGCGCCGACCATGAAGAAGCCCAGCAGGTAGTCCTCGCCGTCGCGCAGCGAGTGCAGCGGCAGCGTCGGCTCGAGGCCGCCGCGGTCGACGTAGGAGTCGATGCGGCCGTCGGAGTCGCAGGTCAGGTCGCAGAGGCCGGCGCGGACGTCGGGGCGCTCGTCGAGGCGGTGGATCGGCAGGATCGGGAACACCTGGTCGATCGCCCAGGCGTCGGGCACCGACTGGAACACCGAGAAGTTGCAGAAGTACTTCTCGGCCAGCTTCTCGCGCAGCTCGTCCAGCGCCTCGCGATGCGCACGGATGCTGGAGTCGAGCCGCGGCGCCACCGCGCGGCAGACCGCGAAGTAGGTGCGCTCGGCGTAGGCGCGCTGGGTGATGGTCAGCGCACCGTGGGTGTACTGGCCCTGCGCCTCGCCGAGGAAGGCGACGGCGTCGTGCAGGCATTCCAGCGGGCCGCGCGTGTCGACCTCGGCGATCAGGTCGTGCAGCTCGTGCAGGATCTTCGGGTCACCCGGCTCGGGCGGATTGGGCTCGCCGGCCGGGGCCAGTTCCTTGTCGATCACCTGGGTGATCAGCACGGCGTGGTGCGCGGTCAGGGCGCGACCGGATTCGGAGATGACGTCGGGCTCGGGCTCGCCGGCCTCGCGGCAGACGTCCTGCAGGGTGCGCAGGATGTTGCGGGCGTACTCGCGCTGCGAGTAGTTCATCGAGCAGTAGGAGCGCGAGCGCGTGCCTTCGTAGTCGACGCCGAGGCCGCCGCCGACGTCCACCACCTTGATCGGCGCACCGAGCTTGCGCAGCTCGACATAGAAGCGCGCCGCCTCGCGCATGCCGCGCTGGATGTCCTGCACGTTGGCGACCTGCGAGCCGAGATGGAAATGGACCATCCGCACGGCGTCGCCGAAGCCGGCGGCGCGCATCTCGGCGAGGCCTTCCAGCACCTGGCTGGTGTTGAGGCCGAACTTGGATTTCTCGCCGCCGGTGTTCTGCCACTTGCCGGCCGAGATCGAGGACAGGCGCACGCGCAGGCCGATCAGCGGCTGCACGTCGAGGCGCTTCGACTCCTCGATCACCAGCGGCAGCTCGGAGGGCTTCTCGACCACGATGTAGACCTGGTGGCCGAGCTTCTGGCCGATCAGGGCGCGGCGGATGTAGGCGCGGTCCTTGTAACCGTTGCAGACGATCACGCTGCCGGGCCGGGCCATGCCCAGTACCGCCGCCAGCTCCGGCTTGGAACCGGCCTCGAGGCCGACGCGGTTGCCGCCGTGCTTGACGATCTCCTCGACCACCTCACGCTGCTGGTTGACCTTGATCGGGTAGACCGCGGTGTAGCGGCCGCCGTAGCCCAGTTCGTCGATCATCTGGGCGAAGGCGCCGGTGAGGGCATCGACGCGGTCATGCAGGATGTTGGCGAAGCGCACCAGCACCGGCAGCTCCAGGCCCTCGGCCGGCAGCTTGCGGGCCAGCTCGTAGAGGTCGATCTCGACGGCCCCGGGCCCGCGGAACGGCCGTACCACGAGGTGGCCGGCGGCGTTGACGTCGAAATAGCCCTCGCCCCACCAGGGCATGTTGTAGAGGTCGCGGGCCTGGGCGGTGCTCCAGGGGGCGGTCATGTCATTCATTGTGCGGGCTCGGGCCGATATACTCGCGGCCGCGAATTCTACCCCCTTCACGAAGGAACCCCCATGACACTCGATTCCAGCTGGTTCACCGAGCCGATGGAGGCCACCGGTACCGCGTTCTCGCTGAAGGGCCGGAAGCTCCACGAGGAGCAGACCCCCTACCAGAAGATCGAGATCTGGCAGACCGAGACCTTTGGTTACCTGATGACCATCGACGGCTGCACCATGGTCTCGACCCGCGACAACTTCCTCTACCACGAGATGATGTCGCACCCGGCGCTGAACTCGCACCCGAACCCTGAGACGGTGGTGATCGTCGGCGGCGGCGACTGCGGCACCCTGCGCGAGGTGCTGAAGCACCCCGAGGTGAAGTCCGCCACCCAGGTCGAGATCGACGAGCGCGTCACCCGCCTGTCGGAGCAGTACTTCCCGGAACTCTGCGATCGCAACGCCGACCCACGCGCGACCCTGTTCTTCGGCGACGGCATCCAGTGGATGAAGGACGCCAAGCCCGGCTCGATCGACCTGATCATCATCGATTCCACCGACCCGGTCGGCCCGGCCGAAGGCCTGTTCGGCAAGCGCTTCTACCTGGACTGCATCAAGGCCCTGAAGCCCGACGGCATGCTGGTCCAGCAGTCGGAGTCGCCGCTGCTGCATCTGGAGCTGATCAAGGAAATGCACCAGGCGATGCGCGAGGCCGGCTTCGCCCAGACCACGATGCTGCACTTCCCGCAGGTGATCTACCCCTCCGGCTGGTGGTCGGGCTCGATCGCCTGCAAGCAGGCCGGCGCACTGGCGCAGCGACTGGACGACAAGGCGATCACGGCGCTGGACTGCCAGTTCTACAACGCCGAGACCCACCGGGGTGCGTTCGCGCTGCCGACCTATGTGAAGAAGGCGCTGGCAGGCCTCTGATCCGTCGCGGCAAATAAAAACGGGCCGCAATGCGGCCCGTTTTTATTTGTGTGACGAATTTATATTTGTAGCGATTTAATCACGATCAGTTGGCGCAGAGCTGGTCCGCCTGCTGCTGCGTCACCTCGACCAGCTTCTGCTTCTCTTCCTCGCTGTACTCCTTCTTGCGCCCCAGCGGATCGTGCTCGATGACCTTCGAGGCCGCCTTGTAGGACTCGAGGTCCTTCTTCTTCTTCTCGCACTGCTCGGCATTGGGTTCGAGCTTGGCGACATCGCCAGCGGGCTTTTCCGCTGCCGCCGGCGCTGCGGGAGCCTGCTCACTGGCGGACGGCGCCCGCACGTCGAACGGCTTCCAGCCCGGCTGCGGCTGGTCGCCGAAATGGACCTGCCCCGCCGGATCGACCCACTTGTAGACCTGCCCCGCGAACACCGGCGTCGCCAGCGTCAGGCCCAGGACCACCATCCACTTCATCATCCGCATGCGCTGCTCCACTACGGGGAATGCGCTGCAGTGTATTACGCTGCCGGCCAAACGTCAGCGAACCCCGCATGCAGCCCGAGATTCCGCAGCGCGCGCCCTTCCCTCTGGACCTCGCCCCCGGCGACTACTGCTGGTGCGCCTGCGGCCGTTCGCAGAAGCAGCCGTTCTGCGACGGCTCGCATGAAGGGAGCGGCTTTACCCCGCTGAAGTTCACGGTGAAGCCGCGCTCCGGCACGCTGTGGCTCTGCGGCTGCAAGCACTCGAAGCGGCCACCGTTCTGCGACGCCAGCCACAACAAGCTGCCGCGCCCATGAAAAAGGGCGGCCAACGGGCCGCCCTTTGCTGCAGCGACACTCGCTTCAGAGCGTCTGCAGGTCGTAGCCACGCTCGTTGTGCTGGGTGGTGTCGAGGCCGGCGTTTTCCTGCTCGTCGGTGACGCGCAGGCCGACCACCGCCTGCACCAGCTTCAGCAGCACCCAGGTGATCACCGCCGTGTAGGCCAGCGTCGCGCCGATGCCCAGCAGCTGCACGCCAACCTGCGAACCCATCGTCACGCCCTCGGCGTAGCCCTGGCCGCTGAACACGCCCAGCGCCGAGGAGGCGAAGATGCCGGCGAAGAAGGTGCCGAGCATGCCGCCGACGCCATGGACCGGGAACACGTCCAGCGAGTCGTCGACCTTGAGCACGCCCTTGAGCGCGTGGGTGGCGAAGAAGCAGACGAAGCCGGCGATCAGGCCGATCACCAGCGCGCCGCCGGGGCCGACATAGCCGGAGGCCGGCGTGATCGTGCCGAGGCCGGCGACCATGCCGGTGACGATGCCCAGCGCCGAGGGCTTGCCGTACTTGAACCACTCGATCGCGCTCCACATCAGCGCGCCGGCGGCGGCCGAGGTGTGGGTCACCAGGATCGCCATGCCGGCGTTGCCGTTGGCGGCCAGCGCCGAGCCGCCGTTGAAGCCGAACCAGCCGACCCACAGCATGCCGGCGCCGGTCACGGTCATCGTCATGTTGTGCGGCATCATCGGCGTCTGCAGGAAGCCGCGGCGCGAGCCCAGGGTCAGCGCCGCCACCAGCGCGGCGACGCCGGCGGTGATGTGCACGACGGTGCCGCCGGCGAAGTCGAGCAGGCCGAGCTTGAACAGCCAGCCGTCGGAAGCCCAGACCCAGTGGCAGACCGGGGCGTAGACCGCCAGCAGCCACAGCGAGGAGAACAGCAGGATCGCCGAGAACTTCATGCGCTCGGCAAAGGCGCCGATGACCAGTGCCGGGGTGATCGCGGCAAAGGTCAGCTGGTACATCGCGAACACGGTCTCGGGGATCGTGCCGTTGATCGAGTTTTCACCGACGCCGTGGAAGAAGGCCTTGGACAGGCCACCGATGAAGCCGGAACCCGGCGCGAAGGCGAGGCTGTAGCCGCAGACCAGCCACAGCACCGAGACCACGCAGACGATGGCAAAGCACTGCACCAGCACCGACAGCACGTTCTTGGCGCGCACCAGGCCGCCGTAGAACAGCGCCAGGCCGGGCAGGCTCATGAACAGCACCAGGGCGGTCGCGGTCATGATCCAGGCGGTATCGCCGGAATTGACCCCTTCCTGTGCCGATGCCGCCATTGGCATCAGCGCGAACAGCGCGCAGACCAGCTTTTTCATGGCTCCCCCTTGAGCATAAAAAAACCCCCGTCGTCGTTAACGGGGGCTGTTGTGAAACTGTGGATCAGACCGCTTCGACGCCCGACTCACCGGTGCGGATGCGCACGGTCTGGTCAAGGTCGTAGACAAAGATCTTGCCGTCGCCGATCTGGCCGGTCTTGGCGGCCTTCTGGATCGCCTCGACCGCCTTGTCGATCATGTCGGGGCCCAGGGCCACCTCCAGCTTGATCTTGGGCAGCAGGTCGACGGTGTACTCGGCGCCACGGTACAGCTCGGTGTGGCCCTTCTGGCGGCCGAAGCCGCGCACTTCCGTCACCGTCATGCCCTGCACGCCGATGTCGGCCAGCGCCTCGCGCACGGCGTCGAGCTTGAAGGGCTTGATGATGGCGATGAGCATTTTCATAGGCGGGCTCCGCGGATGGGTCGAATTTCGGAAGGCGCCAAGTCTAGCATTGCCCCCCCGCCAAAAAGAAAAGGGGCGGGTGCCTGCGCACCCGCCCCGAATTGCCCGCCGGGGTTACCGGCGGAAACTTTCTTCTTAGCTGTAGGCCTTCTCGCCGTGCTCGGCAAGGTCCAGACCCTCGGACTCCTGCTCCTCGGTCACGCGGATGCCCATGGTGAACTTCAGGATCAGCAGGGTGACCGCCGAGACCACCGCCGACAGCACGATCGCCACGATGACAGCCTTGACCTGGATCATGATCTGGCCGGAGGAATAGCCCGGGACCAGCTCGAACCAGTTGTTGTACACGCCGACGCCGCCCTTGGCCGGATCGACGAACACACCAGTCAGGATCGCGCCGATGATGCCGCCCACCGCGTGGACACCGAAGGCGTCGAGGGCATCGTCATAGCCCAGCATCTTCTTCAGGTAGGCCACCGCGAAGAAGCAGACCACGCCGGCCACCAGGCCGATGATCAGGCCGCCGCAGATGCCGACGAAGCCGCAGGCCGGGGTGATGGCCACCAGGCCGGCGATGGCGCCGGAGATGATGCCCAGCAGCGAGGGCTTGCCCTTGAAGATCCACTCCGCGAAGAACCAGGCCACGGCCGCAGCAGCGGTCGCGAACATGGTGTTGGCGAACGCCAGGACGGCGTAGCCGTTGGCTTCGAGGTTGGAGCCGGCGTTGAAGCCGAACCAGCCGAACCACAGCAGCGCGGCACCGATCATCGACATCGTCAGGCTGTGCGGAGCCATCTGGGTCTTGCCGTAGCCGCTGCGCTTGCCGAGGATGATCGCGCAGACCAGGCCGGCGATACCGGCATTGATGTGCACCACCGTGCCGCCGGCGAAGTCCAGCGCGCCCAGCTGCCACAGGTAGCCGGCGGTGGCGTTGGTCGCATCGACCACGTCCGCGCTGCTGTAGGCATCCGGACCCGCCCACCACCAGACCATGTGCGCCATCGGCAGGTAGGACAGGGTGAACCAGACCACCGAGAAGATCATCACGGCCTTGAACTTCATGCGCTCGGCATAGGCGCCGGCGATCAGGGCCACGGTGATGCAGGCGAAGGTCATCTGGAACACGGCGAACAGCAGCTCCGGAATCACCACGCCCTTGCTGAACGTCGCAGTCGCGGTGAAGAAGCCGTTGGCGTCATAGACCACGCCCTTCAGGAACATCTTGTCGAGCGTGCCGATGAACGGCCCGCTGCCGCTGAACGCCAGGCTGTAGCCGTACACGACCCACAGCACGCCGATGACGGCGAAGATCGCGAAGGTCTGGGTCAGGGTCGACAGCATGTTCTTCTGGCGGACCATGCCGCCGTAGAACAGCGCCAGGCCCGGCAGCGACATCAGCAGCACCAGCGCGGTGGATACCAGCATCCAGGCGACGTTGCCCTCGTTGAAGACCGGGGCGGTCGGCTTGGCTTCCTCGGCGGCCGGAGCGGCAGCCTCGGCAGGCGCAGCCATCTCGGCAGCCGGCGCAGCGGCCTCGGCGGTGGCCGCCGCCTCGACCGCGGCAGCAGCCGGGGCTGCCGGCGCTTCCTCGGCCCAGACGGCCGGTGCCAGGCTGCAAGCTGCAGCCAGCATCAATGCACTAAGAGTTTTACGCATCATGGTTGGAATTCCCCTGTCAGAGAGCATCCTTGCCAGTCTCACCCGTACGGATACGGATGGCCTGGTCAAGGGTGAAAACGAAAATCTTGCCGTCGCCGATCTTGCCGGTGTGGGCAGCCTTGCTGATCGCATCGATGGCGCCGTCGAGCTTGTCCTCGTCGACCGCGACCTCGATCTTCACCTTCGGCAGGAAGTCGACGACGTATTCGGCGCCGCGATACAGCTCGGTGTGGCCCTTCTGGCGGCCAAAGCCTTTGACTTCCGTCACCGTGATACCCGCCACGCCGAGGTCCGAGAGCGCTTCGCGCACCTCGTCCAGCTTGAACGGCTTGATGATGGCCGTGATCAGTTTCATAAAAACTCCTGGGTCGGAAAAACTGGTTTTCCGCCGGAGCAGCTACCTTGACGCCCCCAGCGGTCAAGGCCGGAAAAAGCACGGAGCGTGCCAACCGCCGCGGCCAGCCGTTACACTGAAGCACGACTCGGAGCCCCCAAAATGATCGAACCCCGCCAGCTCGAAGACCTTGCCACCCGCCTCGGCGCCGTCATCCCGCCCGGGCTGCGCGGCATGAAACGCGAGCTGGAGGACAACTTCCGGGCCGTGCTGCGCGCCAACCTGGAGAAGTGGGACCTGGTCTCGCGCGAGCGCTTCGACGTCCAGGCCGAGCTGCTGGCGCGCACCCAGGCCAAGCTGGCGCAGATGGAGAAGCGCCTGAATGTGCTGGAGAAAAAGCTCGAAACGGGCGAGTAGGTGAGCCTCGCGACGGTCCTCAGCCGGGCCCAGAACGGGCTCGCCGCCGACGCCGTGCAGGTCGAGGTGCACCTGGCGCCGGGGCTGCCGGGCCTGTCCATCGTCGGCCTGCCGGAGGCAGCGGTGCGCGAGTCCAAGGACCGGGTCCGCGCCGCCATCACCAACAGCGGCTACCAGTTCCCCAACCGCCGCATCACCTGCAACCTGGCGCCGGCCGACCTGCCCAAGGACGGTGGCCGCTTCGACCTCGCCATTGCCCTCGGCATCCTCGCCGCTTCTTCCCAGGTACCGCCGGAACGCCTTGAAAAGCTTGAGATCCTTGGCGAGCTATCACTGTCGGGCGAGATCCGGCCGATCCAGGGCGCCCTGTCCGCGGCGCTGAAAGCCGCCGCCGCCGGCCATCGCCTGCTGATTCCCACGGCCAACATGGCGGAAGCCAGCCTCGCACTATCGGCCGAAATCCTGACGTCGCACCATCTTGGCGCACTCTGTGCCGCACTACATGAGGGCAAGCTTGCGCCACAACGGATCACGCCGGTGCCGGCACAGGACGCAGCAGCCCTGCCCGACCTGATCGAGGTCCGCGGCCAGCAGCAGGCCCGGCGGGCGCTGGAGGTCGCCGCCGCAGGAGCCCATTCAATCCTGATGTTAGGGCCGCCCGGCTCGGGCAAGTCGATGCTGGCACAGCGCCTGCCCGGGATCCTGCCGCCGATGTCGGAGGAAGAAGCGCTGGAAGCCGCGGCGGTCGCCTCGATCGGCCCCGCCGGCTTTGACGCACGCAAATGGGGCGTACGCAGCTTCCGCAGCCCGCATCACACCGCCTCCGGCGTCGCCCTGGTCGGCGGCGGCGGCAATCCGCGGCCCGGCGAGATCACCCTGGCCCACCACGGCGTGCTGTTCCTCGATGAACTGCCGGAATTCGACCGGCGCGTGCTGGAAGTCCTGCGCGAGCCGCTGGAGAGCGGCAGCATCACCATCTCGCGTGCGGCACAGCAGGTGGATTTCCCGGCCCGCTTCCAGCTGGTGGCGGCGATGAACCCCTGCCCCTGCGGCTGGCTCGGCGATCAGGCCGGCAAATGCCGCTGCACCCCGGACCAGGTCGGGCGCTACCGCGGCCGCATCTCCGGCCCGCTGCTGGACCGCATCGACCTGCAGCTGTTCGTGCCGCGGGTCGAGCAGGCCACGCTGACCGCGGCACAGCCCACCGCCAGCGAATCCAGCGCCACCGTGCGTGCGCGCGTGGTCGCGGCGCGCCAGCGCCAGTTGCAACGCCAGGGCAAGCCCAACGCACGGCTGGGCCCGAAGGAACTCGACCAGCACTGCCTGGTCGAGCCGGCCGCGCGGACGCTGCTAGAGGCTGCGATGCAGCGGCTGTCGCTGTCGGCACGCGCCTATCACCGCGTGCTCAAGGTCGCGCGCAGCATCGCCGACCTCGCCGGTGCCGAGCTCCTCGGCAGCGCGCATGTCGCCGAGGCGGTGCGCTACCGCGAGCTGGACCGCGGCGCGGCCTGAGCCCCACCAACAGCAGGCACTCCAGGCAAAAAGAAGGCCGCTTGCGCGGCCTTCCAGTGCAGCTGTTCCAACCGTTCCCGACCTAGAGGTCGAAGGTCTTCTTCAGGCTGATGACCGCCTTCGGACCATCGTCGTCGGCCGGCACCGTGCCGAAGCCGTCGCCGGCTTCGAAGCTGGTGCCGTAGACACCCAGCGACATCGCCATGCCGGCATCCAGCGTCTTGGTCAGGGAGATGCTGTAGTCCTGGTAGCCGTCATCGGCGCTCGCGCTCCAGGCCACTTCCGCACCTTCGCCGCCGGTGATGCCGTACTGCAGGCCGAGGCTAAGGGTTTCCGACAGCGGGAAGCTCGCCAGCAGGTTGACGTAGTAGGCGTCGGTATCCTTGCCCAGCGCGTCTGCCGCCGTGTCGTTGGCGTCGCCCAGGTAGTCGGTCGTGTAGTAGAACTGGGCAGCGAAGTAGCTGTAGCTGGCCTTGGCGTAAACCTCCCAGTAGTCGAAACCTTCGCCGCCGAGATCTTCCTCATCTTCCGGGTAGAGGTAGTAGACCGCGCCGAAGTCCAGGCCGACCGGGCCCGCCTTGACGGTGTAGCCGCCGTAGAAGTCCATCTCGGTACCGCCCGCGGCGGCGGGGCCACCGGTGTTCGATACCCAGGTGCCGGCGTACAGGCCGCTGGCATGGCTGTAGTCCAGGCCACCCTGCACCGCCGCGCCGCTGCTGGTCTCAATGCCGCGGAACAGGTACTCGCTGAAAACGCCGACGTTGCCCGTCGCCCCCGCGAAAGCCGAGCCGCTCGCCATCAGCGACGCAGCCACAGCAATGTGCTTCAGTTTCATGCTTCGCCTCTCCTGAAAAAACAAAAGTGATTGGAAGGTCTCGACGCTGGTGCAGCCGCGTCTGTCCCGCCCTCGGAGGAGCAAGCAACATGCCAAGGAAATCCTTCAGTTTCGCGGCAGTTGCGCCACAAACTGGTGCAGAAGCAGAAAAGAAAAAGGCCGCTTTCGCGGCCTTTTCCCTTGCAGCAGACAACAGTCGATCAGAACTTGTAGATCGCCTTGACCGCGACGTCGCCCTGGCTATCTTCCGCCGGGCTGGCACCGTCCGGGAAGACCGAGAGGTCGGAGTTGTCGAGACGCACTTCCGCGAGCAGCTCAAGGTTGCTGGCAACCATGTGGCCGACCGTGGCGGTGTAGCTCTGCACGTCGTTATCAGCACCGGCAAAACCCAGGACGTCGGAGAAATCGACGTGCTCGATACGCAGCGAGCCGCGAGTCGAGGGCGAGAACTTCATGTTGCCGTAGAGCGCAAGGCCCCAGATCTTCTGGTCGTCGCTGGTACCGAAGTCGGTGGTGCGATAGTCGAAGTTGGCACCCAGCTGCAGCGTGCTGCTGGCCTGCAGGCTGCCGACGACGTCGATCAGCGTATCGGTATCGGCACCGCCGGCCTGGACTTCGTCAGCGCTGTGGTAGCCGACGATGGCCAGGCTGCTGCTGGAGCTCGGCGCGAAGGCCACGCCCAGTTCCAGCGTCTTCTGCTGGTCCAGCTCGGATGCGCCCGGAGGCGGCGCCGTGAGCAGCGTGTTCGACAAACCGGCATACAGCGTCGTGCCGCCCATCTTGTAGCTGGTGCGCACGCCGGTGTGGACCGCCGGCTGCACCAGGGTGAACAGGAAGCCGCGCGAGATGTTGGCGTTGGCGGTGTCGTTGATCACTTCGGTGCCGGCCAGGGTGACGAAGCGGCCACCCATCACCGTCAGGCTGCCCGTGGCGTACTGCAGGAAGGCCTGGGTGACGTTGATGTTGTCATCGGTGTCGCCGTAGGCAGCGTTGATGGCCGCTGCGTCATCGCCGGCGATGACGTTGACCAGGCCACCAGCGCCCTGCGCCGGCAGCTTCGACAGCGTGAACGCCGCCTGGTTGAGCTTGAAAGCGTCGGTTTCGCCGTCGAAGGTGCGGCCACCCAGGGCCTGGCCGTCATTGAATCCGTACGTGTAGGAACCGGTGATGTAGGCATCCAGCGTCGTGCCCGATGCTGCCAGCACTTCCGTCAGCGTCGGCGCTGCCGCCGAAGCCATCACCGGAAGGCAGGCAAAGCCAGCCGCCGTCAGCACTTTGATGTACTTGCTCATAACGCTCCTTGAGATCTTTGGAATTACTGCGCTCTGAACCGGCAGCCCCTTCTTGGTGCTCCAAGCTGCCGTGTCCCCTCTCCGGCCAAGCAATCGCCTAGGCTCGTGCACCGGAATCTAGCAGGGCGTCACAAAAATGTCATTGAATTGGAACAGCCGCCCTTGACCGGGGCAGAATCGCAGGAACAAAAAAGCCGGGCAATGCCCGGCTTTTTCTGTACCGCGATCCGGCTTCAGGCGCCGCTCTTCTTCAGCAGTGCCTCGACGGCCGCCTTGACCTCGTCGTCCGAAAGATCGGCGTCACCACCGCGCGGCGGCATCTGCGCCTTGCCGGCGATGGCGCTCTTGACCAGGCCATCGAGGCCGCCGGCTGCGCCCTTGCGCGCCGACCAGGCCGCCTTGTCGCTGGTCTTCGGGGCATTGAGCACGCCGCTGTCGTGGCAGGCGCCACAGACCTTGGTCAGCACCTCGTCGCCGGTGTAGGCGGCGCGGGCGGGCTTGTTGGCCGCCTGCATCGCCATCAGCACGTTCGGATCGGTGACCACGGTGCCGGCCGGCTTGATGCGCTCCTCGAGACGCACATTGGCGTTTTCGTCGGCATGGCCGTCGCCGGTGTCGATGATCGCCGCAGCGCCCATGCAGATGAAGAAGATCAGGAACAGGCCACCCATGACCTTGCCGAAATTGACGAAGAAAACCTGATCGTGGTTCTTGTGGTCCACGGTAACTCCCTGGAATTTGGCGATATGCTTTTGCGGCGCGGGAGTATAGCCGCTGCGGAGTTTTGCGGGTATCCTTGCCGCCCGCTCGTCCCCTGCTGTAGCCGGGACAAGCTCTCTCTCATGCGCCCGTAGCTCAGCTGGATAGAGTGCCGGTTTCCGAAACCGTAGGTCGCAGGTTCGAATCCTGCCGGGCGCACCAGTTCATTCATTGCTCCCCTGGCCTATCCCGGCAGGGTTCGAGCCTGCGACAAACAACGTACAGGTTCGACCACCCGGCGCAGCCCGGTGGCATCGTCGCGCAAGCGACGACCCCGAAGGGGCGAGGCGCAGCCGAGTCATCCTGCCGGGCGCACCAAGTTTCATCCGGCCTTGTCTCCTGGACTCTCACCTGCGTCCCTTCGGGTCGCGGTTGCCGGGCCCATCCATGGGCCCGGTCCTGCGGACTCGCTGCGCTCGCTCGATTTTCGCTCCTGCGCAATCGTGTTCGGCGCATCCAAAGCCGGCCGCGTCGCGCCTGTGTAATCCGGATTATCCGCAGCGTTCGCGCCATCGGCTAATGGCTACGTCGTCAATGACAGGGGGCTGGGCTGCCCGGATAGTGCACCGCAACAAATCCTTTGCGGTGCACTCAATGAAGAATTTCGAAGGCAAGGTTGCCGCCATTACCGGTGCCGGTTCCGGCATCGGCCGCGCGCTGGCGATCGAACTGGCGCGCCGCGGCGCGCATCTGGCGCTGTCGGACGTCAACCTCGCCGGCCTGCGCGAGACCGTCGCGCTGCTGCCGCCGGGCGAGCGCCGCGTGACCCAGGCCAGAGTCGACGTCGCGCAACGCGAGCAGGTCTACGCCTGGGCAGCGAAGACCGCCAAGGCGCACAAGGCCGTGCACCTGGTGTTCAACAACGCCGGCGTGGCGCTGGGCAGCCCGGTCGACGGCATGTCCGACGAGGACCTGCAGTGGATCTTCGACATCAACTTCTGGGGCGTGGTGCACGGCACCCGCGCCTTCCTGCCCTTCCTCAAGCAAGCCGGCGAAGGCCACATCGTCAACGTCTCCAGCGTGTTCGGCATCGCCGCCGTGCCCAGCCAGGGCGCCTACAACGCCAGCAAGTTCGCAGTGCGCGGCTTCACCGAGGCGCTGCGCCAGGAACTGGAACTGGCCGGCGGCAAGATCAGCGCCACCACCGTGCATCCGGGTGGCATCAAGACCAACATCGCCCGTGCCGCACGCTACAGCGAGGCGATGGAGAGCTTCGCCGGCAAGAACGCCGACGAGGGTCGCGCCCGCTTCGACCGGCTGCTGATGACCTCACCGGAGCGGGCAGCGAAGGTGATCCTCGCTGCGGTACGCGCCAACCGCCGCCGCGTGCTGATCGGCCCCGACGCGCACCTGATCGACTGGACCGTGCGCCTGATGCCGGAGCGCTACCAGCAGATCGTCACCGCCTTCACCCGACTGACGCTGGCCTGAATCCCCCCGTTGCAGACGCCGGCCCCGCCCTGAAGCGCCCCTTTCCCCGCGCCAGGGGCGGGTGCCGGTTTTTCATGTCGCTACAGCGGGCTGACCCGATCGCCGCTGATGCGGACGCGGCTGCCCGAGCGCAGGCCGCCGGTGGCCGCCACCGTAACCGTGCGGTAGTCGCCGCCGTCCATGCGCACGCCGAGGTCGTAGACCGTCGAGCTTTCACCCTTGTTCACCTGGCTGCCGATGGCGCCGCCGGCGATCGCACCACCCGCCGTCGCCGCATCCTTGCCGCGGCCTGAACCGAACTGGTGTCCGGCGACACCGCCGATGATCGCGCCGACGATGGCGCCACCGACATTGGGCTTGCCGCTGATCTGGCGTGCCTCGACCGTCTCGATCGTGCCGCAGTCCATGCAGCGGCTGCTGCCGTAGTAGCCGTTGTCGACCACATAGGGCGCGGAACCGGCGGCCCGCGTGTCGGTGTTGCTGCCTTCGCTGGCGCAGCCGGCCAAGGCCAGCGCCACCATCGTCAATCCGATCTTGTTCATCTTGCACTCCATCGCACCCGCATCTGCAGGAACACTTCCATGTGTGAGAGTGAGACCCCGGCCAGCGGGAGATGGTTTCCGCAAATTCCGGCCCTGCAGGGTTCAGACACCACCGGGCTGCGGGGTGTCCTTGAATTGCGACAGCCTGGGAATCGCATGCAGCAGACGGATAAGGTCACCCTGGCGAGAGGTGCCGGTCTTGACGAAGACGGCCTGCAATTGCGAACGAGCGGTGGCCACTGAGATCTGCCGGTCGCCCGCATGATCCTCGACGCGCCGGCCGCGCATCAGCGCCAGCGCCAACTCCACCTCGCGCAGCGACAGGTGGTAGAGCTGCTGCAGGTTCTGCTGCAGGTGAGCATCCGAATGCCAGTCCTCGCTGATCAGCACGATAGCCCGCGCCTGCGCGTCCGCATCGAAACCCATGCCGCCTGCTTGCAGCGGCGCAAGCAACAGCATGCAAGGATCACCGCCCTCAGGCCGCTTCAACTCCAACAGCGTGGTCGCCGCCACGGGCGTCGTGGCCTCCAGCAACGCGCGCTGCATCCGCAGGCGCAGCGGCGCGTGCAAACTGAACAGGACGCCATCCCGGATCGACAGATCCCCTTGCTTAGCCAGCAGGCGCTCGGCGCTCTGGCTCATGCACTCCAGCCGACCGGCGCCGTCGCAGATCAGCACGCCAAAGGGCAGCACATCCAGCGCCGAATGCATGCGTCGCAACTGGTGCTCCGCACGTGCCAGTGACAGGGCGGTGCGCATCGCATGTTCGACATAGGGCAGGATCAGGTGCCGCAGGGCATGCATGCGGCTGCGGACAGCGGGATCAGCAGCCGGCGCGAACGCACCCAATGTCACCGTGCCGCGCGGGATCGAGATCGCGATGTGGAGTATTTCATCCGCAGCGGGCGCAGCCGAACCCGGCCCTGACAGCGGATGCCAGAATGGCTGCAGCAAAGCACCGCGTCCTGCCACGGGCACCGCGTCCGCCGACGGCTGGCAGCGCACAACCAGCCGTATGCAATCCGGATTCATCTCGGAGGCCAGCAAATGCCGGATCCCGGCTGCCACGTCCGCCGGCTCGGCCAGATAGTGTTCGCGCCCGACAAAGTCGACCAGGCGCTCGATCAAGGGCTGCCACAGCGCTTCCTCGACCGCGGCAGCGCAGCTGAGCCGGACAAACTCCGGCAGAAAATCATTGACCTCGCCGAGTGCCACGGGATCAGTGGCCGCAGCGACTGGAAGTGCCCGGCCTGCGGTGCGACCGCAGGGTGGCGATCATCGTCGTGTCTTGAGTCATCCGGGTCGTTCCCTGTTCTCTGTCTCTCACTTCAGCAGCATGCGCATGAGCACGCGTGCCTTGTTCCAGTCGCGTCGCACCGTACGCTCGGTCAGGCCAAGTACATCCGCAATCTCCACCTCGGTGAGGCCACCGAAGAAGCGCATCTCGACCACTTCCGCCAGGCGCGGTTCCCTCGCGCGCAGGGCTTCCAGGGCCTCGTCGACGAACAGCGGATCGTCGTCGCGGGCGACATGCTCGGCATTGTGGGTATCCAGCCTGAGCACCGCGCCGCCGCCCCGCCGCTGCGTCAGGTTCTCCCGCGCCATGTCGACCACCACCGAGCGCATCACGCTGGATGCGTAGGCGAAGAACTGCCGGCGGGTCTCCGCATCGAGATGCGTCTTTCCAGACTCGATCAACTTGAGGAAGGACTGGTTGACCAGGCCTGTGGTATCTAGCAACGTCATCGGACCGGAGACGCGCAGGCGACTGCGGGCCAGCATGCGCAACTCGGCATAGCTGTCACGCCAGAGTTCCTGCACCGCCACACCCTTGATACTGTCTTCCGATTCTTCCACTGTCATCGACCCTATGCTCATCGCCTGCATGGCTTCAGCGCTCGGTCAGCGCCATGGCCCTTGCGCGATTCAACGGTTTCATCAGGTACTGCAGAATCGTCCGGTGACCCGTCTTGACGTCGACCGTTGCGGTCATGCCCGGAGACACATTAGCCCTGCGTGAACCGATCTGGAAATAGCCGCGGTCGGTCCTCACCAGCACGCGGAAGAAACTGCCGCGCAACTCTTCGAGGTACACCGAGTCGGCACTGACCAGTTCCACAGTGCCGGTGAGTGCGCCGTAGATTGCCGAGTCGAAGGCGGAGAGGCGCACCGAGGCCGGCAACCCGGCTTTCAGGAAGGCGACGTCCGCTGGATTTACATAGGCCTCGACGATCAGGTCATCCTCCAGCGGCACGATCTCCAGCACCGGATCACCGGGCTTGAGCACCGCACCGATGGTGGTCACGTGCAGTTGCTTGACGATGCCGCGGCGCGGCGCATGCAGCAGGGTGCGATCCACGCGATCCTGCACGCCGCGCAGCGATTGCCCCAGCGCACTGAGTTCGGCCTGCTTCTGCGACAGCTCGCTGCGCGCCTTGGAGCGGAAGGCATTGATCACGCCGTCGAGGCGGCCCTTCAGCTCATTGACATCGCGCTCGATCTTCAAGACCTCGACCTTCGACACCAGCTGGCCCTCGAGCAGCGGCCGCGTCATCGCCAACTGCTGCTCCGCCATCGACAAGCTGGCACGCAGGCTCGAAACCGCCTCGTGCAGCTCGGCGCGCCGCGTGACGAATGCACGAAGCTCGACCTGGCGCACCTGCGGGTCGAGACCCTTCCGCTCCAGGACGAAGCTGCCTGCCCCGCTGGCCTCAGCCTCCAGGCGGGCTATCTGGGCCTCCAGCGCGTCGCGCTTGGCGCTACCCTCGCCGTAGGCCGCACTGAAGCGCACGTCGTCGATGCGGGCCAGCAGCTGGCCCTGCTCGACGGTGTCACCTTGCCGTACATGCAGCTCCGAGACGACGCCGCCGTCGAGACTCTGCACCACCTGCAGCTGCGACGAGGGAATCACCTTGCCCTCGCCCCGGACCACCTGGTCAACCTCGCCCAGCGCCGCCCAGACGATGGCGGTGACCAGCAGCGCGCAGACGGATCCGATCAGCAAGCGCAACGAGCGCCGGCGGTCGGGGCGCCAGTTGTCGACCGGCGGCGCGCTACCCGGCGCAGCAACGGTGACCGCTCCGGGTCTGACGGACTGGTTCATGTTCCGGCCCTCCGCACCTGCATGCCGCTGTTGAGTTGCTCGATCACCTTGGCTTTGGGTCCATCCGCCACCACGCGCCCGCCCTCCAGCACGATCAGCCGATCCACCAGGTCCAGCATCGCCGGCTTGTGCGTGCAGATGATCAGCGTGCGGCCGTTCACGAAATCCTTCAGGCGATTGATCAGGTTGCGCTCGGTGGCGTTGTCCATCGCGCTGGTCGGTTCGTCGAACACCAGCACCGGCGACTTGCGCAGCACGGCGCGGGCCATCGACAGGGCCTGCTTCTGGCCACCGGACAGCCCCTCGCCGCGCTCGCCCAGCACCGTCGCCACCCCCAGCGGCAGCTGGCGCACGAACTCGCCGATACCGGCGATCTGCGAGGCCGCGATCAGCTCCTCGTCGGTGGCCAGCGGATGGCCGAGCGTCATGTTGTAGCGGATGCTGCCGAACATCAGCGAGGTGTCCTGCGAGAGGTAGCTCATCGCGCGGCGCCGGTCGGCCATGTCCAGCTGGCGCGCGTCGATGCCATCGATGCTCAGCGAGCCGGCGGTCGGGTCATACAGGCCCACCAGCACCTTCAGCAGCGTGCTCTTGCCTGAACCGCTGCGGCCGAGGATGCCGATGCGCTCGCCCGCGTTGATCTTCAGCGTCACCCCGGCCAGGGCATCGCGCAGCTGGTTGGGATAGCGGAACTGCAGCCCCTGCAGGTCCATGTCGCCGGTGATGTCCGACTTCTGGATGCGGCGCACATCGGTCGATTGCTCCGAGGGGCGCGCCATCAGCTCGTTCATGCCGCGCAGCGCGTTCATCGAGCGCGCCGCGCGCGTCACCAGGCCGGTGACGCCGGCCAGCGGCGCCAGCGCGCGCGAGGCCAGGATGCTGCTGGCGATCAGCGCACCGGTGGTCATCTTGCCGTCGAAGATCAGGTAGGCGCCGCCCATGACCACCCCCACCGTCACCAGCTGCTGCAGCAGCAGGTTGGCGTGCATGGCGTCATTGGCGTACTCGCGCTGGCGCGCGCCGAGCACCGCCGAGCGCTCGGAGAAACGCTCCCAGCGGTACTGGATGCTGCTCTCCGCCGCGCTGGCCTTGATCGCCTCCAGGCCGATGGCGGTCTCCACCGCCAGCGCCTGCTTCTGCGCCGAGGCAGCCTGCATCTGCTGCACCATCGCCGAGATGCGCACATGCGACCACCAGGCCGCCGCCATCGCCAGCGGGATCGCCAGCAGCGGGATCAGCACCAGCCAGCCGCCGATCATGGCCAGCACGCCCAGGAACAGGAACAGGAACGGCAGGTCGACGATCGCCAGCAGCGTGGCCGAGCTGAAGAACTCGCGCATGTGGTCGAACTCGCCCAGCTGGCTGGCGAAGGAGCCCGCGGAGGAGGGCTTGGCCTCCATCTTCAGCGACAGCAGCTTGGCCATCACCTGGCGGGTCACCGCCATGTCCACCTCGACGCCCACCGCATCCACCAGCTGCGAGCGCAGCCGGCGCAGGATGAAATCGAACAGCGCGACGAAACCCATGCCGAGCGACAGCACCAGCAGCGTCTGCTCGGCATGGGTGGTCACCACGCGGTCGTAGACATTCATCGTGAACAGCGGGCTGGCCAGGGCCAGCACGTTGACGAATACCGCCGACAGCAGCACGTGGCGGTAGTCGCGCAGCTGCGCAAGCATCGCCCCGGCGAACCAGCGCGAGGGCCGCTCCTCGATGAATCCGGCCACGCGCGAATCCAGCTCCACCAGCGGCCGCAGCGCGACCAGGCCCAGTGCGATCCGCGACAGCTCCTCGTAGGGCACCACCACCGCTTCCGGCTGGCCCGGGGCCACCGCGGTGAAGCTTTCCAGGTCACGGGCGACCAGCAGCAACGGCTCGGCATCGCGGCGCTCCAGCACCGCCGGCAACGGCACGCGCAGGACATTGATCGAGGCGACCTCGAAGGTCTGCGCCTCCATGCCGGCGCGCTCGGCGGCGCGCGGCAGCAGGGCAGCGGTCAGCTTGCCCTTCTCCAGCGGCAGGCCGGCGGTGGCGGCGGTGGCGGAAAAGGTCAGGCGGAAGCTCTCTGCAGCCAGCTGCAGACAGGCCAGCATGGCGTCGAACGGGACTGGCTGGGTCATGGTGTGGCGGCCTCCGGGCCAGCCTGGCCAAGCACAGTCCGCAGCAGCAGCCCCTGGTGGGACAGCAGCTCGGCACTGGCGATGGCCTCTTCATAGGTAACGGACAAAAGGGCGGCCTCGGCGCCGTTTTCCTCGGCAGCCGCGCCGAGCAGGTCGAGCAGGCTGCGCAGGCCGGCGCCGAACTGGGCATCGAAACCGATTCGTACAGTACGGGCGCGGGCGGCACGCTCGCGCACCCGCGAGGTCTGGCCGCGCACCGCATCGAGGCGGCTCCAGGCGGCGATGACATGGGCCGCGAGCTGCTCGTCGGCCTGGCGCAGGCGTGCCTGGGCGGCCTCCAGCTGGGCGCGGGCCTCGCTGATGCGGGCAAGCTCGAGGCCGCTGCGGAAGCTGTAGTCGACGGCCAGCAGCACGCGGTTGCTGCGCTCGTCGCGGAAGCCGTTGCTGACACCGTCGATGTCCTGGCGATCGCTGTGGCTGGCCTCCAGCGACAGCACCGGGCTCAGCGCGCCTCGCGCGGCACCGAGGGCGTGGCGGGCTGCGCGTTCCGCCGCCTCCAGCCCGCGCAGCTCGGCGCTCTCGGCGCGGGCGCGGTCGATCGCCTGAGGCAGGCTGGTCGCAGGCGGCCAGGCCGCACGATCCGGCTCGGCCAGCGTGGCAGGCGCCTGGCCGATGCGCAGGCGGTACATCGCCTCGGCCTCGTCCAGTGCGCTGCGCTGCTTGAGCAGGTCGACACCGGCCTGGCTGCTGCGGCCCAGCACCAGTTCCAGGTCGGTGCTGCGCGCCGTGCCGGCATCCACCAGGCGCCGCACGCGGCTGACGTACTCCTGGTGCTGGCGCTCGTTGCGCTGGTGCACCTCGACCAGGGCGCGCTGCTGCAGCACCCGGAAATAGGCATCCGCCGCCTCCGCCGCCGCACCCTCGCGCGCCAGGGACAGGCGCTCATCGGCCAGGCTCATTTCCTCGCGGCCTTGGCGGCGGCGCTCCCAGCTGGCCATGCCATCGAACAGCGGCTGGGTCACCGAGACCAGCAGCGAACGCTGGTCGACGATGATGCCGTCGGGACGGCTGATGTTCTCGAAGTCATCGCGGCCGTAGGCGTAGCGCGCACGCAGGGTCGGGCCCATGGCCGCCCCGGCCTGCCGGTAGCGGGCCCGGGCGGTCGCCCGCTCGGCCTGCGCCAGCGCCGCCTCGGGGGCAGCCGCAAGGGCATCCAGCACGGCCTGCCGGAGGTTGGCGGGCTTCTGCGGCAACGGCGCTTTCGCCTCGTCCACGGCATGCCCTGCTGCTGTCACGTCCGCCGGTGCCGCGGGGGCTTCCGCCTGGGCCAACGGCGACACCTCCTCCGTCCGCTCCACCAACACGGCGGGCTCGGGCAGCGGCGTGGTCTCGGGGGGCGGCAATGCCTCCACGGCGTCCAGCGCCGGGGCCGGCTCCACGGGATCGACCTGCGCCGGCGACGCGGACGGCAGAGGCTGCCCGGGTTCCTCCGCCACGGCCAGTCCGGCGGCAGACGCCAGCAACAGGGCCGGAAGCAGCCGCTGCAACCATGGCATGGCGCGGCCACAGGCCGCGGCGACAGCCGGTTTGCGGGCTTGCGTCTCTACAGTGGTTTGTGTAACGGGAATCATCCAGATGAATGAAGTCGTTGGTTGTTTTCAAACTCTCCCATTAGATGGACGGAATCCGGCGGGGAAACCGGACATCGGACGGACAATCGATCGCTGCAGGCCGGACTCGCCCCATAAAAAAGGCCCCGGGGAAGACCCCGGGGCCAGGTTGGGACCGCTGGAGGCTCAGACGACGTTGATGGCCAGACTCTGTTCGATGGCGATGCCGTATCCGCCGCCGACGTCGTAGTACGCATAGGTGCCGGTATCGTCAAAGAGGGTGAACCCGCCACCCGCCAGCTCCACCATGCCGTTGCCAACCGCGCCGCCGTCGAAGACGTAGAAGTCGGAGTAGCCGGTGTCCGTGTTGGCCATCATCTCCAGTACATCGTCCGCGGTCAGGATCAGCGTCGATCCTTCGGCAATAACCGCATTCTCGAGGGAATTCAGGCTGCCCACCAGCGACAGGTCGAAGCTGTCGTTGTCCTGCGTGTAGAGGTAGTCGTCGCCACCCTCACCGTCGATCACCGCGATGTCCGCCGCGCTGTTGACGGTGATGCCGTCGCCCTCGTCTCCGCCGTAGGCCTCGGATGCAGAACCACCGAGCAGGAAGAGGTAGTCAACGCCAGCCCCACCCTCGACGACATTGTTGCTGCCGCCGCCGATCTGGAGCGAGTCGCTGCCGCCGCCACCCTGCAGGACATTGTTGCTGGGCCCGTTGGAGTAGTAGTCGCTGACCGCAAGGATGTCGTCGGCATCGCCGCCCACCAGGACGTTGCCATCCGCGTAGCTGAAGATTTGCGCGCCGTCCTCATCGGCGTATCCGGTGCTGCCGGCGCCGACCAGGTAGATGGTGTCGTAGCCGGCATCGCCATGCACCGTGGCGCCATCGCCGTCGGTCTGGATGCTGTCGTCGCCGTCGCCGCCGTTGACCTGGTCCGCTCCGTTGGCGGAATGGATGTCGTCGGCGCCACCCAGGCCGTTGATCACCTCGTCGCCCGAGACGTCGGTCAGGGTGTCATCACCTTCCGTGCCGTTGATGGCCTCGGGGTCGACGTTGTTCAGCTCGACGTAGTAGTAGGCCAGCGAGGTCTCACCAGAGGCATCGGTCGCCGTCACCTCCATCTGGAAGAAGTTCGTGTCCTCGAAATCGAGCGCCGCACCGGCCGCCACCGTGATCTCACCCGTCGTCCCGTCGATCTGGAAGTAGCCGTAGCCGTAGTCGTCGAGCGTGTAGTTCTCACCGCCCGCCATCGAGGTCGTCACCACCGTCCCAACCGGCGTATCCGCCGCCGAGTTCTCGTCGATGGAGAACGTCGTGCCAGGGTTGTTGAAGCTCAGCACCTGGTCGTTCAGCGCGACGTAGTAGGTGGCCTGCGAGGTCTCGCCAGTGGCATCGGTCGCCGTCACCTCCATCTGGAAGTAGAACACGTCCTCGTAGTCGAGCACCGCGCCAGCCGCCACCGTGATCTCGCCCGTCGTGGAGTCGATCTGGAAGTAACCGTAGCCGTAGTCGTCGAGCGAGTACGTCACTCCACCCGAAGCCGACGTCGTCAGCACCGTCCCCACCGGCGTATCTGCCCCCGAGTTCTCGTCAATGTAGAAGGTCGCGCTCTGATTGTTGAAGCTCAGGACCAGGTCGTTCAGCTGGACGTTGTAGTAAGCCTGCGAGGTCTCACCCGTGGCATCGGTCGCCGTCACCTCCATCTGGAAGTAGTTCGTGTCCTCGTAGTCCAGAACCGCGCCAGCCGCCACCGTGATCTCGCCCGTCGTCGCGTCGATCTGGAAGTAACCGTAGCCGTAGTCGTCGAGCGTGTACGTCACTCCACCCGAAGCCGACGTCGTCAGCACCGTCCCCACCGGCGTATCTGCCCCCGAGT
>DATILC010000288.1:0-6664 GCA_035476855.1 Solimonas sp. | reverse complement strand
TCCTCGATGGAGGAGCTGACCAGCACGGTCAAGCAGAACGCCGAGAACGCCAAGCAGGCCAACCAGCTGGCAATCGGTGCCAGCGACATCGCGGTCAAGGGTGGCTCGGTGGTCAGCGAGGTGGTGACGACGATGTCGGCGATCAACGAATCGTCGAAGAAGATCGTCGACATCATCAGCGTGATCGACGGCATCGCCTTCCAGACCAACATCCTGGCGCTGAACGCCGCGGTGGAAGCCGCCCGTGCCGGCGAGCAGGGCAGGGGCTTCGCGGTGGTCGCGGCCGAGGTACGCAGCCTGGCGCAGCGCTCCGCCGGTGCCGCCAAGGAGATCAAGAGCCTGATCGGCGACTCCGTCGAGAAGGTCGGCAACGGTTCCAAGCTGGTCGAGCAGGCCGGCAAGACCATGGACGAAATCGTGACCTCGGTGAAGCGCGTGACCGACATCATGTCGGAGATCACTGCGGCCTCGCAGGAACAGAGCCAGGGCATCGAGCAGGTCAACCAGACCATCACGCAGATGGACGAGGTGACCCAGCAGAACGCCGCACTGGTGGAAGAGGCCACGGCCTCGGCCCGCTCGCTGGAAGAGCAGGCCGGTGGACTGCTGCAGTCGGTTGGCCGCTTCCGCCTGGCGGAGTCGGCAGCCGGCAGCTACGCGGCACCGATGCCGGTGTCCCGTCCGGCCGCGGCAGCGCCCGCGCGGCCTGTCGCACGCCCGGCAGCCCGCCCCACCGCGACCCGTCCGGCTCCGGCCCCCGCTCCGCGCCGTGCCGCTGCTGCCGCACCCGCGGCGCCGCGCAGCAACGGACCGGCCGCCGGTGGCGAGCGTCATGACGAGCAGTGGACCGAGTTCTGAGCCTGACCCCGGGGAGCATGATCATGCGACTGTCGATGCTGGACCAGCCGCCGTCGCCGATGCTGCGACTGCTGGCCAACTGGGGGCTGAGCCTGTCCGGCTCGGCCTGCCTGGTACCCACCGAGGAGGAAGCACGCTGCCCGTTGCGGCCGCTGCTGGAGGCGGTACAGCGCAAGCCGGCCGCCGCGGCTGCGGCGAGGCGCCATGATCGTCGCTGATTCCCGTGAGTTCGCCTTCGGCAATGCCGACTTCGAGCGCGTCCGTGAACTGATCCACGGACGCGTCGGCATCGCCCTGGCCCCGGCCAAGCGCGACATGGTCTACAGCCGCCTGGTGCGGCGACTGCGCAACCTCGGCCTGGATTCCTTCAGCAATTATCTGGATCGCCTGTCGGACCCCAAGAGCCCGGAGTGGGAGAGCTTCACCAACGCACTCACTACCAACCTGACCTCGTTCTTCCGCGAGTCCCATCATTTCGAGATGCTGGCGCAGCATCTGCTGAAGCAGCCGCGCGGCGCCACGATCAAGCTGTGGTCGTCTGCCGCCTCGACCGGCGAGGAGCCGTACTCGATGGCGATCACCGCGATCGAGACCTTCGGCACCGAGACGCCCCCGGTGCGGATCCTTGCGACCGATGTCGATACCCAGGTGCTGGCCGCAGCCGAGCGCGGGGTCTATCCGCTGGAGCGCCTCGAGCGCCTCAGCGAGGAACGCCGTCGTCGCTACTTCCGCCGCGGGACCGGCAGCATGGAGGGCTACTGCCGCGTCATCGAGCCGCTGCGGCGCCTGATCAGCTTTCGCCCGCTGAACCTGCTCGACCCACGCTGGCCGATGCGCGGCCCCTTCGCCGCAGTGTTCTGCCGCAACGTGATGATCTACTTCGACAAGCCGACGCAACACCGGCTGCTGGAGCGGATCGCGCCGATGCTGACCCCAGACGGCCTGCTGTTTGCCGGCCATTCCGAGAGCTTCTTCCATGCCGCGGACGTGGTGACCTCCGTCGGCCGTACCGTCTACCGCCGTGCCAGTGCCGGGAAAACCGCATGTACGTGATGCGCAAGCCGCGCAGCGGCAGCACGACGACGTCGGCGCCGTACTTCGATCCTCGCCATAACGCGAAGGTGCTGAAGGTGCTGCCCGGCGAGTACGTTGCCACCGGCGATGACTGCATCCTGTCGACCCTGCTGGGCTCCTGCGTCTCGGCCTGCATTCGCGATCCGCAGGCCGGTGTCGGTGGGATGAACCATTTCATGTTGCCGGACGAATCCGGCGCTGCCGGCGAATCCGCGCGCTACGGCGGCTACGCCATGGAAATGCTGATCAACGAGCTGCTCAAGCTCGGCGCCGACCGCCATCGCCTGGAGGCCAAGGTCTTCGGGGGCGGTGCCGTGCTGCCGAGCCTGACCGTCAGCCGCGTCGGCGAGCGCAACGCCGAGTTCGTGCTCGACTACCTCAAGCGCGAGCAGATCCCGGTGGTTTCCCAGGACCTGCTCGATACCTGTCCGCGCCAGGTCCACTTCTTCCCGCAGAGCGGCAAGGTGATGCTGCGCAAGCTGCCGACGGTGGATCGCAGCCTCGTCGCCGCCGACGAGACGCGCTATCGCAGCCGCCTGCGCCGGGAACCCGTTGAAGGCTCGGTGGAGCTGTTCGAATGACGATCCGCACGCTGGTAGTGGACGACTCGGCGCTGGTGCGCAGCCTGCTCACCGAGATCCTTTCGGGCGATCCGGAGATCGAGGTCGTGGGTACCGCCTGCGATCCCTATGTCGCCCGCGACAAGATCAAGCAGCTCAGGCCGGACGTGCTGACGCTGGACGTGGAAATGCCGCGCATGGACGGGCTGACCTTCCTCGAGAACCTGATGCGCCTGCATCCGCTGCCGGTGCTGATGGTGTCCTCGCTGACCGAGCGCGGCGCCGAGATCACGCTGCAGGCGCTGGAGCTGGGTGCGGTCGACTTCGTCACCAAGCCCAAGATCGACGTCGCCCACGGACTGCAGGAGTACGCCGAGGAACTGCGTGCCAAGCTCAAGGCCGTGGCCCGCGCCCGTCCGCGCGGTCCTGGCGGGGCCAGGCCGGCGGTGCAGACCGCGCCGCGCCGTGCTACGCCGTTCCGCACCACCGAACGCCTGATCGCGATCGGCGCCTCCACCGGCGGCACCGAGGCGATCAAGGCCGTGCTGGAACAGATGCCGCCGGATGCACCGGCCGTGGTCATCACCCAGCACATCCCGCCAGCTTTCAGCCGGCCGTTCGCCGAGCGCATGGACCGCAGCTCCGCGATGTCGGTCTGCGAGGCCGCCGACGGCCAGCTGATCGTGCCCGGCCATGCCTACATCGCGCCGGGTGGCCGCCACCTGACCGTGGTGCGCGACGGTGCCCGTTACGTCTGCCGGCTCAATGACGCGCCGCCAGAGAACCGTCACCGCCCCAGCGTCGACGTGCTGTTCCGCTCGGTGGCGAAGAACGCCGGCAAGAACGCCGTCGGCGCCATCCTGACCGGAATGGGCGACGACGGCGCCCGTGGCCTGCTGGAACTGCGCCAGGCCGGCGCCCACACCCTGGCGCAGGACGAGGCGACCAGCGTGGTCTGGGGCATGCCGGGCTCGGCGGTGAAGCTCAACGCGCCGGAACAGGTCTTGCCTCTTGAACGTATTGCCGGGCAGTTGCTGGCGTGGACCGGTTAAAGGAAAACGCCATTGCTGCCGCTGTAGGAAACAAACCAAGGATCGCACCCATGCCTCAATCCAAGCTTATCTACGCCGCACTGGCCCTGACTGCTGCGCATGTCGCCGTGCAGCTCGCGGCGCTGCCGGCCACTGCCGTCTGGGGCAGCATCCTGCTGATGGCCGCTGCCTGGGCCTGGGCCGGGCGCGAATACTGGATGGACCAGCAGAAGCAGCAGTCCGAACTGCAGCGGCTGCGCGACAGCGAGCAGGCGCAGCGCCGCCTGCTGGCCGAACTCAAGAGCGGCATGGCCGGCGAGATGGGCGGCATGCAGCAGGAACTCGCGCGCGTCCGCACCCTGGTCACCGACGCGGTGCGCCAGCTCGGCGGCAGCTTCGAGGAGATGAACCGCCAGGCCCAGGTGCAGCAGTCCGCGGTCGGCCGCATCCTCAACCGTGGCAGCGAGCAGGAGGGCGGCGGCGTGCGCCAGTTCACCTCGGCGGCCGGTGGCCTGATGAACAGCCTGGTCGAGTCCCTGGCCCAGGCCAGCCGCCAGAGCGCCACCAGCGCCGGCCAGATCGACGACATGGTCAAGCACCTCGACGCGATCTTCGACCTGCTGGGCGACGTCAAGACCATTGCCGACCAGACCAACCTGCTGGCGCTCAACGCCGCGATCGAGGCCGCGCGCGCCGGCGAGGCCGGCCGCGGGTTCGCGGTGGTCGCCGAGGAAGTGCGCAATCTCTCCGAGCGCTCGACCAGCTTCAACGAACAGATCCGCAAGCTGGTCTCCAGCTCGCGCGACGCCGTGGCCAAGGTACGCGAGACCGTCGGCGAGATGGCCTCGCGCGATCTTGGCGCCAGCAGCGCCGCGCGCGACGAGGCCAGCCTGCTGCTGCGCCAGGTCGACGAACTCAACGGCAAGCTGACCGCCGGCATCCACGAGGTCTCGGCCTCGCGCGAGCACATCGCCCAGTCGGTAGGCCAGGCCGTGCGCTGCCTGCAATTCGAGGACATCGCCACCCAGGCGCTGTCCGCCGCCGAGCGTCACCTGCGCCGCATCGAACTGATCCAGGCCGAGGGCGCCGGCGTACCGCCGCCGCCCGCATCGACGCCGCAGGCCGCGGCTGCACCGGTGGAGAACTGGCGCGTCACGCCGCACAAGCCGGTGGCCCAGGTCTCGATGCAGGCCGGAGCCGTCGAACTGTTCTGAACCAATCCCGCATCAAGAGGTGGGGTGTATTTCGCGCCGGCTTTGTCGGCGCTTTTTTTGTTTTGGTGGGGGCGGCCACGAGGCCGCTCTGGTGCGGTGGGTCTTTGGAGGTTTATTTCGCCTAAGGGCGAGTTACTTAGTTCTTTGCTTGTGCAAAGAACTAAGTAACCAAAAGAAACGGGCTTGTGTAGATGACAAACCCAATCCGTTAATCCGCATTGAGAGATTCACTATGCCGCCTCCTGGAATTGGAGGTAGCCTTGTGCCGCGAATAAGCAGCTACCACTAGCCATTGTGTTTTTTTGAGTTTTTGTAATTCTTCGCGCCCCTTGCGGTTTGCGGTGGAGGCGTTAGAATGAGCACATGAGCGTTACTTTCTCCAAGAAGCCCTCCACCGCAGCGTCCGCCCCGCTGCTGACGCTGGATGACGTGCGGAAGCTGCAGGCGGATTACGACGCCGATATGCGCCTGCTTCAGGAGCTTCCCGAGCGGATCGCCAAGACGAAGATCAAGCTTGATGCCGCTCGTTTGTTTTTGCCGGAAGGCGTGGACTTGGCTAAGCCGGCGGCAAGTCTCTTTCCCCTGATCGCGCGCGAGTTCGAAGAAGAGGAAGGCACTACTTGGATCGGCGCTATCTCTAATATTTTGAACAGCGAGCAGCGCGGGTTCACACATCACGAGATTAAGGACGCACTTAAGCTCACCCCGCTGGCTGAGCGACTTTCTCGAAGCGACAAAGGCTTCTACGGAGCTATCGCTCGCCTCTGTGAGAGGGAAGAACTCTTCAAGAGCGGCAACCTGATTTTTTCCAAAGCCACTAAGGACGCATATGAGCGTGCCGGCACGGATCTGCCATCTGGAAGCCCGAAGACTCGCGCCGGTTCTGCGGCAGAGTTGGTTCTGTTTGCCTTGTCTGAATACAAAGACGGCCTAGATGGTCCGCAACTCAAATCGCTTGTTGCAGAGATGCCAGAAGCGCCAGGCAGCATTCGCCATCATGGGCAATACATCTATAACGTTTTGGGTTCTTTGATTAGTTCTGGCCGCGTTGAAAAATACGCCGGCAAGTACAAGTTGAAGGCCTAAAAAGGCGAAACCCCGGTAGGACGGGGTTTCTAAATCCACTGCGGTTGGACTCGCACCAAGCCGAAGGGTTACTTCGGCAGCAAAAGGAGAAACAGATGACTGTCGAAGCGGAGCGTTATGTGATCGTGATGTATGTCGCCCCTGTAAAACGGGTTACGGCAAACATCAAATCGCTCGCTAGGATAACCTTCTGAGTCTCGTCCGCAGGGCGGTGGATTAAGCCGCCCTGCGCTTTGATTTTAGAGCATTTCCACCGGGTTTGCACTCATTCTTGGCGAGGGTCCGTGCGCTATGAAGAAGCAGGAGAATAGCGGAGCACGAGGATAAAAGACCGCCCCTCACCCCAGTCCTCCCCCGCAGCGGGGAGAGGGAGCGGAGTTGGATGGAGAGGGCAGGGAATTCAGCTGGCGGCAGGCGTCGCCGCCGATTCGCTGCACAGCAACTCCCGCAGCTTCTCCGGCGACACCGCCGGATGGAACAGCCAGCCCTGGGCGTAGTCGACGCCGATGCTGCGCAGTGCCACCAGCTGGCGCGGGTCGTCGACGAACTCGGCGACGGTTTTCTTGCCGGTGGCGCGGGCCACCTGGTGGATGGCGCGAACGATCTCGGCGGAGACCGGGTCGCTGATCATGCTGCGGACGAAGCGGCCGTCGATCTTGACCTCGTCCACCGGCAGCGATTGCAGGTAGCCGAAGGAGCAGAGGCCGCTGCCGAAGTCGTCGAGCGCGAAGCGGCAGCCGACGGCGCTGAAGTCGGCGATCAGTTCGGCCGCCAGTGGCAGGTGGGCGATGGCGGCGCTTTCGGTGATCTCGAAGCGCAGCTTGCCCGGTGGCGGTTTCAG
>DATILC010000287.1:0-22926 GCA_035476855.1 Solimonas sp. | reverse complement strand
TCCGGCGAGGGCGGCGCGGTCAACTTCGAGACGTCCATCCTGCGCAAGGACGGAAGCCGTACCACCATCACCTTCAGCAACGCGCCGCTGCGCAAGAACGGTCGCGTGATCGGCGTCGCCGGCACCGCCGAGGACATCACCGAGCGCAAGCACGCCGAGGCCGAACTGGCCGCGCATGCCGAGGAACTGGCGCGCTCCAACACCGAGCTGGAGCATTTCGCCTACATCGCCTCGCATGACCTGCAGGAACCGCTGCGCACCGTCGCCAGCTTCACCCAGCTGCTGGCACGACGTTTTGCCGGGCGCGACCCCGATGCCGACGAGTTCGTCGGCTACATCACCGCCGAAGTCCAGCGCATGCGCCAGCTGATCGAGGGCCTGCTGGCCTACTCGCGCGTCACCCGCGAGAAACAGAAGGTGGAGCCCGCAGCACTGGACCGGCTGCTCGATACCGCGCTGGCCAATCTCAAGACCTCCATCGACGAAAGCCGCGCCAGTTTCCACCGCCAGCCGCTGCCGACGCTGCCGGTGCAGTCGCAACTGATCACGCAGCTGTTCCAGAACCTGGTCGGCAACGCCATCAAGTTCCATGGCGAAGCACCGCCACAGATCGATATCGGCGCCGAGCTCCAGGATGACGCGTGGCTGTTCTGGGTACGCGACCACGGCATCGGCATCGACCCGATCTACGCCGAGCGCGTCTTCGTGCTGTTCCAGCGTCTGCACAACCGCGAGGTCTACAGCGGCAGCGGCATCGGGCTGGCGGTATGCAAGAAGATCGTCGAGCGTCACGGCGGCCGCATCTGGGTGGAGCCGGCCTACCCGGGATCGATCTTCCGTTTCACACTGCCCGCCTGACGCCCTTTTTTTTCGGAGCCCGCATGTCCGCAGCGCCCCTCACCATCATCGGCAGCTATCTTTCGCCCTATGTCCGCAAGGTGCTGGTGCTGCTGCACCTGAAGGGCATCGAGTACCGCATCGACCCGCTCATCCCGTTCATGGGCGACGAGCGCTTTGCCGCGCTGAGCCCGCTGCGGCGCATCCCGGTGCTGGTCGACGGTGACCTGGTGCTGTGCGACTCCTCGGTGATCTGCCAGTACCTGGAGGAGCGCCACCCCTCGCCGGCCCTGTACCCGGCCGGGCTGGCCGACCGCGCCCGCGCGCGCTGGCTGGAGGAATTCGCCGACACCCGCATGGGCGACGTGTTCATCTGGCAGCTGTACAACCAGGTCGCGATCAATCCCCACGTCTGGGGCAAGCCCACCGACCCGGAGATCCTGCGCAAGACGCTGGAGGAGGACATGCCCACGGTGCTGGACTACCTCGAAGCCCAGTTGCCCGAGCAGGGCTGGTTCTTCGGCGAGCTGTCGATCGCCGACATCAGTGTCGCCGCCTTCTTCCGCAACGCCGGCTTCGCGCGCTACCAGACCGACGCCGCGCGCTGGCCGAAGACGGCCGCGTTCGTGGCGCAGGCGCTGTCGCTGGAGGCCTTCGAACGGCTCAAGAGCTTCGAGAACAAGACCCTGCGCACGCCGATCCCGCAGCATCGCAATGCCCTGGCGGAACTGGGCGCACCGCTGACTGCAGAAACCCTCGGCACCACGACACCACAACGGGGCGTGATTCGCACATGAAAAAACCCGCGCGGGGCGCGGGCTTTTCCGGATGAGGCCAGGGTCTAGTTCTGCTTGATCTCGTCGGCCTTCTTCTCCGCAGCGTCGCCGAGGTTCTCCATTGCCGACTTGGCGTCCTCGCCGGCGTCCTTCAGTTCCTCGTTCGGGCGGGTGTTCAGGGCATCCTGGACGTTTTCCTTGGCGCTCTCCATGCCCGACTGCTCTTCCTGCTTCTTGCAGGCAGTGGCACCGAGGCCCAGGCCGAGGGCGGTAGCAAACAGGATCGCGTGCAGGCTGTAGTGGCGGTTCATGAGAATTCCTTGTCGTGATAACCGAATGCAGCATACAAAGCCAGACTGAACGCCCGCCGAACGCGGCGGTCTTCACTCAGGGCAGATTCAGGAGTCGTGCATCGTGCAACGTAGCGACAGCCATAACCTCGTTCTCGGCTACGCGCTGTGGATCTTCGGATTCATGGGTGCGCACCGTTTCTACTATGGCCGCCAGATCAGCGGCACGATCTGGTTCTTCACCCTGGGCCTGTTCTTCATCGGCTGGATCGTCGACCTGTTCCTGATCCCCTCGATGGAGCGCAGCGCCGAACGGCGCTACCACGAGGGCCGTGCCAGCTACTCGGTGGGCTGGCTGCTGCTGACCTTCCTCGGCATCTTCGGCATCCACCGCTTCTACATGGGCAAGTGGATCACCGGCCTGATCTGGCTCTGCAGCGGCGGCCTGCTGCTGGCCGGCGTGCTCTACGACTACTGGACGCTCAACGGCCAGATCGACGAGATCAACCGCGAGGCCGTGGCCTGAGCCCTCAGGGTGTTTTGCGCCGGAACAGGCTCAGGTGATCCAGCGGCAGGCTCTGGTCCACCAGCACGCCGGTCTCGGTGACCAGGATGTCGGTGCGTTCGAACATCGGCGGGCGGCCGAGGCGTACCGAGGACGGGAAAGTGAAGGTACCGGGTGCGGTGGCCTGCAGCAGCTCGCCGGTCTTCGACAGCAGGCTGATGCGGCCGGTCAGGAAGTTCGCCAGCAGCAGGGCATCGCCGACGACGCCAAGGTCATCGTGCACATCCACCTCGAAGAAGATCGGCGTGACCTCGCCGGCGCTGCCATCCGGCTGCAGGTCGACGCTGTAGATGCTGCCGCCGTCGGTGCCGTAGAAGCGGCTGCCCTCGGCCTGCAGGCCATTGGGAAAGCGCAGCACGTTGTCGAGACCCAGGTGCAGCTGCCCCAGCGGGCTGCCCTGCACGAACACCTCTTCGTTGACCACCTTCAGCGGATCGGCCGGATCCAGGGTCAGTCGCTTGATCTTGGGGTCCGGCACGCAGAGGTTGAGCGGCTCGTCGACCACGTAGATGCGGCCATCGGCACCCAGTGCGGTGCCGTTGGCGATGCACATGCCGGTCATGGTGTGGATCAGCTGCAGCTGCGGTGCCGCATCCAGCTTCGTCGCCCAGAAGCGGCCGTCGCCGCAGGAGGCGTAGAGATGGCCCTGGCGGGTCGCAAGGCCGGTGTAGCCGCATTCCTCCGGCGAGATGCTGTCGGCGCGGAAGCTGCCATCGCTGTTCTTGTGGATCTCGAACACGCCGGAACCGCCGCTGACGAACAGGCGGCCGTCGGCGGAGAAAGTCAGGTTCTCGGCGCCGGGGATGTCGAGCAGCACGGTGCGCTCGCCGCAATCCGAGTTGACGCAGAGCTCCGCCGCGGACGGCGGCGGCAGGCTGGCGTTGTCGTCGCCACCACCGCCGTTCGAGCAGGCCGCCAGTAGCAGCACCGGCAGCAGCCTCATCCAGTTCCCGCTGTTCATCGTATTCCCCCGTCCTGTCGTTATTCGACGCCGGCACAACCGCCCCGGCGGTAGCGTAATCTTGCCGCAGTCCACCAGAACACGCCCATGAGCTTCTATGACCGCTACATCCTGCCTCACCTGATCGACTGTGCCTGCGGCATGGGCGAGGTGATGAAGGCGCGCAGCCAGGTGCTGCCGCGGGCCCGCGGCCGGGTGCTGGAGATCGGCATCGGCACCGGCCTCAACCTGTCGTTCTACGATGCCGCGAAGGTCTCGCACATCTGCGGCGTCGATCCGGCGGCGGAGATGCACCCGATCGCACAGCGCCGCGCCCAGGCCATCAGCATCCCGGTGGAAACCCTGCCGCTGGAGATCGGGCAGATCGGCGCCGCCGACGGCAGCTTCGACACCGTGGTCACCACCTTCACGCTCTGCACCATTCCCGAAGCCGTACCGGCGCTGCTGGAGATGCGGCGGGTACTCAAGCCCGGTGGCGAGCTGCTGTTCTGCGAGCACGGCCTTGCGCCCGATGCCGACGTACGCCGCTGGCAGGACCGCCTGACGCCGCTGTGGAAACCGCTGGCCGGTGGCTGCCACCTGAACCGCGACGTGCCGCGGATGCTGGCCGATGGCGGTTTCCGCATCGCCGACCTGCAGGAGCGCTACCTGCCCAAGGCGCCGCGGCCGATGAGCTACGTCTATTCCGGCGCCGCAGTGCCGGCCTGAGCATGCGCCTGATCCCTGCCCTGTGTGCGCTGCTGCTGCTTGCCGGCTGCGCCAGTCCTGCGCCCCTGCCGACGGTCGGGCAGGTCGACCTGCAACGCTACATGGGCGACTGGTACGTGATCGCCAACATCCCGCCGTGGATCGAGAAGGAAGCGGTCAATTCGGTGGAGAACTACCGTCTCGATGAGGATGGCAACGTTCCCACGGTCTTCACCTATCGCAAGAAGACCTTCGACGGCCCGCTGAAGACCCTGACCAACACCGCCTACGTGGTGAACCGACAGACCAACGCCGAGTGGGGCGTGCAGTTCATCTGGCCGATCAAGGCCGAGTACCGCATTGCCTGGCTGGCGCCGGACTATTCGCAGGTGATCGTGGCGCGGAGCAAGCGCGACTACGTCTGGCTGATGGCGCGCACGCCACAGATTCCCGAGGCCGAATACCGCGCGCTGAAACAGCGCATCGCCGACATGGGCTACGACGAGTCGAAGCTGCGCCTGGTGCCGCAGCGCTGGCCGGAGGCGCAGCCACGATGACGACGCTGACGGTCGAGCACCGCACGGTCTACCGCTACGCCAGGCCGGTGAACTTCCAGGAGCACCGGCTGATGTGCCGGCCCCGCGACAGCCACGACCTGCGCCTGCTCGACACTGCGCTGACGATCACGCCCGCGGCGAGCGTGCGCTGGCTGCATGATGTCTTCGGCAATTCGATTGCCATCGCCAGCTTCAGCGAACCGGCAGCGGAGTTGTCTTTCGTGTCGAGCTTCCGCGCCGAGCACTATCCGGCGGTGCCGGAATACCTGCAGCTGGAGGAGTACGCCCGCCACCTGCCGTTCAACTATGCGGCCGAGGAGGTTCCGGACCTGGGCCGCACCATGGAACGCCACCATGCCGATCCGGAGCATCGCGTCGATGCCTGGGCCAAGCGCTGCGTTGCCCGGCGCAGGAGCCACGCCACGCTGGAGGTGCTGGTGGCGATGAACGCGGCGATCGGCAAGGACCTCACCTACGCGCGGCGCGAGGAAATGGGCGTGCAGTCGCCGGTGGAGACACTGGCTTCGAGCAGCGGCAGCTGCCGCGACTTTGCCGTGCTGCTGATGGAAGCGGCGCGCAGCCTCGGCCTCGCGGCACGCTTCGTCTCCGGCTATCTCTACGACGAGGCACTGGTCGGTGCCGGCGGCGGCCTGGTGGGCGGCGGCGCCACCCACGCCTGGGCGGAGATCTACCTGCCGGGCGCCGGCTGGGTCGAGTTCGACCCCACCAATGCCCTGGTCGGCAGCCGCAACCTGATCCGCGTCGCGGCCGCTCGCGAGGCCTCGCAAGCGGTTCCGCTGAGCGGCAGCTATGTCGGCCGTCCCGAGGACTATCTAGGCATGGAAGTCGAGGTGAAGGTCACCGCCAGCTGAGGCCCTGGCGTCATGCGAACGGGCGAGTCGCTGCGACGGCCGCTCTGCTGCAATGGCCGCAACCAACAGGGGAAAGCATATGGCTCAGCAGTGGACGATTTCCGATATCCCGAAGCTCGACGGCAAGACGGCACTGATCACCGGCGCCAACCGCGGACTCGGCCTGGAAATCGCCGTGGGCCTGGCCGGCGTCGGCGCCAGCGTGGTGCTGGCCTGCCGCAACGCCGCCCGTGCCGAGGCGGCGGTCGCCGAGATCCGCCGGCGCGCACCCGGCGCAAGGCTGGAGGTGATGTCGATCGACCTCGCCGACCTGTCCTCGGTGCGACGTTTCGCCGGCGAGTTCCTGGCCAGCCATCCGCGGCTTGACCTGCTGGTCAACAACGGCGCCGCGATCATGGTGCCGAAGGGCCGCACCCACGACGGCTTCGAGACCCACCTCGGCACCAACCACCTCGGCCCCTTCCTGCTCACCGGCCTGCTGCTGGAGCGCCTGCTGGCAACGCCGGGCTCGCGCATCCTCAATACCGCCAGCCTGGCGCACCGCATGACCGCGGGCGTGAATCTGGATGACCCGTTCTACGAGCGGCGGCCGTACAAGGAAATGGACGCCTACGGCGCCAGCAAGCTGGCAGCCCTGCAGTTCAGCTTCGAACTGGACCGCCGCCTGCGTCGCAGCGGCGCCTCGACCCTCGCGGTGGCGGCGCATCCCGGTTACACCGCCACCAACCCCGACATCGGCGATTTCTTCATGCGCCTGGCGACGCGGTTGTTCGCCCAGGCTCCGGCGATGGGCGCGTTGCCGGCGCTGTACGCCGCTGCAGCACCGGGCGTCGCCGGCGGCGAGTACTACGGGCCCGCCGGCTTCAAGGAACTGAAGGGCTATCCGAAGCAGGTCGACTGCCGCCCCGAGGCGCGTGATCCGCAGCTGGGCACCAGGCTCTGGGACTGGTCGGAACAGCAGACCGGCCTGCGCTACCTGTCGGTCTGAGCGACCAATGCACTCCCCGTAGCCGGCATGGCACCATGCCGGCTACATAAAAACTACTGGGGATGTCATGAAGGAAATTTCAGCGAAAACGCCGGTGCTGGTCACCGGTGCCAGCGGCTACATCGCCGGCTGGATCGTGAAGTACCTGCTCGAGGCCGGGCATACCGTGCACGGCACAGTGCGCGACCCGGCCAAGCCCAAGGGCATGGAGCATCTGAAGGCGTTGTCCGATGCCCATCCGGGCAAGCTCAAGCTGTTCAAGGCCGACCTGTTGTCGCAGGGCGCTTATGACGAGGCGATGCAGGGTTGCGAGCTGGTGATGCACACCGCCTCGCCCTTCATCATCAGCGGCTTCACCGATGCCAACGAGGCCCTGGTGCGCCCGGCGGTGGAAGGCACGCGCAATGTGCTGGAAGCCTGCAACCGCGTCGCCAGCGTCAAGCGCGTGGTGCTGACCAGCAGCATCGCCGCGATCTTCGGCGACAACGCCGATCTCAAGGCGGTTCCCGGCGGCATCGCCACCGAGGCGTACTGGAACACCAGCAGCAGCCCCACGCACCAGCCCTATTCCTATTCCAAGGTCGCCGCCGAGCGCGAGGCCTGGAAGGTCCAGAAGGCGCAGTCGCGCTGGGATCTGGTGACGATCAACCCGGTACTGGTGCTGGGCCCCTCGCTGGCGCGCAACAGCGCCTCGACCAGCATCGTGACGATGAAGCAGCTCGGCAACGGCATGATGCGCAGCGGCGCGCCGAAGCTGACGATGGGCATCGTCGACGTCCGCGACGTCGCCCAGGCGCACATCCTGGCCGGCTATACGCCGGCCGCCGAGGGCCGCCACATTCTCTGCGCCGGCGAGCGCTCGCTGCTGCAGCTGGGCACGGCGCTGCGCGCGAAGTTCCCTGCCTATCCTTTCCCGCGCAAGGAAACGCCGACCTTCCTGGTCTGGGCGGTGGCGCCGCTGGTGAAGCTGCAGCGCAGCTTCGTCAGCAAGAACATTGGCCTGCCGCTGCGCATCGACAACCGTCGCGGCCGCGAGAAGCTGGGCCTCAACTACCGTCCGATCGACCAGACCGTCTGCGAGCACTTCCAGCAGATGATCGACGACGGCCTGCTGCGGCGGCGCTGACGCCAACGCAGGGACGGCGCAGGGACGGGGCGCGGGGTTAGACTGTGGTCATGAACCGCAAGATCCCTGTCTCCCTGCTGCTCTGCACCGTCCTCGGCGCCTGCGCCTCGCAGGGCAAACCCGTGACCGCCTGCAAGACCTTGTGCAGCACGCACGAGGAAGGCTACCAGTGGGCGCAAAGCGCCAACCTGACCGATGCCCGCGGCTGCAACGGCAACTACCCAGAGGCCTTCCTCGACGGCTGCCGCGACGGCGTCGAGGACCTCTACCAGCTGCGCCGCGCCACACGCAGCCTCTGAGGAAATTTCCATGAGCAAACTTCGCATCGCCGGCCTCGGCATCGTGTTCTGCTGGTTCTTCTTCGGCGGCATCGGCCACTTCGCCAGCACCGATTTCTTCGCCGGCATCGTGCCGCCCTGGATTCCGGCCGATCCGCGGCTGCTGGTCTACGTCAGCGGCGTGTTCGAACTGCTCGGCGCCTTCGGCATCCTGATTGCCGGGGTGAGGCGCTGGGCCGGCAACGGCCTGTTCCTGCTGACGCTCTGCGTGACGCCGGCCAATCTCCACATGGCACTGAACCCGGAACTGTTCCCGGGCTTCCCGCCGGTGCTGCTGTGGTTGCGGATGGTGATCCAGGTGGCGCTGCTGGCCTGCATCTGGTGGAGCACGCGCGAGCCGCAGGAGCCGCTGCACGCCGCCACGGCCTGAACCCCGGCACTGAGCCGCCGTTCGTCAGCCCACCTCCTCCCGGCATTGCTTTTAATACATCAACGTACTTAAATCCCGGCCCATGACAAGGCGGCGCTTACGGGCGACCGTCCAGCGAGGGCCTGCTAACGCTACCGCGGTCGGTGCGATGCCCCCGGATTTGCGGCCAGGCCAGGCGCGACGAAGAACATTTGGTGGTTCCAAATGACTGAGGAGCAACGCCGCATGGCCGCAAATCAGGGAGCACCCCGAAGGGGCGGGACCGTTTTGGCGCATGGCTGCGTTACGAGTCGCTCGTGTACGTCCAGTACACCACGCTCCTCGCGCCTTGCCCTGCGCCAAAACGGTCTCCGTCGCAGCGACCGCGGTAGCGTTAGCAGGCCCTAAGTGCAACGAGGAGAGTACCGATGAGGAAGGCATGGCTGCCGGCGCTTGCGCTGGCTGTGGGTCTGGCTTGCGCCGGGGCGTCCGAGGCGCGCGACGCCAACAAGACCGTCTACCCGATCGTGTTCGCGCACGGCATGGCGGGCTTCGACGACATCCTGGGCTACGACTACTGGGGCGATGACTACGGCACCTTCGTGCTCGACCCCTGCGACGAGTTCGGCGAGTACTACTGCAACGGCGACATCAACTCCGCGCAGAAGTCCTTCATCGGCTCGGTGACGCCCTTCCACGGCTCCGAGCAACGCGGCTACGAGCTGTACCAGGACATCCTCGGCTACATGGCCTCGTCCGGCGCGCAGTACATCAACCTGGTCGGCCACTCCCAGGGTGGCCTGGACCTGCGCAAGGCGGCCAAGCTGCTGTACACCAACAAGGGCCGCACGGTGGTCAAGTACGGCATCAGCGTCTCCTCGCCGCACCGCGGCTCGCCGGTGGCCAAGCATGTCTGGCGCCTGGGCCCGGGCGTGCAGTCGGTGATCGAGGCGCTGGCCGAACTCTACGGCGACGTGGTCTACGGCAGCGGCAACGACGCCTTCGCCGGCCTCAAGCAGCTGGTCCACGACGACATCGATCCCAACGACGGCATCACCACCGGTACCAAGGCCTTCAACACCAGCTACCCGGCCAGCACCACCTACATCGCGCGACCGCGCAGCTTCATCACTGCCCAGCAGGGCAGTTCGATGAACCCGGCGATGTACATCGTCAACGAGTACTTCCTCAACCCGGACGCCGACGGCTATGCAACCACCGACGCCGATGGCGACGGCGCGCTGGGCATCGGCAATGGCAATCCCTCGGACACCGACGACGACGGCCTGGTCGGCATCAACTCGCAGCAGATGGGCTACCGCCTGCAGTGGAGCGAATGCTACGGCTGCCTCGACTACGTCTACGAGAAGACCGACACCGGCAACGTCACCAATCTCAACGCACCGCCGTCGATCGCGATGACCTCGAAGAACTGGGTGATCAACCAGGACCACGTCGACGTCATCGGCGTGCCGCCGGACACCTTCGACGAGATGGAGTTCTACGCGGCGATGACCGACTACATCGCCGACAACGGTTTCTGAAGTCGTGGTCGCCGCGGCGTCCGGCCGCGGCGACCATCTTTTTCTGATGCGCAAATCGATCCTGATCATCCTGCCGCTGCTGGCGGCACTCGGCCTGTTCGCACTGGCGCGGCCGGACGGTGGCAGCGGCCCGGGTGACACGGTCTCCGGCACGCCTCCTCCTGCCACCACGACCACTGCCGCAGCGGCCTCGACGGCTGCCGGCGCTGCCGCCGCGAGCTCCATCGTGCTGGGCCCCGAGGATGCGGCCTTCCTGCAGAACCTGCGCGACAAGTTCGGCCCGGCGATGCGCGGCCGCCATGGGCAGATCCGCGCGATCGAGCAGGTCATCGCGTATCTGATGGAGCGTTATCCCGCCGACTGGCGCGAACGCGCACATGCCTTCCTGCAGTCGCTGTCGCCGGAACTGGCGCAGCAGTTGATCGCCGGCTTCGACAGCCTGCTGCGCTACCAGGACTGGCTGCGCGACAACCGCGAGCGCCTGAAGCTGCTGCCGGCACCACAGCGCCGCGCCGAGCTGTGGCAGCTGCGGCAGGAACTGTTCGGCAAGGCGGCGGCCGAGGAGATCTGGGCGGCCGAGCGACGCAGCGAGCAGATGCAGGATTCACTGGCGGCGCTCGATGTCGTCGACGGCCGGCGCATCGAGGAAAAGCTCGACAGCTATCTGTCGACGATCGACTCGGCTTATGGCGCCGGATCGGATCGCCTGGTCGAGCGGCGCGGCACCGAGCTGATGAACCGCTTCCTCGACCTCAAGTCGGTGCAGTCGCAGCTGACGGCGATGCCCCCGGGCGAGCGCAGCACGGCGCTGCGCGGCATCCGCCAGCGCATGGGCATGGATGAGTCCGCGCTGGCACGCTGGGACAGCCTGGACCAGGAGCGCGACCGCCAGTGGGACGCAGGCAAAAGCTACCAGCAGGAGCGCGAGCAGATCGTCGCCCAGTACCGCGGTACGGAACAGGCCGAGCAGTTGCGCAAGCTGCAGGAGCAGAACTTCGGCGCGGAAGCCGAGATCATCCGCAGCGAGGAAGCCTCAGGCTTCTACCGCTACGCGCAAGGCCGTAGGATCGGGCGCGAGTAGAGACCGGAGTCTTCACATGAATCGTGCGTCGTTCCAGGCCCTGTTGTGGCTGCTTGGCCTCGGCTTTGCCTTGGCCTTCCTCGTCGTCGTGATGCCGGCCGTGCTGCGCGACGGCGACATCGTCGGCGGATTCGCCGCCGGGTTCGTCAATCCCTACGCATCCGGTTATGCGCTGGACGCGATCCTGTGCTGGTGCGTGCTCGCCGCCTGGGTGGCTTATGAGGCGAAGACCCTGGGCATCCGCCACGGCTGGATCACCCTGTTGCTGGGCATTGCGCCGGGCGTGGCCACCGGGTTCGCCGCGTACCTGCTGCTGCGCATGCGGCAGCGGCCAGACTAGGGCCTGTTAACGCTACCGCAATCGCTGTGACGGAGGTCGCCTGGGTGCAGGGCTATGCCCCGAGGCGCGCCGTGTACTCGAAGTACATCAGCGACTCGGGGCGACGCCCTGCGCCCAGGCGGCCCCGCCCTTCGGGTGCCCCCGTCTTTGCGGCCATGCTGTGTTACTCGTCGGTTACTTGGAACCACCAAGCGTCCTCCTCGCGCCTTGCCTGGCCGCAAATACGGGGGCATCGCAGCGATCGCGGTAGCGTTAACAGGCCCTAGTCGCTTTCCGGCGCGTCCTCGGCCAGCGGCGGCAGACCGGCCCAGGCGCGGATCATGCTGGCGTGTTCGCGCACCAGCCGGCGGCCTTCGTCGATCGCCTCGCCGGCGCGATGGAAATCCATCAGCGCGAAGTCCTCCAGCAACGGCACCAGGGTCAGCTCCGCCGGATCGCCGGCCATGCGGCTGCGCGTGATGCGGTCCTGCATGATGTTGACGCTGGCGCCGATGACATCGAAGAAGCTCGGGTTCTCGCCGTCGCCGCTGGAGAGGTAGTTGGCCACCCTGCCCCACAGCGTGCGCTCGACCTTGGTCGGCGCCTCGACCTCCGACTCGTCCACCGGCCGCGACAGGTGCGCACCGACCAGCTGCGCGTTGAGGTTCACCGCGATCACCACGTCGGCGCCGAGCGCGCGCGCCGCCGATACCGGCACCGGGTTGACCAGGCCGCCGTCGAGCATCCAGCGGCCGTTGAACTTCACCGGCGGGAACATGCCGGGCAAGGCGCAGGAAGCGCGAGCGGCCGGCAGGATCGGCCCGCGCGTGATCCAGACCTCGCGCCCGCTCTTCATCTCGGTGGTGATGCTGACGTAGCGCTGCGGCAGGTCCTCGATGTTGGGGTTCTTGTGGTGCTCCGCGAAGAAGCCGAACAGGCGCTCGCCCTTGACCACGCCGCCGGAAAGGCTGAAGTCGAGCAGGCTGAATACATCGCGCGCGCTGAGTTTCTGCACCCAGCCGGCGAACTCGTCGAGCTGGCCGGAGACGTAGACCGCCCCGACAAAGGCACCGATCGAGGTGCCGGCAACCACCTGCGGCCGCACACCGATCTCCTCCAGTCCCTGGAGAACACCGATGTGCGCCCAGCCGCGCGCCGAGCCGCTGCCGAGGGCCACGCCGACGACGTTGCTGATGCCGTTCTCCTGCATGTTCGCTCCGTCCTTCAGCCGAACACGACCACGGTCTGCCGGCTCAGTGCGACGGCGCGACGCTCCGGGCTCCACAGCGTGGCGGTCTGGTTCATGTAGCCGGCGCTGGCGGCGGTGACCTCGGCATCCACCAGCCACGGCGCCTCGGCGGCGGCATCGAAGCGATCGGTCAGCAGCTCCAGCGTCCAGGTCAGCGAACTGGCCGGCACCGGCAGCTTCAGCAGCGACAGCCCGGGGCTGGGAATGATGTCGGCGAGGCCGGCGATCAGTGGCTCGTCGATGCCGGGCTCGTCGCGCAGGCTGACGTAGATCTGCGTCCGGGGCTTCTCGGCGCCCATGAACGGGAAGCTGCCCTGCACCCAGCGCATGCGCACATGCTTGGTGAACACTGGCGTGGCCCCGGGAATGAAGGGCAGCTCGCGCCCCTCCTCGAAGCTCCGGCGCACTTCCGGGTAGGCCGGGGCGATCGACAGCTGCGACTCGCGGGCGCTGCCGAAGATGCCCAGCACCGTGCAGGCCACCTGCTCGCCGTCATACAGCCGAGCCTCGACATGGCTGGCCGACTTGCCGGTGCGCAGCACGCGCGCCTCGACACGGACATCGCCCGCCGGCACCGGCGCGATGAAGGTGGTCTGCAGGCTGCGCAGCGGAATCGAAGCGGGCACCAGGCCACGCATCGCCTGGATCGCCAGCGCCGCCTGCAGGCCACCGAACACGGTACGCCCCTGCAGCCACTCATCGCCTACGGACGCCTGCCAAGCCCCGCCATCGCCGCGCATGCCGCGCAGGATCTCCGAAAATCGCATGGGTTCACCGAATCGAACGAATGGAATGCCCCCGATTGTCCGGCATTGTGCGGCGCAGCGCGAACCCCGGGCCCGGGATTTCGGGTGACACGACAGCACGCCGGGTTCAGGCGCAGAATCGTGCATGGACACGACAAGAACGAACGGGGATCACCAGGCGCGTCTTCACTGGCGCGGAACCTTGCTGGCACTGCTGCTGGCCTGCTGCGCCGCGGGCTGCGCGACGACGGGCAGCGCGGAGGCGGAGCAGAAGCCCGCACCGCCCCAGCGTGTCTTCAGCCGGGACCTGGACGCCCCGGCGCGGCCCGGCAAGCCGGCGGGCACGGTGGTCGCCAAGAAGGATCTGCCTTCGACCTCGCACGCCTGCACCCAGCGGGTGCCCGAGGAGGAGGTCGGCGTCGACCGCGCGCGACGGCGGCTGGAGGAACTGTCCTGCAGTTCGGCGATGTGGATCGACGGCCTGTTCGGCGATACCTATGACGTCGATGCCGCACGCGCGGCCTACGGACGCCTGGAGCTGTCGCACTTCTGGTCCGAGTACTACGGCAACCGCACGCGCGTGCGGCTCAACGTGCGCGCCGACTTCACCAACCTCGAGGACGGGCTCTCGGGCTTCCTCGGGCGCGACGACGACGACGCCTTCGTGCGCGACCGCACCGAGCACTTCGGCGTGCGCTCGCAGTTCCCGCAGATCGACGACAACGACGAGTGGCTGGCGGGCCTGGGCTACTCGCTGCCGGGCAGCGAATCCCTGCAGTCGGATTTCCGCGTCGGCGTGCGTGGACTGGCGCACATGCGCTTGTTCGTGCAGAACCGCGTCGGCTACATCCCCTGGTCCGACGACGACAACCTGCTCTACCTGCGCGCCACGCCGTTCTGGAACACCGTCGACGGCTTCGGCTTCACCACCGGCGTCGACTTCAGCCGCGTGTTGTCCGACACGCGGCTGGTGCGCTGGGCCAATGCCGGCACGATATCGCAGGACACCGAAGGCGTCAGTTGGTACACCGCGCTGATCGACTACCACGCGCTGTCCAGGCGGCGCGGCATCGCCTACGAGGCCTTCGTCCGCGGCGAGACCGGCCTGCCGGTGTCGCTGGTCGAATACGGCCTGCAGGCCAGCTTCCGCCATCCGATCATCAGCCGCCTGTTTGGCGAATGGGTGCTGGGCTACACCTGGCCCAAGGTCCTGCCGGAGGAGAAGCGCGAGGGCGCGATCGGCGTCGGCTTCGGCATCGAGTTGCCCTTCGGCTCCCACTACGACTAGGGCCGCAAAAAAGCCCGCCGGCGCTGGCCGGCGGGCCGTGTCGCATGGCTCGTCACGAGCCCGACTTCAAGCGCAGGTCGTTCTTCACTTCCTTCACGCCCTCGATCGACTGGGCGATCCGGCCGGCGCGATCCTGCTGGTCCTTGCCGTCGACGAAGCCGGACAGCTGCACCACGCCGGCCTTGGTCTCGACGTTGACGTCCATCGCGCTGAGGTCCTTCTCGCGCACCAGCGCGGCCTTGACCTTGCTGGTGATGGTCGAGTCGGCGATCACGCGTTTGGTCTCGTTCTTCAGCACGGTCCCGGTGCTGGCGCCGGCATTGGCCGCGGCTGCCGTCGATAGGTGGACATCGTTCTTCACTTCCTTGACGCCCTCCACCGCCTGGGCGACCTTGAAGGCGCGCTCCTGCTGGTCGAGGGTGTCGACGAAACCAGACAGCTGGACCACGCCGTTCCGGGTCTCGACGTTGATGTCCATGGCGCTCAGATCCCTCTCGCGGATCAGTGCCGTCTTCACCTTCGTGGTCAGCGTGGTGTCGGAGACGATACGCTGGGTGTCGGCCTTGACCGCCTTGGCAGTGGTGCCGACCGCGGACTCGGCCATCGAGGCCAGTGGCAGGCCGGTCAGGCCCAAGGCGGCGGCGAGTAACAGAGGTTTGAATTCCATCTGACTTCTCCTGTCGTGGTGAAACCCCGCCCGGCATCCGTCCGAGGGGGCGGCCGCGCCTCCGCGGCTACTGCCCGCCAATCTGCGCGGCAAGCCCTGAACCCTCGCTGAATCATGCAGTTAGCACGCATTCTTGAAGCGGCACGGGTTTTCCACAGACGCTGCGGCGACTACAGTCGCGGACTCGATGAACCGGAGCGCCGATGCGCCTGATCCTGTTGCTGGCCTGGGTGGCCGTGGAAGTGCTGCTGTTAATGAAGCTGGCGGAGGCCCGCGGCGGCTGGGCGGTGCCGCTGGTGCTGATCGCCGCCGCCGTGGGCGGCAGCGCCGTGATCCGCCGCCATGGCTTCCGTGCGCTGCGCGAGGTGCAAGCGGCCACCGCCCGCGGCGAACTGCCCACTGCCGCGCTGCTGCAGGGCCTGCTGGGCTTGATCGCCGGCATGTTGCTGATCCTGCCGGGACTGCTGTCCGATCTGCTGGCGCTGCTGCTGCTCGCGCCCGGGCTGCGGCGACGCCTCGCCGCGAGCCTGGACCGGCGCATCGCCAAGGCGCGGCCCGACCTGCGCCAGCCGGTGGTGATCGAGGGCGAATACCGCGACACCACCCGGCCGCCGCCGGGCCTGCCGCCTGCGAGATAGGGTACAGATCAGCATCACAGATGCCGTAGCTGTGCATTGTCCGGAGCACAGCTGCGGTCCAGAATCGTTGCATCCAGCCTGACAGCCGGGAGCGGCCATGGATGCCTTCGAGACCCCTGCCTCCAGCGCCAGCGAGCGCCAGGACGGCGATTCGCTGTACGAAAGCGTGGCGCGCCGCCTGCTGGCACAGATCGATGTCGGCGCGCTGCGCCCGGGCGACCGCGTGCCCTCGGTGCGCGACCTCAGCCGCAAGACCGGCTACAGCATCACCACTGCGCTGAAGGCCTACGAACACCTGGAAGCACTGGGCGCGATCGAGTCGCGGCCGCGTTCGGGCTACTACGTGCGTGTCGACGCGCTGCGTCCGCAGTCGCTGCCGCAGACCATCGAGATACCGCAGGGCCCGGCCAGCCTGATTTCCACCGACATCGTTTCCACCGTGCTCGATACCCTGAGCCGCCCCGGCTTCGCCGCGCTGGGGCACGCCTCGCCCGCGCCAGCCCTGCTGCCGGTGGCCAGCCTCGGAAACCTGACGCGCCGGCTGCTGCGCAGCCAGCCGGACCTGGCCAACGGCTACATGATGCCGCCGGGCTACGACCGGCTGCGCCAGCAGGTCGCCCGGCGCCTGGCGGAACAGCGCTGCGAGGTCTCTCCGGAGGACGTGGTCATCACCAGCGGCAGTCTCGAGGCAATCAACCTTTGCCTGCGCCTGCTGTGCTGCGCCGGCGACACCATCCTGATGGAGTCGCCGACCTACTACGGCCTGCTGCAGGTCGCCGAGGAAATGCGCCTGCGCGTGGTCGAGCTGCCCAACGATCCGCAACGCGGGGTCGACCCCGACGACGTGCGCCGCGCCGTCCGCCGCCATCGCATCGCCGCGGCGCTGCTGGTTCAGAACTTCAACAATCCCACCGGCTCGCTGATGCCGGATGACGCCAAGCGCGACGTCGTGCGCACCCTCAACGGCCACGGCGTGCCGCTGATCGAGGACGACATCTACGGCGAACTGGGTTTCGCCGGGGGCCGTGCCACGCCACTGAAAGCCTACGACGAGGCCGACCTCGTCCTGCACTGCTCCTCGGTGAGCAAGACGCTGTCACCGGGCCTGCGGGTCGGCTGGGTGGCGAGCCGCCGCTGGCGCCGCGAGCTGGCGCGCCACAAGTTCACGCTGTCGACCGCCACAAACTCGCTGTCGCAGATGGTGACTGCGGCCTACCTCGAGTCGAATGCCTACGACCGTCACCTGCGCGGCCTGCGCCTGCAGCTGGCACGCTCGGTGGCGCGCTTCTCCGAGGCCGTGCTGAAGCACTTCCCGCAGCCCACCGCGGTGTCGCGGCCGCAGGGCGGCTTCGTGCTGTGGGTGGAGTTGCCGAAGGCGGTCGACGCACTGGAACTGTTTCACCGCGCCGCACGGGAGAGCATCGCCGTGAGCCCCGGCGTGATCTTTTCGCCCAGCGGCAGCTACCAGAACTATCTGCGCTTCAACTGCGCCCTGCCGTGGACACCGAATGTCGAGCAGGCACTGGCCACGCTGGGTCGCATTGCCAATCACATGGCGAGGCACTGAACCCGCACCACCTGAAGAGGGGGTGCGGCCGAGTGCCTCGCACCGTTAAGGTTCGCTCACCGGATCTCTGCTGTGTTCCGGCATCACTCGCAGCGTTTTTGCACAAATAGCGCAGCAGTGGCGGTTATGGGCTTGGGGCTGACGCGCGCGTGGGGGCGCTCGCGAGGCATCCGGATCAGAGTTGACCGCCGCAGTTCGCGTACTCCCAAGGCCGCCTCCGGGCGGCCTTTTCTTTGCCTCTCGTTCTTTGCCTGTTGCCTGGCCACCGTGGCTGGCGCCATCCATGGCGGGACCGTAGTTCGCCCATTTCACGCCTGGGCGGCATTTGGCTTAACGCAAAGCGACATTGAGTCGCTTTGCGCCGGGGCCAAATGCTCCATGGCCGCCCGATGATCCGCCGCAGGCGATGACATTTAGTCATCGCCAAAGCGCGGCTGACCATCCCAGTTGAAGTTGCGTGTCAGGTACATGGCGGCTGCCAGGCCCAGGAACAGCGCAACGGCGCCGCCCAGCAAGGCATAGTCCTCGGCCCGCAGGATCGTGTAGAGATAGCCGTAGAGGCCACCCAGCACCGCACCGACCACCAGCGCCCGCGGTGTGCTGCCGAGCAGGCTGCGGCTGTACAGCGTCACCATCAGCGTCACCGCCAGGGCCGCCGCCGCGAAGGCGATACTGAAGCCGAAGTGTTCGGCCACCGACAGCTGCAGCAGACCGAACAGGCACAGGCCGGCGCCGACGAAACCGTACTGGATCGGGTGCACGCGGCGGCCCGACAAGAGCTCTGTCAGCCAGATCACGGCGAAGGTGAAGACCAGGGTCAGCACCGCGTACTTGCTGATGCGCTCGGCCATCAGGTACCGATCCACCGGTGTCGCCAGGCTGGTGCCGAAGCTGGCCTTGCCCAAAGCTTCGAAGGCGCCGGCCGACTCGCGCCACTGCTGCGGATAGTCGCGGCCCAGGTAGGACACCGACCAGCGCGCATCGAAGCCCCGTGCCTGCAACTGCCGCTGCACCGGCAACCACTGCCCCTGGAAGCTGGGATGCGGCCAGTCGGCCTGCAGGGCCAGCTGCGTCTTCTCGGCGGTCGGCGCGAACAGCAGGCGCTCGGCGCCGTTGAAGCTGAACTGGATGTCGAAGCTGGCGCCGTCGCCGGCGAAGGGTTCCGCCAGCTGGCGACCCAGCGGCACGTGGATGCCCGGACGGTTCCACTGCCCGCCCGCTCCGGCCGAGGGCCTGAAGTCCAGACGGCGCCCCTGCCAGGACAGGCCGGCATCGGCATGCAGCGCGCGCGGCTCGGTCAGGCCCATGATCAACTCGGCGCCCTGCCAGTCGATGTCCTCCGACTGCACGCCCCAGCGTGAAAAATCCGGCCGCCGGAAGCGGCCGCGCAGCTTGACCGTGGCCACGTAGACCGGCACCTCGAAGATGCCGCGCCGGCGCAGCTCCGTATCCATCACCGCGTCCATTTCCAGCGTATCGGGCAGGAACCAGGCGGCGTCGGCGCTGACCGTCTCCACGGTCTTGCCCTCGGCATTGGTGCCGACATGGCGCAGCACGAAGGGCACCCGCAGCAACGGCCCCTGCAGCTGCTGCGCGCCGCCCCAGGAACCGAGGATGTTGGCCACGGCCTCGTTGCGGCGCGTCTCGCGCTCCTGCACGACGCCGCGGATCATCTGCGCCGGGATCAGCAGCACCAGCAACAGCACGCCCAGCAGCAGCAGGCGGCCGCCGGGCGTGTTGAACAGGGAGCGTCGCGGCGGCGGATGCGGCGGCGCGGGGTCGGTGATGGCGGGATCCTGCATGGATGGCTCCTGTGGTTCGTTGGAGCCTCCAGCCTGGGCCAGCGCCTTGCAGTCAGGATGCTGCGGACGTGCAGCTACCGTGGCAGCACGTGCAGATGTCGTGCAGCAGGCTCACTCTTCGCGGTTGCGCATCCAGTCCGCGGTCCCAGCCAGCGCCTGCAGCAGCTGGCGCTGCAAGGGCTCCTCGACTTCGCAATCGACCAAGGCCTGGGCAAAGCAGTGCAGCCACTGGTCGCGCTCCGACACGCCGATCGAAAACGGCAGATGCCGTGCGCGCAGGCGCGGATGGCCGTGGCGCTCGATGTAGTGGTTGGGTCCGCCGCTCCAGCCGCAGAGGAACCAGTACAACTTGTCGCGCGAACCCGCCATCTCCGGTGGATGCAGGGCGCGGATGCCGGCATAGGCCGGATCGTGGCTCATGTGGTCGTAGAACGAGTCCACCAGGCGCCGGATCGCGGGTTCTCCGCCAAGGGCGTCGTACAGGCTCTGTTGCTGGGTCATGCGGCAGGGGGCGGTGGAGCGGGACGGTCTTCGATCACGATGATGGCTTCCGGCGGCGAGTGGGACAGCCAGCGCGCGCCGAGATTGACCGCCAGCGCCAGCAGCGTCGGCCCGATGAACACGCCCATGAAGCCGAAGGTCAGCACGCCGCCGATCACCCCCATCAGGGTGAGCGCAAACGGCAGGTGGCTGCTGCGCGAGATCAGGTAGGGCTTGATGACGTTGTCGACCGCGCTGATGCCGACCAGGCCATAGATCACCATGAAGATGCCCCAGCCGGTCTCGCCCTGGTTGAACAGCCAGATCGCGGCACTGCCCCAGACCAGCGGTGGCCCGACCGGGATCATCGAGGAGACGAAGGTGACGGCGCCCAGCAGGATCGGTCCCGGCACGCCGGCAATCATGAAGCCGACCGTCGCCACCATCGCCTGCGCCAGCGCGGTGCCGAGCACGCCGACCATGACGCCGACGATGGTGTTCTCCGCCGTGTCGATCAGGGCCTCCGAGGGCGGACCGACAATGCGCCGCGAACTGGTCATCAGCCAGCCGCCGAGACGTTCGCCGTCGCGGTACATGAAGAACAGCAGGAAGATGGCGAAGGCGATCTGCAGCAGGCCGGCACCGAACAGTTTGCCGGCGCCCAGCGCGAACTGGCGCATCGGCTCGGAGTAGCGCGCCAGCAGGCCGCGCACTTCCGCGGAACTGGACACCAGCCGGCGCCAGTAGTCCTGCAGTTGCTCACCCACCCAGGGAATGCGCCCCAGCCATTGCGGCGGCTCCGGCGGTCCCTGCGCGAACCAGTGGCGCAGTGCCTCCGACAGCCAGGCCACGCCCTCGGCCGCCGACATCGACAGCAGCACCAGCGGCGCGATGATCAGCAGGGTCACGGCGATGCAGCCGAGCAGCGAGGCGATCACGCCGCGGCCGCGCAGCAGGCGGCGCAGGGCGCGGAAGTAGGGCCAGGTCGAGATGGCGATGACCAGCGAGAACAGGATCGCGGTGAAGAACGGCCGCAGCACAGCCAGGCAGCCCAGCACCAGGCCGAGCATCAGCGCGTACTGGAAGAAGCGTTCGAAACGTTGCTCGACAGCGTCGCCCACGACCGGTCCCGTGTAAGGAAGATGCTGCAGATTAGCCTGCCCGGGGGCCTGTCGCCCATTCCCCGATCGCCGTGGTGCCCCGAAGGCGTGGGAATCCCGCTCAGCGTGTGCGGGTCTTCAGACGCAGTTCGTTGCGCACCGCACGCACGCCGCTGACGCCGCGCGCCAGCGCCACCGCTTGCGCAATCTGCGCCGAGGATGTGGTGGTGCCGGACAGCCGGACCACGCCTTCGCGGGTCGACACCTGGATCTTCTGCGCCCTCAGAGTGCCCTCGGCTTGCATCACCGCACGCACCTGCTCGGTGACGCTGGCATCGGAACGCACCGGCGCGGACAGCGTCAGCGCCGGATCGACTCTCGCTTCGGTTTCGGTCACCTGGCCGCCGGCATGGGCCGCAGTGCCCATGCCGATGCCGGCGGCCATCAACAGCGCTACGGGAAACATGGCTGCCCCCAACTTCGCTGGTCTACGGCCATAGATTGTCGCGCAGGCCGCTGAATCTCCTCTGAACCCCCAAAACCCGGGATCAGGGCTCAGGCGGTGGCGGCCAGGCTGTCGCGCTTGTGCGTCACCGTGGCCAGCAGCTTGTCGTGGGCGTCGACGAACAGCTGCACGCCTTCGCCCACCAGTCGCTCGGTGATCGCCGCCAGCGGCAGGCCCAGGCGCTCGACCTCGGCGATGACCTCGCGCGCTGCGGCGACGTCCTCCTCGAGGCTGGCACGCGCGCGGCCGTGATCGCGGAAGGCATCCATCGTCGCCGGCGGAATGGTGTCGACGGTCTCGGGGCCGATCAGTTCCTCGACGTAGACCACGTCGCGGTAGGCCGGGTTCTTGGTGCCGGTGCTGGCCCACAGCAGGCGCTGCGGGCGTGCCCCCGCGGCCGCCAGCTTCTGCCAGCGCGGGCTGGCGCAGAGCGTCTTGTAATCCTGGTAGGCCAGCTTGGCGTTGGCGATCGCCACGCGGCCGGCCAGGACCCGGGCCGCGGCGTCGTCGCTGCGGGCCGCGATCTCGGCATCCATCGCCGCATCGATGCGGCTGATGAAGAAGCTGGCGACGCTGGCGATGCCGTCGATGCGACCGCCGCCGGCGAGCCGCTCTTCCAGCCCGGCGAGGTAGGCCTCGGCCACCGCCAGGTAGGCCGGGCGCGAGAACAGCAGGGTGACGTTGACGTTGATGCCCTCGGCGATCAGCCGGCGGATCGCCAGCGCCCCCTGCGCCGTGCCCGGCACCTTGATCATCAGGTTGGGCCGTGCCACCGCCGCCCACAGGCGGCGCGCATCGGCCAGCGTACGTTCCGTGTCGAAGGCCAGGTCCGGCGCGACTTCCAGGCTGACGTAGCCATCGACCCCACCGCTGGCCTGGTACACCGGCCGCAGGATATCGGCGGCCTGGCGGATGTCCTCGATCGCCAGGCGTTCGAACAGCGTCGCCGGCTCGCGTACACCGGCGGCGACCAGCGCCTGCAGGGCGGCGTCGTAGTCGGCGCTGCCGCCGATCGCCTTCTCGAAGATCGCCGGATTGGAGGTCAGGCCACGCAGGCCGTCGGCGTCGATCAGGGCCTGCAGGCCGCCGGATGCCAGCATGTCGCGGCGGATGTAGTCTAGCCAGACCGACTGGCCGTGCTGGTGGATGGCCTTGAGCGTGCTCATGGAAGATTCTGCGATGAACGGAATGGGAAGGGCTGGCAGTATGGCGCAGGATGCAGCGCGCTGGCAGCCCGTGTCGCCGTTGATCCGGACACTAGCCCTGTTCGTCGGCAACCGACGTGACGGCCGCCCGGCCTGCGCCTAGCCTCCGCCCATCCCCACGCGAGCAAGCCCCATGTTTGCCAAGAAAAAACCCACGCTGGTCCCGAGCCTCGAGCGCCTGCCTTCGGCCTACCTGACGGCCTACGTCTCCGCCGAGTTGCTGCAGCAACCGGAACGGCTCGACGCCCTGCACCAGCAGATGCCCGACGGCCAACGCTGCGAGTTGCAGCCGGCTTCGGCGCTGGGCATGGCCAGTGTCGAGAGCGAGTTCGTGCTGGCCCTCTTCCTCAACCCGCTGGAACTGGACCGGCTTGCCGATCAGGTGCTGG
>DATILC010000286.1:0-2197 GCA_035476855.1 Solimonas sp. | reverse complement strand
AATGGCGGCGAGCTTGCCGCCGGCGAATTCCAGCGCTTCTTCCCAGGTGGCTTCGCGGAACACGTCCATCACGCGGTCCGGGTCCATCACGAAGTCGCCAGTCTTGGGCATGCCTTCGCGGCGGATCAGCGGCTTGGTCAGACGCTGCGGATGGTGCGCGTAGTCGAAGCCGTAGCTGCCCTTCACGCACAGGCGGCCATGGTTGGCCGGGCCGTCGCGGCCTTCGACGAAGAGGATCTTGTCATCCTTGACGTTGTAGGTCAGCTGGCAGCCGACGCCGCAATAGGGGCAGACCGATTCGACCTGCTTGTCGGGCACGGCCAGCGCCGCTTCGCGTGCCGGCATCAGGGCGCCGGTGGGGCAGGCCTGCACGCATTCGCCGCAGGCCACGCAGGTGGAGCCGCCCATGGCGTCGTCCATGTCGAACACGATCTTGGCCTGGTCGCCGCGGAAGGCCAGGCCGATCACGTCGTTGACCTGCTCGTCGCGGCAGGCGCGCAGGCAGCGCGTGCACTGGATGCAGGCGTCCAGGTTGACGGCGATGGCGGGGTGGCTGAAGTCGGGTGCGGGCTGGGCGCGCGATTCGAAGCGCGGCTTGCCCAGGCCCAGGTGCTCGGCCCACTGGTCGACCTCGTTGTGCCGGGTGTAGTCCTTCTCGGGCATGTCCGCGAGCAGCAACTCGAGCACCAGCTTCTGCGAAGCGACGGCGCGCTCGCTGTCGCTGGTGACCTTCATGCCGGCCGTCGGGTTGCGGCAGCACGAAGGCGCGAGCACCCGCTCGCCGTTGATCTCGACCATGCAGGCGCGGCAGTTGCCGACGGCCTCCATGCCTTCCTTGTAGCAGAGGTGGGGGATCTCCACGCCCTCGCGCTTGGCCACCTGCAGGATGGTTTCGGTGGCGCGGCCCTGAACCTCGCGGCCGTTCAGGCTGAAGGTGACGGTGGGGGTGTCGAGCAGGGCGAGTTCTTGTCTGGTGATGGCGTTCATCGTTGTTATTCCAGCTCGTGAGGAAAATACTTGACCACGCAATCCATCGGATTCGGTGCCGCCTGGCCCAGCCCGCAGATGGAGGCATCGCGCATCACCAGCGACAGGTCGGCCAGCAGGGCCAGGTCCCACTTGGGCTGTTCCATCAGGGCCGCGGCCTTGGCGGTGCCGACCCGGCAGGGCGTGCACTGGCCGCAGGATTCGTGGTGGAAGAAGCGCATCATGTTGCGCGCCGCGTCGGTGGCCGTGTCCTTGTCGGACAGCACCATCACCGCGGCCGAGCCGATGAAGCAGCCGTAGGGCTGCAGCGTGTCGAAATCGAGCGGGATCTCGTTCATCGTGGCCGGCAGGATGCCGCCCGAGGCGCCGCCAGGCAGGTAGGCGTAGAACTTTTGCCCGTCCAGCATGCCGCCGCAGTATTCGTCGATCAGCTGCTGAATGGTGACGCCCGCGGGCGCCAGCTTGACGCCCGGGTCTTTGACGCGGCCCGAGACCGAGAACGAGCGCAGGCCCTTGCGGCCGTTGCGGCCATGCGAGGCGAACCAGGCGCCGCCTTTTTCCAGGATCTCGCGCACCCAGTACAGGGTCTCGAAGTTGTGCTCCAGCGTCGGCCGGCCGAACAGGCCGACCTGGGCCACGTAGGGCGGTCGCAGGCGGGGCATGCCGCGCTTGCCCTCGATCGACTCGATCATGGCGGATTCTTCGCCGCAGATGTAGGCACCGGCGCCGCGGCGCAGTTCGATCTCGGGCAGGCCGGGCGCCGGCGGCGAGCGGCGCAGCTTGTCGAGCTCGGCCTCCAGCAGGGTGCGGCAGCCGTGGTATTCGTCGCGCAGGTAGACGTAGATCTTCTCGATGCCCACCGCACAGGCGGCGATCAGCATGCCTTCCAGGAAGCGGTGCGGGTCGCGCTCGAGGTAGAAGCGGTCCTTGAAGGTGCCGGGTTCGCCCTCGTCGATGTTGACGGCCATCAGGCGCGGACCGGCTTCGCCGCGCACGATGCGCCACTTGCGCCCGGCCGGAAAGCCCGCGCCGCCCAGGCCACGCAGGCCCGAGTCTTCCATGGCCTTGATCACGGCCTCGATGTCGCGCTTGCCGCCGACGCAATCCTTGAGCAGGGCGTAGCCGCCGCCCTCGGCGTAACCGTCGTAATCGATGTAGCCTTCAGGCACATGCTGCACCGCCCCGGCGCGCACCTTGTCGGCCACGGCCT
>DATILC010000285.1:0-6945 GCA_035476855.1 Solimonas sp. | reverse complement strand
CCAGCACGCTCCGCCCTGCGCCATCGCTCGATCCCCCTGTGAGAAATGCGGGCTAGCGCAGCAAGCCGGGCGGGGGGATAAAATCGGCGGATGACCGCCTATTCCCCCCGCCTGAGTCGCCTGATCGAGGCGCTGCGCCGGCTGCCCGGCGTCGGGCCCAAGTCCGCGCAGCGCATGGCCTTCCACCTGCTGGACCGTGACCGCGAGGGCGCCAGCTTCCTCGGCGGTGCGCTGACCGAGGCGCTGGACGGCATCGGCCGTTGCCCGCGCTGCCGCATGTTCTGCGAAGAGGATGGCTGCCGCTATTGCTCGCCCTCGCGCAGCGCCGGCGGCCAGCTGTGCATCGTCGAGACGCCGGCGGACCTGATGGCGATCGAGAACGGCACACCCTATCGCGGACGCTACTTTGTGCTGATGGGACGGCTGTCGCCGCTGGACGGCATCGGTCCGACCGAACTCGGGCTGGACGTGCTGCAGGCGGAGCTGGGCCAGGGCGAGGTGCGTGAAGTGATCGTGGCCACCAATCCCACGGTAGAGGGTGAGGCCACTGCCTACTACCTCGCCGAGATGGCGCGCGCGCAGGGCGTCAAGGTCACCCGCATCGCCCACGGCGTGCCGATGGGTGGCGAGCTTGAGTACGTCGATGGCGGCACGCTGGCGCATGCCCTGAACGGGCGCCAGCCGGTCTAGTACTCAGCTGAGCGCCTGCACCACCCAGGCGAAGGCGCTGAGGAACAGGCCGGCGAGGAAGATCAGGTAGCCGGCCTGCACGAAGCGGAACTTGTGCCGCTTCAGGTACTGGCCCATTTCGTAGATCTCGCAGAGCTGCATCTCGTAGGTGCTGGCCGGCGAGCGCATCACGTCTTCCATCTCGCGCAGGTACTGCTCGTAGCTGAGTCGGGTGAAGGTGCTGAAGAACAGGATGTTGCGCGAGGCCAGTTCCTTGCGGCCGAAGCCGAGCTTGGGCATCGCGGCGATGATCGCCATGCACACCGAGGCCAGGCTGAACACCGTCAGGATCAGCGCCGGCAGCGGCGCCTTGCCGCCGACCATGTCGCGCGCCGCCAGCGTGAGGACCACCGAGGCCGCGATCATCAGCATGTTGGCCTTGGTGTCGGCGGTGATGCTCAGTGTCATGTGATGAATCCGCGTCTGCCGGATCATCAGGTCCAGGTGGCCGCCGGCCTGGACGACGTCGAGGCGGGGAGCGGCGGGTGTCGCGTCGGGCTGCATGATGGTCATCGGGGCGTCCACGGTCAGTTGCGTGCCGGCAGGTGGCGATCGAGGAAGCCGATCACCGCGTCGTTGAAGGCGTCGTTGCGGTCGCCGGCGACCATGTGGCCGGCGCCAGCGATGTCGACGATCTCGGCCTGCGGGATCAGTTCGCGCAGGCGCTGCGCGCCCTCGGCGGTGACCACGTCGCTGTGGCTGCCGCGCACCAGCAGGGTCGGTATGCGTACCTGGCGTGAGGCGGCCTGCATGCGCTGCTCGTAGGCATCGAGGTAGGCGACATGCTCTTCCTGCGGTACCGCGATGATCTTCGGGTCCCAGTGCCAGTACCAGCGGCCGTCGTCGCCACGGCGCAGGTTCTTCAGCAGGCCCGTGTTGTCCTTCGGCCGTGGTCGCGACGGGTTGTAGGCGGCGACCGCGTCGGCCACTTCTTCCAGCGTGGCGAAGCCCTGCAGGTTGGCGGTCATGAAGCGGCGGATGTTCTCGACGCCGCCGCGTTCGATATGCGGTGCCACGTCCACCAGCACCAGCGAACGGGCGATGGTCACGGGGCTTTCGCCGATCGCAGTCAGCGCGGTGATGCCGCCCATCGACGCACCGACCAGTGCCGGCGGCCGCGCCAGCGTACCGATCACGGCCTTGAGGTCCGCCACCAGCGCATCGGTGTCGTACTCGCCGGCCTCGCTCCACTGGCTGCCGCCATGGCCGCGGGCATCGTAGGCGATGACGTGGTAACCGTCGTCGACCAGTTGCCTGAAAGCGCGCGACCAGGCATGGCGGGTCTGCCCGCCGCCATGCAGCAGGACCACCGAAGGGGCAGCGGGATCGCCGCCGATGTCGGCGGCCAGTTGCAGGTCTTGGTGGCCGCTCAGGGTTAGGGTCTTCACGCCGACATTCTAAGGCCTGCCGTCAGAGGCCAGCCGTCAGAACACCAGCGGGATCGTCAGGCCGAAGTAGATGATCCGCGGCAGCCATTCGGTGATCTGGTCCAGCTGCAGGCCCAGGCGGAAGTCGAGGTCGGCGGCGTAGCGGGCGATGCCGTCGTCGAGCCGGCCGGCGGCCTCGCCGCTGGAGATCAGGGCCATGCCCTGGGCTTCGTCGCAGAGGCCGCTGCCGCGGATGGCGTCGGCCATGCTGTGGCCGGCGCGGGCCTGCGCGGCGGCCGCGACACAGCCGCGGCGCAGCGCCGGATCACGCAGCGTGCGCCCGGCGAGCTCCAGTGCGCGATCCGCCGGCAGGCCGGCCGCCAGCAGCAGCGACAGCAGGTTCAGGCCGTCGGCCTGCTGCAGGCGCAGCAGCAAGCTGCCCAGCCCCGGCAGCTGTCGCAGCAGCCCGAAGCCCGGGGGTGAGGTCATGGTGGCGGCGGCGCCATGCCAGGCGGCACGTAGCAGCTGCAGGCTGGTCAGCAGCAGGACCACCGGCAGCAGGCTGCGCAGCAGATAGCCACCAATGTCGAACTCGCCGCGTGCCAGCGCCGGCAGCGGCAGCACGAACAGCGCCAGCAGCAGCACCGCGGCGGGCATCACCATGCGCGACTTGAACTGGCGGATGCGTCGCTCGCCCTGCTCGTGATGCGCGGCGAGCCTGCGGTAGACGGCCTCGAGCTGACCGCCGTCGGTGCCGGCGGCGATCAACTCGGCCTCCCAGGGCAGGAACAGTCCTGCGGCGCGGCCGGCATCGGCCAGCGGCTGTGCGCGGTCGAGTCGGAGCAGGGTCTCCTGCACCGCACGCGCCAGCCGCGGCATGGTTGCGATCCCCAGGCCCTGCAGTGCCCGGCGTGCCGGCACGCCGGCATGCTCGAGCTGCGCAAGCTGGGCGTAGAGCTGGCTGCGCTCCTGCATTGCTATGCTGCGGCCTCCCTCCAGGACAGGACTGCACTATGGCCGAGATCATCCTGCATCACTATCCGGTATCGCCGTACTCGGAAAAGATCCGCGCGATCCTCGGCTACAAGAACCTGGCCTGGCGTTCGGTGATCATTCCCATCGTCATGCCCAAGCCGGAACTGCTGCCTCTGACCGGCGGCTACCGCAAGACGCCGGCGCTGCAGATCGGCGCGGACATCTGGTGCGACAGCAAGCTGATCGCGCGCGTGCTGGAGCGCCTGCAGCCTGCGCCGACCCTGTTGCCGACAGGCCGTGAAGCCACTTGCGTGATGCAGGAGCAGTGGAGCGAGAAGTTCTTCCTGCTCAGCGTGCCGCTGGTGGTGATGCAGCCGGCAGGGCAGAAGCACGTGTTCCGTGATTACCCGGAAGTGCCGCCGGAGAAATTCCTCAAGGATCGCGCGGCGCTGTTCACCGGTGGCAGCCAGGGTCGTGCCTCGGCCGGCGCCACGCGCGCCGAGATGCCGGGCCTGCTGGCCCTGCTGGAAGCACAGCTGGCGTCTGCGCCCTTCATCGATGGCGAGGCACCGACGATGTCGGACTTCGCGCTGTACCACCCGGTGTGGTTCCTGCTGAGCAATCCCGGCGTCGCGGCCTACTACGATCCGTATCCGCGCATCCGCGAGTGGGCCGGGCGCATGGCCTCCTTCGGTCATGGACGGCCGGAACCGCTCGGCGGCGCCGAGGCGCTGCGCATTGCCGCCGCCGCCACGCCGCAGCCGGTCGGCGGCAGCGTGGATGCGGCGGAGGGCTTTCGCGCCGGCGAGCGGGTGGTGGTGGCGGCGACCGACTACGGGGTCGACCCGGTCGAGGGCGAGTTGCTGCGTGCCGACGCGCAGGAGATCGCCATCCGCCGCCAGGATCCGCAGGCCGGCGAACTGGTGGTGCACTTCCCGCGCGCCGGCTTCCGCCTGGCGCGCAAGGAAGCGGGCTGAGGTTCAGGGCAGGGTCGGCCGCACCAGCGGCGACCCGAGGTCGTCGACGAACACCTTCAGCACCTGGAACTGCGCCGGCAGCAGCAGGCCGGTGGCGAAGGCGTGGTTGGTCACCAGCAGGTTGCCCTTGCCATCGAAGGCGACGTTGGCCGGCGAGTCGTAGGGCTTGAACGGGCTCAGCAGCTTGTTGCCCAGCCGCGCCGATTCAGTGCCATCCGGTTCCAGGATCGAGATGCCGGAGAAGCCCGGGATCGCCAGCGTCACGTAGAGCTTGCCGGACTGGCCGAAGGCGAAGCCGTCGGGCCCGCCGACCGGATAGCTGTGGAACACCTGCAGGTCCGCCTTCTGCGGCTGCGCCACCATCGGCAGGGTGTAGATGAAGCCGCGGCCGAGCATGTCCAGGGTCACGCTGATGAACATCTTCGAGCGGTCCGGCGACAGGCGCAGGCCGTTGACGCCGATGTAGGGCGAGGAGAAGCGGCTGTCCTGGAACCAGATCTGCGGCTGGCCGCCACCCGGCGGGATGCGCCAGATCGTCGCCTGCAGCGAGTCGGAGACGTAGGCGTTGCCGGCCTCGTCGAAGACGATGTCATTGGGCAGCGCCGGCAGGTTGAGCAGCGTCGGCGAGCAGGGTTTCTTGGTCAGGCCCAGTGCGCAGATCGGCAGGTTCTCGAAGGGCGCGGAGTAGGAGGCCTGGGCCTCGGTCTGCAGGTCCAGGCGCCAGGTGCCGATCTGGTTGTTGAGCACGTAGAGACGGTTGGCATCGTCGAAGGCCAGGCAGGAGTTGGCGTGCTCGGAGCCGAACACGGTCTCGCCCTGGGTCAGGAAAGTGCGGGTCAGCGCGCCGCTGTCGAGATCGAACTCGAAGACGCGCGAAGGCTTGCCGTTGATCGAGGTGCCCAGCGTTGCCGGGCCGCCGACGTAGAAGCGGTTGCCGTTGACCACGATGCCTTCGGGAAAGCCGTTGGGTACCGGCACCTGGGCCAGTACCGAGACTTCGCCGAACTCGGCCGCGGTGGCCGGGAGGGCGGCGCAGGCCGCCGCCATGCAAAGGGCACTCAGGGCGCCCGAGAACTTCCTGTTCATTGCTGCTTCCCCTTGGGTTTGCGGACGACCCGCGGTCCGAACTATACGACCGCCCGTCGGGCCGGGTCGCGCAGTCGGTCACAGTGCAATTTCCGGGCCCGCCACTGTGGGCTGTCCGCACTAAAGCTTTGTGCATGGCGGACGCTAAATCTGGTAATCGCCTTACCGGGTTTTCGCCATGCCACCGATACTCCGTGTGCTTCCTGCGGCCCTGCTGCTTGCCGCGTCGCCGGCCTGGGCCACCAGCTACACCGCGCTGCCGGATGCGCAGCTGTTCGACCAGGCCGACGCCGTGGTCCTCGGCCACGTGTCCGCGGTGATGCCGCAGCCCGGGCAGGAGCGCGAGGCGCTGCGCTACGAGTTGCGTGCCGGGGAGGTGCTGAAGGGAGCGGGCACGCCGGCGACGCTGGCGCTGGTGGTGCCCGGCACCGATCCGGCGCAGGAAGGCGCGCTGGTGATACCCGGTGCGCCGCGTTTCTCGGTCGACGAGGCGGTGCTGCTGTTCCTCAGCCGTCGTGCCGACGGCGGCTATGCGGTGACGCAGTTCCTGCTCGGCGCCTTCCATGTGCGCACGGCCGTCACCGGCGAAACCCTGCTGCTGCGCGAGCTCGGGGATGCCGAGCAGCTGCCGGATCCGAAGTCCGGAACGCTGCAGCCGGAGCGGCGGCGCGAGCTGTCGCGCTTCCGTCGCTGGCTGCAGTTGCGTGGCGCTGGCGGCGTTGCCGAGCCTGACTACTGGACCGAGGCCGAACCGCTGCCGCAGGCGAAGTACCGCACCCACAGCAGCCCGCCGGCGCGCTGGGTCGAGTTCGAGCAGGGCAGCAGTGTCCGCCTGCTGGCGGGCAGTGGCGGCCAGTTGAGCCTGTTCGGGGGTGGCTACACCGAGTTCCAGAAGGCACTGCAGGCCTGGAACGATGACCCCGGCAGCAACATCCGCTTCAGCTACGGTGGCATCACCGCCGCCCTCGGCGGGCTGGGCAGCGCCGATGGCAGCAATACCATCCTGTTCAACGATCCGCTGCAGGAACTGGCCGGCAGCTACGACTGCTCCAACGGCGGAGTCGTCGCCTACGCCGGCTATCGCTCCGGTGCCGTGCGCGGCAGCGGCAGCACGGCCTACCGGCCGATCGTCGAGGCCGACGTGGTGGTGCAGGACGGCGCCGGCTGCATCCTGTCGAAGCAGTCGCGCGCCAATGCCGCCGAGGTCTTCGCCCACGAACTGGGCCATGCGCTGGGGTTGGCCCATGCCTGTGGCGAGGAGGGTGCACCGGCCTGCACGCGCGGCAGCAGCCTCGACGAGGCCTTGATGCGGCCGACCCTGCACGGCGATGGCCGCGGCGCGGCGCTGGGTGCCGACGACCGTGCCGGCGTCGCGGCGCTGTATCCGGTGGGACGCGTGCTGTCATTGCCGGAGGCCCCGACTGCGCCGGCGGACTCGGCTTCGGCCTCGCCTGCGCAGAGCGGAGCGGGTGGCGGTGGCGGCAGCTGGAATGCGATGGCGTTGCTGCTGGCGGCGCTGCTGCGCCGCGGCTTGCGTACTACTCCGCGCCGATGATGCGATCGCGGCCGGCGTGCTTGGCGCAGTACAGCGCGCGATCGGCTTCGCAGATCAGCTCGATCGGATTGCTGCCGGCATGCGGGATCACAGTGGCATGGCCGACGCTGATGGTGACGTTGCTGTAGGGCACGGCATCCTCGTGCGGGATCTCCATGGCGCGCACCGCTGCGTTGATGCGCTCGGCCGCCTGCCGCGCCGCCGCGGCATCGGCCTGCGGCAGGATCATCGCGAACTCCTCGCCGCCATAGCGCGC
>DATILC010000284.1:0-5900 GCA_035476855.1 Solimonas sp. | reverse complement strand
CGGCACGCCATTGCGCCCCAGCATGTTCGCGTGATGGGCAAAGAACTCGCGACAGGGCGTGGCCACGCCATCGGAAAGGGTGAAGGCCTCGCCGCCGGCGTTCTTCTCCAGCGCCAGCAAGACGCCGTCGAGCAGGTTGTCGACGTGCACATGGTTGATCACGCCGTGGCCGCCGTCGGGCAGCATGAACAGGCGCTGGCGCAGCAGCTGCAGCGGCCGCAGCACCCAGGGCAGGCTGCCGGCGCCATAGACATCGCCCGGCCGGACCACGATCACGTCGAACTGGCCGGCGCGATGGAACTCCAGCGCGACCCGTTCGCTGCGGAATTTCGTTTCGTTATAGATATTGCCGTCGTCGCGGAACGGCCCTTCCTCGGTCACCCCATCCGCATAGTCGAAGCCATAGACCATCACCGAGGACAGCTGCAGCAGCTGGCGCACCCCGGCGGCCTGCGCAGCCTTGCAAACCGAGCGCGTGCCCTCGACGTTGACCCGCTCGTAGAGCTCGCGCGAGCCATCCTCCTCGACGATCGCCGCAGTGTGGAACACGATGTCGGCACCGGCGAAGGCGCTGGCCAGCATCGCCGCGTCGTTGATGTCGCCGACCACTACCTCCGCGCCTGCATGGCGCGCACGTTCGGCAGCAGCCGGGGAAACATCCAGCCCACGCACCTGCCAGCCCAGCGCGCGAGCGCGCTCGACCATGCGCAAGCCAATGAAGCCACCGACACCGGTGATCGCGATCGTCGTCATTTCTTCCCTGCCTTGCGTTCCTGCTCTGCGATGACCGCGCCGCCGAGCAGCAGGGCCTGCATCACTTCACCGATGACGTCCTGCAGCTGCTGCAAGCTGCCGGGGTGGCCCGACATCAGCCATTCCGCCAGCAGTTCGTTGATGCCGCCGACCAGCGCCAGGCTGACCGGATGGTGGTCGCGCTTCGGCAGCAGCCCTTGGGCCACCAACGAATCGGCATAGCCCTCCAGCACCTGCGCGAACTCGCGGATCACCTCGCGGCGGCGCTTCTCCACCACCGGGCTGACGCCGACCACCTCCAGCACCCCGATCTGCGCACGGCGGCGATCGCTGACATAGGCCTCGACGAAGGCGCGCATCACCAGCGGAATGCGCACCGCCAGTTGCAGTCCGGGCCGCTGCAGCACCTCGCGCACCGCCGCCTGTGCCTCGCGGATGATGCGTTCGTACAACGCCAGCAACAGTGCTTCGCGTCCGGGGAAGGCTTCGTAGAAATGCCGCGTGGTGACCTTGGCCGCGGTGCAGAGCTGCTCGATCGGCGTGTTCTGGTAACCCTGGGTCGCGAACAGTTCCAGCGCGGTTTCCAGCAGGCGCTCGCGGCGCTCCTGCACCCGCTGCTCTGCGGCGATACCACCGTAGACGCGACGCTTGGCGGGGGCAGGTTTGGACGGGGTTTTGCGGGTCATGGATGTATTTGACAAGATTTCTTTCCCAAAATACAGTGCCGCACGCTGGCCCATCCTGTCCGAGGTTTTTCCCATGAGCATCCTGACCCGCCTGAGCCACTTCGACGGCACCCGCAAGTCGCTGCGCCCGCTGGAGCGCGTCGACAACGTCAAGCAGGCCTCGCTCGATTTCCGTCGCGACATGCTGGCCGGGCCGAAGGTGCGCTACTACCAGTCCTTCGAACTGGTGCGCGTGCCTTACCCATCGAAGTTCGCCTGGCTCAATGCCTACACCGGCCACTCGCCCTACGTGCATCTCTGCAATCGCCTGTTCGTGATCCAGTTCGATTCCAGCGAGGGCCTCAAGACCCTGCTCGCCAGTCCCTCGGACTGGGAGCACCAGCTGGAGACGCCGTTCTTCAAGCGCCTGACCGACTCCTATGGCCGCCTGGCGCCGGTGTCGGAGGCTCTGGTGTTCCGCAAGACCAACACCGTGCTGAACATCCTCAAGACCATCGGCCTCAATCCGAGCGACATCGACTACATCACCTACGACCACCTGCACACGCAGAACCTGACGCGCTGGCTCGGCGGCCTTGGCCAGAAGGCGCTGTTCCCGAATGCGAAGCTGCTGGTGATGCGCGAAGAGTGGGAGAGCACGCAATCGCTGATCCCCTGGCAGAACCAGTGGTACTGCCCGCGCGGCATCGAGGGCATCTCCGCCGATCGCGTGATCCTGCTCGACCACGACACCGCGCTGGGCGATGGCTCGGTGGCGATGGTGCGCACCAAGGGCCACACCGAGGGCAACCACTCGATCGTCGCGAACACGCCGGAAGGCATCAAGGTGACCAGCGAGAACGGCGTCGCCGTCGAAGCCTATGCGCCGCTGCTGTCGCCGGTACCCGGCGTCGCCGAGTACGCGAAGTACACCGGCGCCGAAGTCATCATCAACGGCAACACCCAGGAATACGTCGTCGACCAGTACATCTCGATGGTGCAGGAGAAGAGCATCGCCGGGCCGAATCCGCGCGACGAGCGCTACCCGAACATCGCACCCTCCTCCGAGACCGACGGCTACTGGCTGTTCCCGGGCACGCGCCCCGGCTTCCGCGTCGGCGACCTGCAGTACGGCACGCTGCAGAAAGCCACGAAGACGCGAAAGGCGGCGTGAACATGGCGGGCAAGACCTTCCTGCTGACCGGTTGCGGAAGCGGCATTGGCCGCAATACCGCGATGGCGCTGGTGCGCCGCGGTGACCGCGTCTGTGCCACCGACATCAATGCCGAGGCACTGGCGATCCTGTGCAAGGAACTCGGCACGCCGAAAAACCTGCGCACCGAACTGCTCGACGTGCGCGATCCGCAGGCCTGGGAAGCACTGGTGGGCAAGCTGGCCACCGACTGGGGCCGCGTCGACGTCGTCATGAACATCGCCGGCTATCTCAAGCCCGGCTACGTCCACGAGGAAAGCCCGGAGGAAGTGCATCGCCACTTCGACATCAACACCAAGGGCGTGGTGTTCGGCACGCAGGCCGCGGCGCGGCAGATGCTGCGCCAGGGCGGCGGCCACATCATCAACATCGCCTCGCTCGCCGGCATCGCGCCGGTGCCCGGCCTGAACCTGTACAGCGCCAGCAAGTTCGCGGTGCGCGGCTACAGCCTGTCGGCGGCGATGGACCTGGCGCCGCGCGGCGTCAAGCTCACGGTGATCTGCCCGGACGCGGTGCAGACGCCGATGCTGGACCTGCAGGTGGACTACGAGCAGGCGGCGATGACCTTCTCCGGCAACGCCCAGGCGCTGACCGCCGAGGACATCACCCGCGCGATCCTGCAGCGCGCGCTGGTCGATGCACCGATCGAGATCACGCTGCCCGCCTCGCGCGGCCGCATCGCCAAGCTCGGCAGCGCATTTCCGGGCCTGTCGGGCGCACTGCTCAAATGGCTGCGGGAACGCGGCCGTCAACAGCAGCAGAAGCGCGCTCAGGCACGTTGAGCCTGCGCCTCCTCGGAGGCCTGAGGTTCAATGCAGCGCAAGCTGCTGGCGCCGGTACTGCCCGCGCTTGATCTGCGCATATTCCTCGCGTGTGCCCTCTTCCTTGAGCTGGCGCGGATATTCGGCGATGCCATCGAGCCAGCGCTGCAGGCTGCGCTCGAAGCGTCGGTCCTCCGGCGTCGCCAACTCCGCCAGGTACGCCTCGATGGCCAGGTAGTAGCGCATGGCAGTGCGTTCGACCGCGCCACGCAGGCCACCGATGTAATCCTCTCCCACCGGCGTGAACCCGACCTTGTTGCGGCCCTTCGTCGACAGGTAGGCCTGCGTCGCCAGGCGCGCCGAGAGGCCGTAGGCATAGGAGTACGAAAAGTGCAGGAAGCTCTTGCCCTCCACCGGCACCGCCTCCAGCAGGATGCGGTAGTCGCGCGTGCCGACCGGCCCTTCGTCGGCGTCCAGGCGCAGCTGCAGGTAGCTGTCGTCGGCCTGCACCCGGCGGAACGCGAACTCGACGTGGTAAGGCGCGTCCGGCGAGGCATCCAGGCGCGTCCCCAGATCCACCGCCAGCTTCGGCGCCGCCACGCTGCCGGTGACGCGGCAACCGGCGACGTTCGGGTGCATCAGCAGCACCTCGCACCAGCCGGCGGTGCTCGACAGCGCCGCGCTGACCATGGCCAGCGGCTGGTCGACCAGGGCATACACTTCGCCGCGCAGCGCGGCACCCGATTCTGCGGACTGCAGGGTCAGCGGGCGCCGGAACGGGCTGTTGCGCAGGCGCTCCGCGCTGGCCTGGTAGGTCGCCGCAAGCATGGCGGGCTGGCCGGCCGGCGTCGGCGCGGCGCCCGCAGCGCCGATCCAGGCCGCCGCCAGCAGCCACAGGGGCCGCTGAGCCATCTTCCATTGCTTCTTTCGGGATCGCATGAGCTTAGGACCCTGCCTTCGCGGCCGGGTTCTCTGCATGCTGCGGTCGCCAGATGAACGCCGCATGAAACCTGCGCCCTCCCGCCGACGGCGGCAGGACCGGCCAGGGCTCAGCCCTTCTTCGGCGCCTTCTTCGTCGCCGGCTTCTTCGCCGCAGCCTTCTTCGCGGCCGGCTTCTTTGCCGGCGCCTTCTTCTTCGGCCTGGTCGTAGCCGCGTTCTCGTCCAGCACCTTGTTCACGTGCTGGGCGTCTTCCAGGTTCTCGATCTGGTCGGAGATCAGGTCGCCGATCTGCTGGTTCACGCGGCGGATGGCGTCGTAGACCATGCCCATGGTCTTGCGGTTCTTCTCGCGCAGCTCCAGCTTGTCGTCGTTGAGCAGCCCGGCCCGTTCCAGTGCCTCGAACGGCAGGTCGGCGATCGCCTGGTGGATCTGGCCGATGGAGCCGACGGCGCGGTCGATCGCCTGCTGCAGGGAGTCCTTCAACAGCTCGAGTTTCTGCAGCTTGCTCATCTTTAGACCTCGGGTCCTGATCATTTGGGATGGTGCGGCCACCGTCTTTGAATAGCACAATCCGCGCCGCGCGGCGCAGACCTTAGCCAGCCGCCCAGTGCGAGTCAACAAGTGTTCACAAAATCAGCGGCTTGCATGCCAAGCCACTGATAAGGCGTTGATTTGACTGATGTGCTACCTTAGCCGCCGTAAACCAAGCCTGCGATGACCACCCGTACTCCCCGCCCTTCCCGCGCCAGCGGCGACGACAGTTCGCTGGTGACGCGCTCCGAGCGCAAGCAGCGCACGCGCGGCGCCCTGCTCGATGCCGCGCTGAAACTGATCAGTGAGGGCCGCAGCTTCACCAGCCTGGGATTGCGCGAGATCACCCGCGAGGCCGGCGTGGTGCCGACCTCGTTCTACCGCCACTTCCGCGACATGGAAGAACTCGGCCTGGCACTGGTCGAGGAAGGCGGGCTGACGCTGCGTCGGCTGCTGCGCGAGGCGCGCAAGCGCGGCCGGCCGGATGTCGACATGGTCCGTCGCTCGGTCGAGGTCTACAAGCAGTACGTCGAGGACAACCGGCTGCACTTCTTCTTCATCGCCGGCGAGCGCCATGGCGGCTCGCCGCTGATCCGCCGCGCGGTGCGCAACGAGGCGACGCATTTCATCAACGAGATGGCCGAGGACATCCGCCAGCTCAACATCGCGCCGCAGCTATCGTTCCAGTCGCTGCAGATGATCTGCAACCTGATCGTCTCCTCGATGCTCAGCGCCGCCACCGACATCCTCGACCTGCCGCCGAACCAGCCGCAGGCACACAAGGAAATGCTCGAGACCTACGTCCAGCAGATGCGCCTGATCTTCCTCGGCACGCTGCAGTGGAAGGAAAAGCCAGGCCGTTAACCCGCGGGCTGCGCCTCGCGGCTGAGGCCACGCTGCACCATCCACGCAGCCGAACTGCAGGCCGCGATCATGCCGGCCATCGGCAACGCCGTGCCGTCATGCCAGACGCCGACGACCGCACCGGCCAGCGCCGCCGCGCCGTACTGCACCATGCCCAGCGTCGCTGCCGCCG
>DATILC010000283.1:0-6444 GCA_035476855.1 Solimonas sp. | reverse complement strand
GCGGCGAGCCGGCGCAGCTCCAGCGCCACCGGCTGCACGCGACCACGATTGCGTCGCACCACCTGGGCGACGTCGACGTGCAGGCGCGGCGTCTTGCCATCGGCAGCCACCAGCCGCAGCGCGTGGTCGCGGTAGTAGCGTGTCGTATGCCGATCGAATTCAGCCTGGTTGCAGTCGCGCCGGGCATTGCAGGCGGCGGCCAGTGCATCCAGTTCGGCTACCGAGACGCCGAACTCGCTCGCCGAGTCGCGGGCGGCTTCGGCAGGCAAGCTGAACTGCAGACTCAGCGGATCGCCATCGAAGCTCTGGAAGCGCGTGACGATGGCCCTGCCCTTCGGCGACGCGGTACTGGCATAGGCCCGCGTCGGGCTGCTGCCGGATGCGAGGGCCGACGACGGTGGGGCGATGAAACCATCCTCCTCGCCCACCGTCTCGGCGGCGAAGCCGACCGGCGCCAGTGCCATGCCCGCCATCAGGATCGAAGCGCAAAGGAGCAGCCGCAGATGCAGGCCGGCGTACGGGCGTTGCTGGCAACTGGCTTCCATGTTGGTCGGGCATCCCGGGTGATGGGTCTGCCTGGACCTGAACAATCCACATGCGACACGTAAGTTTTATTGTCAGGGAAATTCCTCTTTCTCGTAAGCCAAACGTCGGTGACGACGTAGGAATAAGGAAGATTTTCCTCGCGCGGGCACCGCCAAGCTACGGATCTCAGGGCAGGTTCTGGAAAACAGCGGGATCGACGGCGAGCGGCGGCAGGCGCCTGGCTGCGCCAGCGGAGGAACTGCCGGATTTTCGGGGCTGGCCAGACGGTTCGCCGGAGCGGATAGACGGTGCGCGGGCTAACACCACTTGGCCCTGCAGACAGGCCACCACGTGACGGAAAGCCGGCACCCCGCGACGGTTCTCAGACGCGACGACGACGGATCGCCGTCTTGCCGCACTGCAATTCAGCGTGGCAGCAGTTGCAGGCGCAACGAGGCCGGGCTGTTGATCGCCACGAACGGCAGCCACGCCACCGGCTCCAGCAGTTCCACGCGGCGCACACGAGCCGTGAGGCTGTGGAAGAACTGCTGCAACTGCGCGCGGGCCAGTGCATGGCCCAGGCAGAAGTGCGTGCCCTGGCTGAAGCTGAAGTGGCGTTGTGGCGAGCGCTGCAGGTCGGCGCGATCCGGGTTGTCGAATACCCGCGGATCGCGGTTGGGCGAAGGGATCGGCACCATCACGGTCTCGCCGGCAGCGAAGCGCTCGCCACAGAACTCCAGGTCGCGCGCGGCGACCTTGTTCGCCAGCAGCGTATTGGGCGGATACAGCCGCAGGTTTTCCTCGACGAAGGCCGGCAGCAGCGCCGGCTCGGCCTGCAGTTGGTCGAGCAGCTCCGGTTGCCGTGCCAGCAGCAACAGGCCGCTGGCCAGCGCGCTGGCGGTGGACTCGGTAGCGCCGATGAACAGGTTGAGGAACAGCACCGTGATCTCGCGCGGGCTCAGCAGCTGGCGGTCTTCTTCAACTTCCAGCAGGCGGCTGAGCATGTCGTTCTGCGGTGCCAGACGGCGCGCGGCGATCTCCGTGGCGACGAAATCGATCAGCTGCGCAAACACCTCGTTGGCGCGACGCACGATGTCCGGCGTGACCTCGCGGCCGAAGGCCTTGGCCTGGCCCTCGCGCACCAGCGCGTCGACGCGGAGGCGCTGCTGCTCGTCGATGCCCAGGTATTCACCGATCACCTGCAGCGGCAGCACCGAGGTCAGCGTTGCCAGTGCATCGACTTCACGGCCGAGCAGTGGCTCCAGCAGGGTCTCCGCGCGGCGCTGCACGATGGCGCGGATCGCTTCGGCTTGCGATGGCCCCATGGCACGACCGACCAGGCTGCGCAGGCGCCGGTGTTCCTCGCCGCCCAGCGCGCCCAGGGCCTGTCGGCGGTACTCGTAGAGCGCGTCGCCGGGCTGGAAGCCGCGACGCTGCAGCAGCGACACGCCCTCGTTGACGAAACCGCCGCCCAGCAGCAGCTCGGATACATCCGCGTGGCGCAGGATGGCGCGCGTGCCTTCGGCAGTGACCGCCACCCGCCCCCGCTCGCGCAGCGCTGCCAGTACCGGCGCCGGATCGCTCCAGAACGCCGGATCGGCCAGGTCCAGCAGCGGCAGGCTCACAAGCCGGCGCCGCCATCCACCGCGACCACCTGGCCAGTGACATAGGCGGCCTGCTCCGAAGCCAGCCAGGCGACCAGATCCGCCGCTTCCTGTGGCTTGCCGGGACGGCCGAGGCGGATCAGCGAGACCATCTGTTTCAGCATCGCCTCGACCGGCTCGCGCACGCCGGGAGGGAAGCTCGCGGAGACCTGGAAAGCCTGTTCGTAGCTGGAGGCCCAGCCGCCGATCCAGCCCAGCGCGATGGCATTGCAGCGGATGTTGCGCGGCGCCTCTTCGGCGGCGATCTGGCGCACCAGCGATTCGATCGCGGCCTTGGGCAGGGCCGAGAGCAGGTCGTTGTCGATGACGCGGCGATTGGCCATGGTGGCGCAGCTCACCAGGCTGCCGCCGCGCTCGCCCAGCCAGGGCAGCGCGTAGTGGAACAGGCGGTAGCAGGCCATGGTGTCGCCCAGCAGGAAGGCCTCGGCACGTTCGGGCGACAGCTCGCGCACCGACGAGAACTCCAGCGTCGGCCCCGCGCTGTAGACCACCGTGTGCAGGCCGCCCTGCTCGCCCGCAATCGCGGCGAGCGTGTCGCGCGTGGCGGCGGAATCGCGCAGATCCAGGCGATAGCCGCGTGCCGAACCGCCGGCCGCAGCGGCTTCACCTTCGATTTCCGCGGCGCGGTCCGCGTTGCCCAGCCAGGTGAAGGCCACCGGCACACCCGCCGCGACGAAGCGCTGCACCACTGCGCGGCCCACCGTGCCGCCACCGCCCGCAACCAGTGCCGCGCCCTGGCGCGGATAGCTCAACTGCAAGGCCATGACCGATCTCCCGTGCTGAGCCCACAGGGTGGCCCCGCCGGGGTGGCGCATTCATCCATCAAATGAGGTACTCCGCGGTTGGCGACCGCGGCGGCTCAGAGCGGCGACAGCCGCCAGCGCGACAGCTGGCGCAGCGAGCGCTCGATGTTGGAGCGGGCCAGGCGCTCGCGGCGCTCGAAGAACCAGTCGGTATGGTAGATGCGCGTCCGTGCCAGGAAACCCTGCAGCACATGGCGGCGCGCTGCCTTGAAGGTCGGCGACGGCACGTGCTTGTACTCCTCGCGGATCTGGCGCTCGTACTCGTCGAAGCGCGAGGGCCGCGCGCCGAGGATGCCGAGGTCGATGTCGGACAGCAGATCCTGGTCGACATCGATCGGCTCCGCCGACTCGTGACGCGTCACCATCACCAGTTCGTAGACGCGCTCGGTGACCGTATCCGGGGCGCCCGCCTTGCGCAGCTCGCGCCGCGCCCATTCGGCGCTGCGCACTTCGTTGTCGTGGCGGCGCACGTCGTAGATGGCGTCGTGGAACCACAGCGCCAGCTCGACCTCGGCCGGGTGCTCTGCCAGCTGTCGCGTCTCCTCGAACAGTTCGAGGCATTCCATCAGGTGGTGCAGCGTGTGGTAGCGCCGTGCCGAAGCCGAGTAGCGCTGGCGCAGGTCGGCATGCAGTTCCGGGTCGCCCTTCAGCCCCAGCTCCTCCCAGACCTCGGCCCAGCGCGCGAGGTTGCTCACGATGACAGTCTCCGGACCAGGGCTGGCAGGACCTCGGCGGCACGCGCGCGGATGCGCAGGTCGACCAGGCCCGAGACTTCGCTGCTCCCCGGATTGATCTCGATGCTGGGCACGCGCTGACGCCGCGCCAGCAGCACCGGCGCGGCGATGTAGGGAAACACGCTGGTGGTACCGATGCTCAGCACCGCATCGACGCCATCCCGCAGCAACTCCTGCAACCGGTCCAGCGCCGGCTCCGGCAGCATCTCGCCGAACAGCACCACGCGCGGACGCTCGAGGCCGCCGCAGCGCGCACAGGACGGCGGGATCGGCAGGCCGGTGTAGTCGCTGACGTCGCGCTCGCTGCCGCAGGTCACGCAATAGAGCTGGCGCAGGTTGCCGTGGATCTCGATGACATCGCGAGAGCCGGCGTCGGCGTGGAAGCCGTCGATGTTCTGGGTCAGCACGGTGAAGTGTGCGAAGCGCTGCTGCAGGGCAGCAAGGGCCTCATGGGCGGCATTGTGGCGTGCTCCCCGGCAGCTCGATTCGATCTGGTGGATGTACTTCCAGCAGACCTCGGGGCGCCGTCGCATCATCTCGCCGGACAGTGCCTCCTCGATCGGCAGGCCGTCCTCGGTGGCAGCGTCCTCGTAGAGCCCGCCGATGCCACGGTAGGTCGGCAGGCCCGAGTCGGCGGAGACCCCGGCGCCGGTGATGGCCAGCACGCGACCGGCACCGGACAGCAGCGCTGCTGCCCGGTCGAGGATGCCTTCGATGCTGTCGTCGGAGTGGCCCACAGGCAAAGAATAGCGGAATCGTTCAGAATTTCTTGAATGTTCACGCATCCTTAGGACAAGGACTGTCAAACCGCCATGCCCCGCAAGCCCGCCCACGAGCAATTCGACACCCTCAAGGCCATCGAGGACTGTGCTTTCGAATTGTTCGGTCGCTATGGCTACGAGGGCGTGTCGATCGGCGACATCGCCAAGGCAGCCAAGCTCAGCAAGGGCGCGCTGTACTGGCACTTCCAGGGCAAGGAAGCGCTGTACCTGGACTGCCTGAAGCGTCTGCATGGCATCTTCGACAGCTACATCTTCGATCTGATCCGCGCCGAGCCGGACCCGGTCAAGGGCATCGTGCTGCTGTTCACCGGCCTGTCGAAGCTGCTGCAGGACCCGCGCATCGCCCAGGGCATCGGTGGCTACTGGCTGATTCCCGAAACCAGCGAGACGGTCCACATCCTCAAGGCCCAGCGCGCCTTCGAGTCCGCTGCCATCGAGGTGCTGCACTGCACCCTCAAGCGCGGCCAGGAACAGGGCGCGATCGACCTGGGCGGCGATCTCGATGACATGGCGCGCGCCATCATCTCGCTGGTGGAAGCCTGCGTGCTGCCACTGCGTCACCTGAGCGCGGAGGAAGTGAACCGCCAGCTCGGCGTGCTCGCCCGTACCTTGTTCCGCGCCTACGCCAAGTCGCCCGACCTGGTGAAACTGGTCTCCCGCCTCGGCTGATCCCGCCCCACATGTCGCCTTCCCGCCCCCCGATCCCGCGCTGGCCTGCTGCCACGCTGCTGTGCCTGAGCGCCCTGCTCAGCGCCTGCAACAAGGCCGCAGAGACGCCTGCCGGGGCCGCGGCCAAGCCCAGGCCGGCGGTCGCGGTGGAGACCGCTACGGTAGCCACCGCGACCCTGGCACGCGAGATCGTCGCCGTCGGCAGCGTGCGCTCCGATGAATCGGTGACGCTGGCACCCGAGATCGCCGGCCGCATCGCCAGCATCGGCTTCCAGGAAGGCAAGGCGGTGAAGGCCGGCCAGTTGCTGTTCGCGCTGGATGACGCGGTGCATCGCGCCGCCGTGGCGCAGGCACGCGCCGACCAGGGCCTGGCGCAGCGCAACCAGGAGCGCGGGACCGAGCTGTTCGAACGCCGGCTGATCTCGCAGCAGGAGCGCGACACCCTGCGCTCGACGCTGGAATCGGCGCAGGCGACGCTGGCCCTGGCCCAGGCACAGCTGGCCAAGACGCGCATCACCGCCCCGTTCGGCGGCGTCGCCGGCCTGCGCCAGGTCAGCCCCGGCGACTACGTCACCGCCGGCCAGGCCCTGGTCAACATCGAGGCCATGGAGCAGGTCAAGATCGACTTCCGCGTGCCCGAGATCGCCCTGTCGCAGCTGTCGCCGGGACAGGCGCTGGACATCGAGGTCGACGCCTGGCCGGGCGAGCATTTCAAGGGCGAGGTCTACGCCATCGAACCGCGCATCAACGACAGCACCCGCTCGATCGGCCTGCGCGCCCGCCTGTCCAACCCTGAAGGCCGCCTGCGGCCGGGGCTGTTCGCGCGCCTGCGGCTGCAGACCTCCAGCGAGGCCAACGTCGTGGTGATTCCCGAGCAGGCGATATTCCCGCGCGGCGAACAGCAGTTCGTCTATGTCGTCGCCAATGGCGTGGCGCAGGAGCGCGAGGTCAGGCTGGGCCTGCGCGAACCCGGTCGCGCCGAAGTGGTCGAAGGCCTGCGCGCCGGCGAAGTGCTGGTGGTGTCCGGCTTGCAGAAATTGTCCCCTGGGGCCAATGTCGTCCCTGCAGCAGCGCAGGCTCCCGTCGCGCGCTGAGGCGCGCTTGAGCAAGGCTGCTGCAGTAACCACAATAGGCTGCACATAAACCGGTCGAGGGGCCGGACCGGCCACTACGGCCGGCACACAACAACACAAGCGGCAGCGAGCCCGGAGGAGCGCGGTGGCGAACACTGCAGAGTCCATTCTGCGATTCTTCATCGCCCTGGTGT
>DATILC010000282.1:0-5740 GCA_035476855.1 Solimonas sp. | reverse complement strand
CAGTACCTGGCCCAGGGCTTCACCGTGCTGGGCAAGAGCCGGCTGCCGGAATTCGGCTTCAACGCCAGCACCGAGTTCATCGGCGGCCTGCCGCCGACGCGCAATCCCTGGCACACCGATTACTCCAGCGGGGCGTCCTCCGGTGGCGCCGCGGCGCTGGTCGCAGCCGGCGTGGTGCCGATCGCCCATGCCAACGACGGCGGTGGCTCGATCCGCATTCCCGCCGCCTGTTGCGGCCTGGTGGGCCTGAAGCCGACGCGCGGCCGCTTCATCGACGGCGAGCAGGCACGCAGCCTGCCGGTCAACATCGTCTCCGAGGGCGTGGTGACGCGCAGCGTGCGCGATACCGCGCGCTTCTTCGCAGGCATGGAGCAGGCCTGGCGCAATCCGAAGCTGCCGGCGATCGGCCAGGTCGAGGGACCGGGCCGGCGGCGCCTGCGCATCGGCCTGGTGCGGGATTCGATCAACGGCCATGCCACCGACGCGGCGACGCGCCAGGCGGTGGCGTGCACTGCCGCGCTCCTGGAAAGCGCCGGTCACCATGTCGAGGAAATGCCGCTGTCGGTGAAACCCTCGTTCGCCGATGACTTCAGCCTGTACTGGGGCTTTCTCGCCTTCATGAGCGTGAACTTCGGTCGCCAGCTGTTCCATCCCGCTTTCGACGCGAGCAAGCTCGACAAGCTCAGCCTCGGCCTGGCGGCGATGTACCGCCGCCAGCTGCACAAGACGCCGTTGATGCTGTACCGCCTGCGCAAGTCGCGCGACGACTACGCGCGCCAGTTCCGTCGCTACGACGCGGTGCTGTCGCCGGTGCTGGCCCATACCACGCCGTTGCTGGGCCATCTGTCGCCGGAGCAGGACTTCGAGTCGCTGTTCGACCGCCTGCTGCGCTATGTCGCCTTCACCCCGCTGAACAACGCGGCCGGCAGCCCGGCGATCTCGCTGCCGATGGGTGCCACTGCCGAGGGCCTGCCGATCGGGGTGCAGCTGTCGGCGGCGCATGGCGCCGAAAAAACCCTGCTGGAACTGGCCTTTGAGCTGGAACAGGCCCAGCCCTGGCGGCGTATCCAGGATCTGGGGGCGAAGCTGCGGCGCAAGGCCCGGGCGGCGGTTTGAATCTTTCTCGCTTCTCCCTTCGGGAGAAGGGCCGGGGATGAGGGGCGCGCCTGCCACGCCAGCGGCCGCTTGTTCTACCCGCGTCCCTCACCCTCAATCCCTCTCGCGGAGGGAAAGGGAAGACCCAACGCTGCCAAGGTCGTGTGCAGGGGTTGAAACCGGGTTCTGCACCCCTAGTCTGTCCGGACGAGGAATTTCGAGAGTCCATTACTCAAAAATGACTCTCATAATTTCCCCGTCGAGGCCGTCATGGGTGCGAGCGCGATGCAAGCGGGCAGGGCAGCGGTGGCGCGGGTCGGCCGGCCGCCCAGCGTCACCGTGCCGCAGATCGTGGCCGCCGCCCTCGAGCTTGGCCTCGAAAACACCTCGCTGAAGCAGATTGCCGACCACCTCGGCATCGGCCTCGCCACGCTGTACCGCCACGTCGGCAGCCGCGACGAACTGGTGCGCCTGGCCAGCTTCGAACTGACCCTGCAACGCCAGCTGCCTGACGGTGCCGACTCGCACTGGACGATGGTGGCGAAGCGCTACGGCGACACCCTGCTGGCCTCGCTGGTGGCCGAGCCGCAGCTGCTGATCGAGCTGCAGCGTGGCCGCCTCGGGCCGCATGCCGAGGTCGACCTGCTGGACCAGTTCCTCGCGCTGATCACGCGCCAGGGTTTCAGTGTCGACGAGGGCGTGCAGCTGTTCCACGCCATCGGCACGCTGGCCATCGGCTATGCCACCGGCCAGACCGGCTTCCGCGCCGCCGAGGCTTCCGCCGAGCCCTGGAAGATGGTGACGCGCCGCGTGCTCGGCAGCCGCGACGAGGACGAGCTGCCCTTCGTGCGCAAGGCCTTCCCGCGCTTCATCGAACCCGACATGGGCCAGTGGCAGTTCGCCCTGCGCTGCCTGCTCGCCGGCGTGGCGCTGGCCCGCGGCGAAACCCTGCCGGAAGCCCTCATTCCCGTATCCAAACCAGCGGCCACCAGAGCCGTGTCCATCAAACGCAAGAGCCGCGCAGTCGGCTGAACCACACCCGAGGAGAGTCTCAAATGAACGCCAGCACCGCGCCAGCCCGCATCGAGATCAACGGTTCGATCTTCAACCCCTACTCGAAGGACTTCATCCGCTCGCCCTGGGCTACCTGGGACCGCCTGGTGAAGGAATTCCCGGTGGCCTGGCACAAGGACCTGAACATGTGGGTCGTCAGCAGCCATGAGGCGCTGAACGACATGCTCAAGGACAACCGCTTCTCGACCAACTACAAGCACTGGGAATTCGCCCCGCCGGCGAAGCCCTACGAGCAGCAGAACCATTTCGAGCGCGCCATCGACGCCGGCCTGTTCGCGGTGGACCCGATCCAGCACCTGCGCCTGCGCAAGCTGACCATGCCGGCCTTCTCCAAGCCGGTGATGGCCAAGATCGACGCCAAGATCCGCGACCTGGTCGTCACCTGCTTCGACGAGATCGGCACGCCCGAGCAGTTCGATGCCTTCACGATGATCGCCGAGAAGCTGCCGGTGCGCTCGATCGCGCGCATGGTCGGCGTGCCGACCAACATGGAAAGCTTCTTCCACGACTTCGCCGTCAACGTGGTCAAGGCCACCCGCATCAACCTGCCGGCCAAGGAGCGCGAGAAGGCGATGCAGGACACGCTGCCGGGCTTCCAGTACTTCCTCGACATCATCAAGGAGCGCCGCGCGGCGGCGCAGCCGGGTGATGATTTCATCGGCCAGCTGGTCGCTGCCTCCGACAACGGCGATACGCTCAACGACTACCAGATCGTCTCGGTGATCCAGGCCGTGATCGTCGCCGGTTCCGATACCGCCACCGACCTGCACACCTATGCAATCCAGGGCCTGCTGTCGAACCCGGACCAGTACCAGTTGCTGCGCCAGAAGCCCGAACTGATGGAGAACGCCATCATCGAGCTGCTGCGCTACGGTGCCTTCGGCAAGACCCCGCAGTTCCGCTTCGTCGCCGAGGACATGGAGTGGCGCGGCCAGCAGTTCAAGAAGGGCCAGTCGGTGCTGATCAACCTCACCGCCGCCTGGATGGATGAAGCCAAGTGGCCGAATCCGCGCAAGCTCGACATCCAGCGCCGCCTCGACGGCAACCTCGTGTTCGGCGCCGGCGCGCACTTCTGCATCGGCACGTATCTGGTGCGCGTGCAGGGCGGCCTGATGATCCAGGAGCTGATGAAGCGCTTCCCCAACGCCGAGCTGGTCAACGGCAACGGCGACGTCGAGTACGACTACAACCACCACAACGCGCGTCGCATCAACCGCCTGCTGGTGAAGACCAACGTCGAAGCGGCGCGCAAGGCGGCCTGATGGACAAGTGGATCTGCGTCATCTGCGGCTTCATCTACGATCCGGCCGTCGGTATTCCGGACGCGGGCGTCGCTGCGGGCATCCGCTTCGAGGACCTGCCGGAGGACTGGATCTGTCCTGAGTGCGGTTCACCGAAGTCGGCATTTGAAGTCTACGTAGGCTGAAAAACCTTTTTCGGGAGGACGGTTGCCTCGCGGCGCCGTCCTTTATTTTTGCCTGGAGATTCCATGAAGCACGAATCGAAATCGCGTTACCCGGCGTCGTCAGACGTCGTGCTGAAGATGTTCACCGACCAGGCCTTCCACACGCGCAAGCTGGATGCGCTGGGCATGGCGGGCAAGTACGAGGTGCTGGCGCAGGGCCAGGACGGCGACGAGTTCTTCATCAAGATCGAGCGGCGCGTGCCGATCACGCTGCCGGGCATGAAGAAGGGTGCCGGCGAGAGCGTCGTTGCGCACGAGGAGCGCTGGAATGCGCGCAGCAAGACCGGCTCGGTGGTGGTGGAGACGCGCGGGATTCCGGTGGCGATCTCCTGCAAGGCCAGCGTGCGCGATGACGGCGCCGAGGCGGTGGTCGAGTATCAGTGGCTGATCGAGTCGAGCCTGCCGCTGGTGGGCGGGACGCTGGAGAAGTTCGTGGTGGCGGACATGAACGGCCGCTCCGACCAGGAAACCAAGGCTGGCATCGAGCAGCTCGCCAACTATCGCTGAGCTTCTTGCTTTCGGGAGCCTCGATGGGCCGTAGTGGTCTGTCGGGGCTTTTTTCTGGTTGTTTGCAAAAAAGCGCGACTTCGCGTCCGGTCAGGCACTGCTTGCGCACTACGGCGAATGACCGGTTGGTGCCGAAGCGGGCGGTGGCGAACGACTGCTTTTGGAAATGCTACTGAGCTACCCGAAAAACTGGTGGGGATCGGAAGCCGTCGGCCACCCCTAAAGGCGTCGTGCCAGAAGCGGACAGCCATACCTGCCGGTCCCTGCAGGTTCAGCGATCGTCCCGCAGCGCCGCCCGATACTCACTCGGTGTGTGCCCCGTCCATAGCTTGAACGCGCGCGTGAAGCTCGGCGGGTTCTGGAAGCCGAGGCGCGTCGAAATCTCCTGGATGTCCAGCGCGGAGGATTCCAGCAGCTGCCGCGCGTCGCGCTGGCGGGCTTCGTCGAGCAGGGACTGGTAACTGGTTCCCTGGGCATCGAGCTTGCGGCGCAAAGTGCGCGAGGACACATGCAGGCGCTTCGCGAGCGCGTCGAGCGCCGGATAGGCACTGTCGCCCAACACCAGCGTCGCGCGCACGCGCGGCACGAGGCTGTCGTCCTCCAGGCGCGTCGAGGCGTACTCGCGCTCTACCTGCAGCAGGGCCTGCCCATGCGTGCTGTCGTCGGCCAGCATCGGCTGCCGGCCGAGGTAGTGGGCGGGAAAGCGCAGCTGGTTGGCGGGGCGCGAGAAGCGTACCGGCGGCAGCCGCTCGCGGTAGTGCCTGAAGTAGGCGGGCTCGGGCCAGTCGAACCAGAGTTCGATGCCGCTGCCGCTCTCGCCGATGAAGGGCCCCGGCAGGTGCGCGAGGCCGACGAGCTGGATTTCGAAGAAGAAGCTGCGCAACACCGGGATGGGATGCGTCTCGGCGATCTCCAGCACGGCCTTGTCGCCTTCCTCCGCCAGGTGCAGGCGATAGGACTGCAGGCGCATGCGGTAGTACTGGCTGGCCAGGGTAATGGCCTGGCGCAGCGTCGGCGCGGTCATGCTGGCGTAGCCCAGGAAGCCATGCGCGGAAGGCCGCAGGCGCATGCCGTACTCGATGCCCAGGCCCTGCTCGCCGCTGAGCTGGATGGCATGCAGCGCGAGGCGCGTCCACTGGGTCAGCGTGATGCGTCCTTCCGGCTTGGCCAGCACGTGCGCGGCAATGCCGCTGTCGCGCGCGGCCTGCTCGTGCGGTAGCCCGCGCTCGCGCAGCATCTCCAGCAGCAGCAGCGGATAGGCCACCGGCAGGCTGGGACGATTCAGGCCGTAGGGGTCCTTGCTGGAAATGGTGGTCTCGAGCGGTGGGCTTGGCCGTTTATGTTAAGAGAACTGTCCGCGTAACGCATCACGGCAGGGTCACGGCGCGGCCGACACTGGGCGCAGTTCAACCCCCAGCCGAGAGAAGTGCCCATGAGCTTGCCGCAACCCCGCCCCCAGGCCCGCGCCGTGATCACTGGCGCCTCCAGTGGCATTGGCGAGGAACTCGCCCGCCAGCTGGCCGCGCGCGGCCATTCGCTGATCCTGGTCGCCCGCCGCGTGGCCCGGCTCGAAGCCCTGGCCACCGAGTTGCGCAAGGC
>DATILC010000281.1:0-3799 GCA_035476855.1 Solimonas sp. | reverse complement strand
CCGGCATGATGGGCGCCGGCATCGCCTACGTCTCGGCCAAGGTCGGCATCGAGGTCGTGCTGCTCGACACCGTGCAGGAGGCCGCCGATCGCGGCAAGGCCTATTCCACCAACCTGCTCGACAAGGACCTGAAGAAGGGCCGCCTGACGCAGGAAGGCAAGGACCAGTTCCTCGCCCGCATCAAGGCCACCACCTCGTATGACGAGCTCCAGGGCTGCGACCTGATCATCGAGGCGGTGTTCGAGGATCGCGCGATCAAGGCCGACGTCACCAAGAAGGCCGAGGCGCAGTTGGCGAAGACCGCGGTGTTCGCCTCCAACACCTCAACCCTGCCGATCACCGGCCTGGCCGAGGCCAGCGAGCGTCCGAAGAACTTCATCGGCCTGCACTTCTTCTCGCCGGTGGACAAGATGCCGCTGGTCGAGATCATCGTCGGCAAGAAGACCAGCAAGGAAACGCTGGCACGCGGCTTCGACTACGTGCAGCAGATCAAGAAGACGCCGATCGTGGTCAACGACTCGCGCGGCTTCTACACCTCGCGCTGCTTCGCCACCTACCCGATGGAAGGCATGACCCTGCTCGCCGAAGGCCAGCACCCGCGTTCGATCGAAATGGCGGGCCTGCAGGCCGGCATGCCGGTCGGCCCGCTGGCGGTGCAGGATGAGGTCTCGCTGTCGCTGTCGCTGCACGTGCTGGAGCAGACGCGCAAGGACTTCGCTGCCGAGGGCAAGACCGGCGCCGAACATCCCGGCGTCGCGGTGGTCGAAAAGATGGTCAAGCAGCTGGATCGTCACGGCAAGAAGGCCGGCAAGGGCTTCTACGACTATCCCGCCGGTGGCCAGAAGACGCTGTGGAAGGGCCTGGCCGAGCAGTTCCCGCTGGCCGAGCAGCTGCCGCAGCAGGAACTGATCGACCGCCTGCTGTACGCGCAGGCCAACGAGGCTGCGAAGTGCTACGAGGAAGGCGTCGTCACCGCGGTCGGCGATACCAACATCGGTTCGATCTTCGGCTGGGGTTTCGCGCCCCACCAGGGCGGCGCGCTGCAGTTCATCAATGCGACCGGACTGGAAGCTTTCGTGAAGCGTTCGAAGGAACTGGAAAAGAAGTACGGCGCACGCTTCAAGCCGGCGAAGATCCTGGTGAAGATGGCCAAGGACGGCACGCGGTTCGAGTGACGCCGGCATAGCGACCGGCGCCCCTCATCCCCAGCCCTTCTCCCGATGGGAGAAGGGAGCCATAGCCCCTCTCCCTCCGGGAGAGGGGTTGGGGTGAGGGGCAAGCTCTCAAGATTTCACAACTGTCAGAGGTAACCCCCCATGTTTGGTTTGTTGATGAAGTGGATGCAGGCTCAAAAGATCCTGCCGCAGATTTCCGATACGGAGCGGCAGGCGCTGGAAGCCGGCAGTGTCTGGATCGATGGCGGTTTCTTCGCCGGAAAGCCGGACTTTGCGCAGATGCTGCGGGAGTCCTATGGGCAGCTGAGCGCCGAGGAACAGGCTTTCGTCGAAGGCCCGCTCGCCGAGCTCTGCGGCATGCTCGACCCGCACGAGATCGCGCGCACGCGCGTGGTGCCGCCCGAGGCGATCGAGTTCATCAAGAAGCAGGGCTTCATGGGACTGATCATCCCCAGGGAATACGGCGGCAAGGAATTCTCGCGCCTGGCCGTGTCCACGATCATGCACACGCTGAGCCCTTACTCCTTCGTCACCAGCGTGTTCGTGGTGATCCCGAACTCGCTGGGCGCCGGCGAGCTGATCCATCACTACGGCACTGACGCGCAGAAGCAGCACTACCTGCCGCGCCTGGCCTCGGGCGAGTACGTGCCCTGCTTCGGCCTGACCGAGCCGACCGCCGGCTCCGATGCCGCGAGCATCAAGGCCGAGGGCGAAGTGTTCCGCGATGCGGATGGCGAGACCAAGATCCGCCTGAACTTCCGCAAGCGCTACATCACGCTGGCACCGGTCGCCAACCTCTGCTCGATCGCCTGCCAGCTGCATGACCCGCAGAACCTGCTCGGCAAGGGCAAGCACCCGGGCATCACCGTCGTGATGGTGCACAAGGGCACGCCGGGCTTCAGCAATGGCGACCACCACCTGCCCATCGGCGAGCCGTTCTACAACGGTCCGCTGATCGGCAAGGACGTGGTCGTGCCGGTGGACAACATCATCGGCGGTGCCGACTGCGCCGGCCTCGGCTGGAAGATGCTGATGGAGCAGCTCGCCGGCGGCCGCGCGATCTCGCTGCCCGCTGGTGCGATCGGCGGCATGAAGCAGGCCGCCGCGGTCACCGGCCCCTACTCGATCGTGCGCCAGCAGTTCGGCATGTCGATCGGCCAGATGGAAGGCGTGCAGGACAAGATCGGCAAGATCGCCGCGCTGACCTACATGTGCGAGGGCGCGCGGGTGTTCGCCTGCTCCGCGGTCGATCGCGGCATCCAGCCGCCGGTCACCTCCGGCGTGCTCAAGTGCTACACCGCCGAGCTGTCGCGCGAGCTGATTACCGACGCGATGGACGTGTTCTCCGGCGCCGGCGTCATGCAGGGCCCGAACAACATCCTCGGCTCGGCGTTCTCGTCCTCGCCGGTCGGCATCACGGTGGAAGGCGCGAACATCATGACGCGCACGCTGATGATCTTCGGCCAGGGCGCCACGCGCTGCCATCCCTACGCGCTGAAGGTCGTCGAGGCGGTCGAGACCGACAACGTGCCGCTGTTCCGCAAGAACCTCACGGGCTGGATCGGCCACTTCCTCGCCGGCATCGTCCGCAGCGCGCTGCGCGGCTGGACCCGCGGCTGGACCGTGAGCGTGCCGGACGTCGCCGTCGAGACGCGCGGCTACTACCGCCGCCTCGGCTGGTCGGCCTCGCGCTTCGGCCTGCTGACGGACCTGGCGATGTTCTGCATCGGCGGCAAGCTGAAGATGCGCGGCAAGCTCACCGGCCGCTACGCCGATGCGCTGGCCTGGCAGCTGCTGGCGTTTTCGGCACTGCGCCGTTTCGAAGCCGAAGGCCGCAAGGCCGAGGACCTGCCGCTGCTGCGCTACTCGGTCGAGTACTCGCTGGCGCAGGTGCAGAAGGCCTTCGAAGGCATCTACGCGAACTTCAACGCGCCGGTGCTGGGCTTCGTCATGCGCACGGTCGGTTCCTGGTGGCTGCGGATCAATCCGGTCGGCAAGCTGCCGGCGGACGACCGCTCCGCCGCCGCCGCGCTGACGATCCAGCGCTACGACGCGCAGTACCGTCGCCTCACCGAGGGCGTGTTCGTGCCGGCCCACGGCAAGAGCGCCGCCAGCCGCCTGCTGGGGGCCTTCCGCCTGCTGTCCGAGGCGGAGAACGCGGTCGGTCGTCTGACGAAAGCACAGCGCGAGAAGAAGCTGCCGCGCGGTGCCGCCGCAGAAGTCGCCGCCAAGGGTGCCGAGCTGGGTCTGATCAGCGCGCAGGAAGCGCAGCTGGTGCAGGACGCGCAGGCTGCGCGCCTGGAGGCGATCGAGGTCGATGTGTTCACGCCGCAGGAGTTCTTTCCGGAACTGCAGCAGGCGCCGCAGCTCAAGCGCGCCTGAGTTGTTGAAATGAAAAAGCGGCGGACGGGTTCACCGTCCGCCGCTTTTTTGTTTGTGCCGATTGCAGAGGCGCTGTCTGATCTGATGATGGAAGCTCCCTCTCCCCGCTTTGCGGGGAGAGGGCTGGGGCTGACGTTTCCCCGGTTTTGATTTCCTGATTTCTTTGGACATCAGGATGTTGAAGTCATAGGGTGCGGAAAAACAGCGCGTGCATGGCCGGTTTTTTCTGTGCTTGGGCGGCC
>DATILC010000280.1:0-3060 GCA_035476855.1 Solimonas sp. | reverse complement strand
CGGCAACAGCAATTTCAGAGCCGGCATGTCGGACGTCCTTGTCTGGGCGGCGCGCCGGGTGGCGCCGCATCCACGATCCTTGGCGCAAGCCGCGTACCAGAGGGCAAGGCATTCGATATCAAGGGCTTGGAATCCCGCGGGGAGCCCGGGGCGGGCGATGTGCAGCAAGTCACGGGGGTGGTCGTGCAGTTTGCATGCTCTCTTTGCCAACCAGCGCCGGCGGCCTCCCGCAAAAACAGGCACTTGCCCGCCACCCCCGGCTGGCACGGACCCTGCGCCTGCCCCGGTGACGGCACCAGAGAGCCGTCCGCACACCCCAAGAGACAGGAGTCCAAGATGACACGGAAATGGTGGATCCCACTGGCAATGGCGAGCCTGGTCGCCGTTGCCGGCTGCAAGAAGCCCGAAAGCGCGAGCGAAACGCAGCAGGACATGGCCGCGGCGGAGGCCGAGGGCCAGCAGAAGGTCGACGAGGCTCGCGCCGAAGCCGCGCAGGACATCAACGCCGCGCGCCAGGAGGAGACGCAGACCACGATCGAGTCAGCCGGCAACAGCAATCCAGCCGACGCCGCCGCCAACAACATGGGGGCCCACACCGACACCATGAAGACCGAGGCCGAAGGCCGCTACAAGGTCGAATCGGCAGAAATCGAAGCGGCCTACAAAGTGGAGAAGGAACGCTGCGATGCCAGCACCGGCAGCGCCCGCGATACCTGCCTGAACCAGGCCAAGACCGACTACGAACGCAAGCTGAGCGAGGCGAAAAACCGGCGGGACAGTATTCGGGGCGCGCTAGACGGCAATTCCGTCGCACGCCCCTGATGCTGACCTGCTGAGTTCAAAAGAACTCGCATTCACCCCGCCCGGCGTGGCAACACGCCGGGCTCTTTTTTTGTCTTCAGCCCAGGAAAAGAATTTCTGCCACGGATTTACACGGAATGACACGGATTTTTTGCGGATTCGTCAGTCGCGAGGGAATCGCCAGAACAGTGCGATTCCAGCAACAGGCAAGCTTCTGGTTTTCCGTGTTTGTCTGTGTCATTCCGTGGCGAAATCCGGCTTTTCGAATGATGGGGCTTGATCCGCGTTCATCCGCGCAATCCGTGGCAAATGAGTTTTTATATCCTCATTCCGCCGTCTCGCGCTGCTGCGGCAGCTCGAAGCCGAAGATGCTGCCGCCGCCCGGGCGCGGTTCGTACCACAGGTGTCCGCCCATCTGGGTGATGTCGCGCTTGGCGATGGCCAGGCCCAGGCCGGAGGAGTACTCGGTCTGGCGCGCGGTAGCGAAACGCATGAAGCGCTGGAACAACTTCTTCTGGTCCGCCTCGGCAATGCCGGGGCCGCGGTCCATCACCAGGCAGCGCGCCATGCCGCCGCGCGTGGCGCTGACCGCCACCGTCACCTCGCCGCCCTCGGGCGAGTAGCGGATCGCGTTCGACAGCAGGTTCTGCAGCACGTTGCGCGTCGCCATGTGGTCGGCCGTCACCGGCAGGCTGTCGCCCTCGGCCTGCAGCTGCAGCTGCATGCCGCGCATCTCGGCGGAGGCAGCCTGCAGGCGCAGCGCCTGCACCGCCAGCTCGCGCAGATCGAGGCGCTCGGTCTTGAACTGGCGCAGGTACTCGCCGTCGGCGCGCATGCTGAGGAAACGCTGGATGAATTCCAGCGCCTCCTGGGTGCAGTCCTCGATCTCCTGCAGCAACTCGCCGCGACGCGCCGGCTCCTGGCTGCGCCCCAGCAGCTGGCTGGCGAATCGGATGCAGGTCAGCGGATTCTTCAGGTCGTGGGCGACGACGTTGGTGATCTCCTCGCGCTCGCGCAGCATCAGCTGCAGGTGGTCGCGCGCGCGCTTGAGCTCGACGTGGGTCTGCACCCGCGCCAGCATCTCCTGCGGGACGAAGGGCTTGGTAATGTAGTCGACCGCGCCGGCGGCGAAGGCCCGCGCCACCGAGTCCTGCCCGGTGACGCCGGTGACGAAGATCACCGGCAGGTCCGACAGCCCCGGCAGTTCGCGCAGGTGCCGGCCCAGTTCCAGGCCATCCATGCCCGGCATCAGCATGTCGACCAGCGCCAGGTCCGGCCGGCGCAGCCTGGCCCGCTCCAGCGCCTGCGCGCCGCTGGCGGCGGGCACGACGTTGTAGCCGGCGTTGTCGAGCAGCTGGCCGAGCAGCTGCACATTGCTGCCGTTGTCGTCCACCACCAGCACCACCGGGCTCAGCTGATCCTGCTTCATGGTTCTTCCGGTTGATCCAGCCATTCCCTGCAACGCGCCGGAAATTCCTCCAGCAACACCTCGACCCGCAGTGCGTCGAAGGCGAAGGCGGCATCGTTGAGCTCGCGGGCGAAGCCGCGCAGGCTCTCCAGCTGCGCCGCCACCGCCATCTCGTCCACCGCCTGCGCAAAGTTCTTGACGTCGCGCATCGCCGGCGCGGCGCGCACCGCCGGCCAGTCGCGCAGCAGCAGGCGCTGCAGGCGCGAGCGCAGCGACGCCGGCAGGCCATCGCCGAAGATACCCGACGGCGCCAGCGGCGAGCTGCGCAGCACGCGGCCGAATTCGGCGAACAGCGCATCGCGGGTGAAGGGCTTGGCGACGTAGCCGTCGAACAGCTCGCGCAGGCGCTGCTGCTCGCCGCGCAGGGTCGAGGCGGTGACCGCGACCACGCGGATGTCGGCCAGCGCCGGCTCGGCCCGCAGGCGCTGCAGCGCCTCGATGCCGTCCATGCCCGGCATCAGGATGTCCATCAGGATCACCCGCGGATGCTGCTGCCGCGCCAGCGCCAGCGCCTCGGCGCCGCTGCGCGCGCGCAGTACGCGATGCGGCGTGTCCTCGAACATCGCCGCCACCAGCTCGCGGTTGAGCTCGACGTCGTCGACCACCAGTACGGTGGTCGGCGGCAGCTCGCCGGCGGACCCGGCCGGCTCCGCCGGCAGCGCAGGCTGTGTCGCGGCGGCGACGCGCGGCAGCACGATGCGGAACACCGAGCCCTGGCCGACCACGCTCTCCAGCTCCAGGCTGCCGCCCATGCGGCCGGCCAGCTGGCGCGTGATGCTCAGGCCCAGGCC
>DATILC010000279.1:0-4499 GCA_035476855.1 Solimonas sp. | reverse complement strand
GCTCTCTCGTCAGAGTCATTCCCCGTTTAGCTCAATTAACATTGGCTTTACGTTGATACTCTCGGTGTTGCTATGGCTTCAGCCACGCTTCCGGGAGCACCCACACAAATCACTTGCTTTGTTCTTAAAGATCAAGGCTTTAGGCTTCGTCGCTTCGCGTCGTTGCCGTCAGCAGGGAGGCGAATTCTAAGCGGAATGGAGAAGGCGTCAACTGTGTATGTTTTGAAATCTCATAAATACATGTTTCAAAACATTTTTTTGTTTGTATAGGCGGGCTTTGGAATCCCCGATCCGCGCCGTTTCTGGTCATTTTGCAACCAGAAAACTTCAAGAACGGCCGGCGAACCCTGCTTCCTGCCCGCCATCAGGCCATCGGTAAGGGATCGAAACAGCTCCGCTCCGGCCAGATCCGGGCCAGGCCACCCCACTAGCCGGGCACGACCGCCTGCCGGTCCTTGCCTCCGGCACGGGCCTTCAGGCGGAGCCCCAATGCCATCGCCAGCAGCAGAACCCCCAGCAAGTACCCCGGCTCATGGATCGCACGCTTGGCGAACGAGAGCATGAAGATCAGCCAGATGTAGTGAGCACCCGCCGTGTGCAGCAGCTTCCAGCGACGCGCGCCCATCCAGGCGACCATGCGGTCGAAGGAGGTGGCGGCCATGGCAAAGATGAAGACATAGGCCAGACCGGCAACGATGCGGTTGGCCACCGGCGAGATGCTGCCGAACTCCGAAGGATCGAGGCGGGCGAAGGCGACGATCGCCGCCAGGTGGATCGCGTGCGAGGCCGCGAAGGACACGCCGAGGTAGCGGCGGTTGCGTAGCTGCCAGCGCGTCCAGGTACCCGGCCACAGGCGCCACAGCGCCGAGGCGGTGAAGGCCAGGACGAACAGCAGCAGCGAGGTCCGCGCGGTGGCACGGATCACCAGGCGCACGCCCTCCTCCCCCGGATGCTGTGTCAGCAGCAGCGCCGACATCACCAGCAGCGCCAGCGTGATGCAGCCGGTAAGCGGCCAGCCCCGCAGCAGTCCCCCGTTCGAATCGCTCATTGCACTCCTCTCCTCGGTCGCCGCGACGGATCGTGGTCCGCCGCTGTTCTCGCCCCGCCCGCACGACGGCAAAAGCCTTCGAGACGATGGACCTGACTATAGGCGCGCCAGCTGCGACCCCGCCATCACGGGTCGCGACGGGAGCGCGGCCCCCGGCATACTTCGCGCCGCCCCACTCTTCCGGAACCTTGCCCATGGAAACGCTCGCTGCCACCCAGTTCTGCGCCCTCGCCGCAGCCCTCACCCTCGGCTTCGCCATCCTGGCGCAGTTCCTGGTGCTGGATATCGCCGGCATCCGCAGCAAGCACGTGCCGGGTACGCCGGTGACCGGCGGGCATGACGATTTCCTGTTCCGCGCGGCACGGGCGCATGCGAACACCAGCGAGAATCTCGGGCTCTACCTGCTGAGCTTCTTCTGCGCACTGCTGCTCGGCGCAGATCCGCGCTGGACCGCCGGCGCCGCCTGGACCTTCACCGCGGCGCGAATCGCGCACATGGGCTGCTACTACGCCGACCTGCGCATGGCGCGGAGCGTGTCGTTCGCGATCGGCCTGCTGGCGCAGGTAGCGCTACTGCTGCTGTGCGCGGTGACGCTGTTCCAGCACGCCCACTGAGCGCCTGACGGTCAGCGCCGCTGCAGTCCGCGACGCGCCTGCGCCATACTCACGCACAACATTCCAACCGATAACGAGGCCGATCTGCATGAGCGATTTTCCCGCCGACATCTACACCGAACCCTCCGACGTCGACGTCGACACGCTCAGGAACCTCGGCCCGCTGGCTGGACTCGCCGGCGTCTGGGAGGGCACGCGCGGCCTCGACGTGAAGCCCAAGGCCGAGGGTCCGAAGAAGCAGGCCTATGTCGAACGCATCGAGCTGCAGCCGATCGACCCCGCCACCAACGGCCCGCAGCTGATGTACGGCCTGCGCTACCACACCTTCATCACCAAACCGAACCAGGTGAAGACCTATCACGATCAGGTCGGCTACTGGCTGTGGGAGCCGGCCACCGGCGGCATCATCCACACGCTGACCATCCCGCGCGGCCAGGTGGTAATGGCCTATGGCCAGGCCAGCGCCGACGCGAAGAGCTTCGAGGTGGTGGCGACGGCCGATTCGGTTTCCTTCGGCATCCGCTCGGCGCCGTTCCTGGAACACGCCTTCCGCACGGTGGAATTCCGCATGAAGGTGGCGATCAACGACGACGGCAGCTGGTCCTACGACGAGGACACGGTGATGATGATCAAGGGTCAGGCGGAGCCCTTCCACCATACCGACCGCAACACGCTGACGCGCATCGCGGCGCCAACGCCGAATCCGCTGGCGCGCGGCTGAGCCGCATCACCGCAGGATGCGCGGCATGGCGCATCCTGCGGTGCCTTGGGCTCTATTCAGTAAGCCTGCAATTCCAACTGTGCCAGCAAGCGCGGCGGCATGAGACGGCGCAGCGCGTGGACCGTCTGGTCCATGTCCGCAAGCAGCAGCGTGTTCAGTTCCAGCACCGAACCATCGGTTCCGTAGAAGTAGTAGGACGAGCGCCAGAAGCTGACGCGCTGCACCTGCTCCCAGCGCAGCTGCATGCGCTGGTACGGCAGCAGGGATGCCTGAACCAGACCTTTGCTGTCCAGTTGGGCCGAGCAGAGGAAGTGGACGCGCGTGAGCAACCAGCCGAAGCCGGTAAACAGGCATGCCCAGCTGAGCATCGCGAAACCCTTGTTCCAGTGCAGTTGATGCAGCTGGCTCAACAGGGCCCACAACAGCAACCCCATCGGCAACAGACAGGCGCCATGCAAGGCCAGCTTCCTGCGCCCCCGGACCTGCAGCGATGGTTGCGCGGCGCCACGCCCCTGTTCCTGCAGATACGGAAGGATTGCGCCAATCCACTTGCTGCTGATGACCGCCACGGTGAACTCCCTTTCCCGATGATGTCGCATCTGTTGTTGGCAACAGTGTGCGGAGTCGGGGCGGCGAGTTTCAGTAGAGAAAAACAACCTGTGAAAGCTGGTTCAGCCTCAGTTATGCGCTGGCCATGGACTGTGGCGGCCCCTCAAGGCCGCTCGTAGCCGACGCGATGCACCCATGAGCCGCGATCCTCGTAGGGCATGGTGACGCAACTGGTGCCCGGGATCGTGTCCGAGCCCGGGCCGATCACGCCGGACAGTGAGCACAGCTGCGAGCGCGGATGGATGCGCCGCGCCTTGTCCAGATCCACCAGCGTCATCGGCGCACCGCCGTTGTACTGCAGTGCCAGCGACGCCAGCGCGCGATCCAGAGCGGCAAGCATCACTGCGTCGCGCGCACGGTTGCCGCTGTAGTCACGGCGCAGCACCAGGCCGGAGCTGTCGGGCTTGAGCACGCGCAGCACCAGGTTGTCCATCACTCCCTGGTCGAAGACATGGCTGCCGACACCGGCGACGCGGCCATAGACCGTCAGGCCGGCCTCGGCCTCCGGATTGTTCGGATCCGGATCCGGGATGCCCGGGTCGATGACGTGATTGCGCAACTCGCCGAACAGTTCGTCGCGCAGGCCGCTGACGATTTCGCCGAACACGGTCTGCGGCACGCCGTCACGCGCCTGCGGATCTTCCAGATCCTGCGTCGGGCCAAAGGCTTCGCCGTTCCAGGCCAGCACCGCGTCGAGCGCGGCCTTCTGCACTTCGCTCAGCTGCGTCGCGGCACTGCTGCGGAAAGCGCGCAGCAGCGGCAGGTACTCGCGCGCCCGGTGATCGCGGATGCCATGGTGGCGGTCGATCTCGCGCAGGTCCTGGAAGCGCCAGTCGCGCCGGCTCGCCAGCTTGTCGAGCACGCTGGTGACGCGCTGGCCCGCGCCGCCCGGGCGTGAGGTACTGCCCAGACCCTCGCCGTCGAGCCAGCCGAAGGCCGGCTTGTTGTTCCAGTTGGCGACATAGCCTTGCGGCGGATCGACCACCTGCGGCAACTCGCTGAAAGCGAGATTGCCGCCGAAGTCGTAGTCGCCGTTGCCGGGAATCGGCAGGCGCATGTCCGTGTCCGGATGACGCCGCGGGAACAGGCCCGGGTGGAAGTAGGCGATGTGACCATCGCGCGTGGCGACGGTGACGTTCTCGTTCCAGGTGACCTTGGCGGTGGCGGCCTTGAACTCGGCGAAGGACTTCGCCCTCGACCAGTCGGCAACGCCCTCGATGGTCTCGATCTCGCGGCGATACATCGCGTACTGGACGCTACGCGCCAGGCCGGCCGCATCGTCGCGCGCCACCAGCGGGCCATGCAGCGTGCGGCAAATGCGCGCCGGTGCCGACAGCGCCGCCGGCCCCACCGGGATGCCCTGCTGCGCGGCACGGTAGGCGATGCTCTCGTCACGGCAATCCATGTCCTTCCACTGCCCCTTGTGGAAGTACTGGTCGGCGCTGCAGCTGCCCGCGGCCTGCTGCACGGTGGAGCAGATCGTCTCGATGAAGGAGTCGATGGTCTT
>DATILC010000278.1:0-3941 GCA_035476855.1 Solimonas sp. | reverse complement strand
CCGCCCAGGTCGAACTCGATCACCGCCTGCGCCTTGCCGATGGCGTCCAGCTGCCCGGCGCGGTCGGCGGCCTGCAGCTTCTGCGCCGTGATGTCGGTGGCGTACTTGACGACCTTGAAGGGCTTGCCACCCAGGTCCAGGATCGGGTTGTAGGAGGCCTGGATCCAGATCTCCCTGCCGCCCTTGCCGATGCGCTTGTACTGGCCGGCGTCGTACTCGCCACGCCCCAGCTTTTCCCAGAACAGGCGGTAGTCGACGCTGGCGCGATAGGCCGGCTCGACGAACATCGAATGGTGCTGGCCACGGATCTCGTCCTGCGTATAGCCAATCGCGCCGAGGAAGTTGTCATTGGCCTGCAGGATCCTGCCGTCAAGCGTGAACTCGATCACCGCCTGGGCCTTGCCGATCGCCGCCAGCTGGCCGGAGTGGTCCGCGGCCTGCTGCTTCTGCGCGGTGATGTCGGTGGCGTACTTGACGACCTTGAACGGCTTTCCGGCGGCATCGAGGATCGGGTTGTAGCTGGCCTCGATCCAGATTTCCTTGCCGCCCTTGCCGATGCGCTTGTACTGCCCCGAGTCATATTCGCCGCGCCCCAGCTTGTCCCAGAACAGGCGGTACTCAATGCTCTGGCGGTAAACCGGATCGACGAACATCGAATGGTGCTGCCCGCGGATCTCGTCCAGCGAGTAGCCGACGGTGGCGAGGAAATTGCCATTGGCGTTGAGGATGCGGCCGTCGAGCGAGAACTCGATCACTGCCTGCGACTTTCCGATCGCGGCGATCTGGCCACGCAGGTCGGCGAGCTCCTGGGCGGAGACCGCGGTCCTGGCGGCGGATTTCGCAGCGGAGGGCTTGGCAGCGGCGGACTTCGACGTCGTACTGCTGCGGCGAGCCTTGGCGGCGGGCTTCTTGGAAGTGGCTTTCATGGGGTCTACCTCGTCGTAGGGTTTAGTGAACGCTGGCGCTGTCCATCAACGCCATGTCTTCGCTGCTGATGAGTTTCTCGATGTCCATCAGGATCAGCATGCGCTGCTCCAGGGCACCGATGCCGGTGATGAATTTGGTGTTGACGTTGCTGCCGAACTCGGGTGCCGGGCGGATCTGCTCCGGCGTCAGCTGCATGACGTCGGAGACGCCATCGACGACGATGCCGACCACGCGGCGCGCGACGTTGAGGATGATCATCACCGTGAACTGGTTGTAGTCGGCGCGGCCCAGCGCGAACTTCAGTCGCAGGTCGACCACCGGCACGATGGTGCCGCGCAGGTTGATCACACCCTTGATGAAGGACGGCGCGTTGGGCACCTTGGTGACGGTGTCGTAGCCGCGGATCTCCTGCACCTTGAGGATATCGACGCCGTACTCCTCCTCGCCGAGGGTGAAGGTGAGGAACTCGTTGGGCATGCCGGTGCCGGCGGCGAGCGCCTCCGGCCGGGTCTCTGGGCTGCTCTGCGGGGTGGCGCTCATGCGGCTTTCCTTGTGGGTTCAGGCCGCCGCGGCGCGGGCATAGCCCCGCACCAGCTCGGCGACATCGAGAATCAGTGCGACGCGGCCGTCGCCGAGGATGGTGGCCCCGGAGATGCCGTGCACGCGGCGGTAGTTGGCTTCCAGCGACTTGATGACGACCTGCTGCTGGCCGACCAGTTCGTCGACCTGTACGGCGACCTTGCGGCCCTCGGACTCCACCAGCACGAGGATGCTGGTCTCCGCGTGCTGCGCATCGGCGCGGATGTTGAAATGCTGGTGCAATGGCGCCAGCGGCACGTACTCGTTGCGTACCTTGACCACGCGGGCATTGCTGGTCAGTGCCTTGACCTGCCCGGGCTGCGGCTGCAACGACTCGACCACGCAATTGAGTGGCACGATGAAGACGTCGTCGCCGACGCGCACCGACATGCCGTCGAGGATCGCCAGCGTCAGCGGCAGGCGGATCGTCACCGTCGTGCCCTTGCCGGCCTCGGTGGTGATCTCGATCTGGCCGCTGAGGGCCTGCACGTTCTTCTTCACCACGTCCATGCCGACGCCGCGACCGGAAACATCGGTCACCGCCTCTGCAGTGGAGAAACCCGGCGCGAAGATCAGCTGCCAGACATCGGCATCGGCCGGGTTCGGCGGCACCGGCACATCGCGCTCGGCGGCCTTGGCCAGGATCTTCTCGCGATTGAGGCCGCGGCCGTCATCGGAAACCTGGATGACGATATGGCCACCCTGGTGGGCAGCGCGCAGGGTGATGGTGCCGGTCGGATTCTTGCCGGCAGCAATGCGCTGCTCGGTGGTCTCCAGCCCGTGGTCCAGCGAGTTGCGCACCAGGTGGGTCAGCGGATCGGCGATGCGCTCGATCACGCCCTTGTCCAGTTCGGTGCTCTCGCCCACGGTCTCCAGGCGGATCTGCTTGCCCAGCTTGGCGGCAAGGTCGCGCACCATCCGCGGGAAGCGGCTGAATACCGCTTCCACCGGCAGCATGCGGGTCGACATCACCGCTTCCTGCAGCATGCGGGTATTGCGGTCCAGCTGCGACAGGCCCTGCAGCAGCTTTTCGTTGAGCACCGGATCGAGGCTTTCAGCGGTCTGCTGCAGCATCGCCTGGGTGATGACCAGTTCGCCGACCAGGTTGATCAGGGCGTCGATCTTCTCGGTGCCGACGCGGATGCTGCTTTCGGCGGCGGCCTTGCCGCCTTCGACCACATTCAGCTGCGGCTTCTTCACCACGCGCCCTCCGGCATCGGGAGCAGGCGGCGCGGCTTCCATACCCTCGACGGAGGCGGCTGTTGCTACCGGTTGGTCCAGCGGCAGGATCTCCAGATTGCACTCGTCCTCGACCCAGGCAAACACCTCGCGCACCGCGGCCTCGTCGCAGTCGCCGCGCAGCGCGATGTTCCAGGACAAGTAGCAGCGCTCGGGATCGATCGCGCCCAGCTCCGGCAGGTCGTCGGCGATGCAAGTGATCCCGGCATCGCCGAGGCGGTCCAGCTCGCGCAGGATGCGCAGCGGATCATTGCCGCTGGCGAAGATATCGGGCTTCGGAATGAAGCGGATGCTCCAGCCCGCCGCCACCGGCCTGGCTGCGACCGGCGCAACCACGGCGGGCTTCATGTCGAGCGCCTGCTCCAGTTCCGCGCTGACCCGGGCGACGTTGTCCAGATCGCAGGCGTCACCGCCGTCGGCGGCACGCAGCATCGCGCGGGTCACGTCGACCGAACGCAGCAGCAGGTCGACGTCGGCCTGGCTGACCTGGCGTTGGCCGGAGCGTACGCGTTCCAGCAGGGTTTCCAGCAGATGGGTGAAGCCGGCCACGGCAGTGAAGCCGAAGGTGCCGGCGCCGCCCTTGATCGAATGGGCGGAGCGGAAGATCAGGTTGATGGTTTCGGCATCGGCCTGGCCGATGTCGAGCCGCAGCAGTGCGGACTCCATCGCATCCAGCCCTTCGAGGCTTTCGTCGAAGAAGGTCCGGTGGAAGCGGCTTAGGTCGATGTTGCTCATCGGCGCGTGCCCTAGCTCAGGACACGCTGGATGGTGGCAATCAACTGCTCGGGATTGAACGGCTTGACCAGCCAGCCGGTGGCTCCGGCGCTCTTGCCTTCCGCCTTCTTCTCCGGCGTCGACTCGGTGGTCAGCATCAGCAGGGGCGTGAACTTGTAGTCCGGCAGGCCGCGCAGCGCGCGTACCAGCGACAGGCCATCCATGTTTGGCATGTTGACGTCGGCCAGCACCAGCGAGAACTTCTGTGTCTTCGCCAGGTTCAGCGCGGCAAGGCCATCCTCGGCCTCGGTGACGTCGTAGCCGGCGGCCTTCAGCGTGAAGCTGACCATCTGCCGCATCGAGGTCGAATCGTCGACGGCGAGAATGCGGCTCATGCTTCCTGCCTCGCCATCTGCAGCAGCGTGGTCACGCCCAGCAGCGCGGCGGCGCTGCGCAAGGCTTCGGTCGGCTGGTGCCAGTGC
>DATILC010000277.1:0-4214 GCA_035476855.1 Solimonas sp. | reverse complement strand
TCTATGCGCGGCCTGCGCCTGCATCGCACGAATCTGCGCGAGTACGTTGGTGACGCCGATTTCGTTCATTGCGGGCTATCCAGATCGGTTTGAGGGTGGAGGTGCAACTCCTGTGCCCTGCGGAATACGTGTTTCTGGCGTGGTTTTTCCGGGATCGGCGTCAAGGTTTCGGCGGAGCTTCGCGCGGACCTGCGGACATGCAGCGCCCGTGCGCCCCGCGATTCACCGAGGGCGGCCTGGGCTTGCATGCCGGGGTCAGGCGCTGAGCTGCTCGCCCTCGCCCGCGAGTTCGCGGGTCAGGCCGTACTTGCGCAGCTTTTCCACCAGGGTGGTGCGGCGCGTGTTAAGCAGCTTGGCGGCATGGGCGACCACGCCGCCGGACTGGGCCAGGGCCTGGCGGATCAGCGCCAGCTCGATGCCCTCGATGTGGTCCTTGAGGTTGATGCCTTCCGGCGGCAGCTGGCTCAGCGCGGCGATCGCGGATGCGGTCGACGGCGGCGGCAGCAGGCCGGCGGCGGCGAGCATGGCCTCGTGACGGTCTTCCGCCGGCTCTTCCGTCGGGGTGAGCGTCGGCAAGCCGGCGCGGTAGCGCTGCGGCAGCAGCTGGCTGCCGACGGTGGCGCTGGGGTGCAGCACGGCGAGGCGCTCGATCAGGTTGGACAACTCGCGCACGTTGCCGGGCCAGTGGTAGGCACGCAGGGTGTGCACGGCATCCGGCGCAAAGCGCACCGAGCCGTGGCCGTTGCGCTCGATGCCGGAGATCAGGTCGTCGATCAGCAGCGGCAGGTCCTCGAGGCGCTCGCGCAGCGGCGGCATCTCGATCGGAAACACGTTGAGGCGATAGAACAGGTCCTCGCGGAAGCTGCCCTTGATGATGTTCTCTTCCAGGTTGCGATGGGTGGCGGCAATCACGCGCACGTCGCAACGCACGCTGCGGTTGGAACCGACGCGCTCGTAGGTGCGCTCCTGCAGCGCGCGCAGGATCTTGACCTGCATCGGCAGCGACATGTCGCCGATCTCGTCGAGGAACAGGGTGCCGCCATCGGCCATCTCGAAGCGGCCCTTGCGGGCGGTGATGGCGCCGGTGAAGGCGCCCTTCTCGTGGCCGAACAGCTCGCTCTCCAGCAGTTCCGACGGGATCGCGCCGCAGTTGACCGCGACGAAGGGCTTGTCGCGACGGCTGGAGCATTCGTGGACGGCGCGCGCCACCACTTCCTTGCCAGTGCCGGATTCGCCGGTGACCAGCACCGTGGTGTCGAAGGCGGCGACCTGCTCGATCAGGCGGCGCACACGGCGGACCGCCGGCGAGTTGCCGGTGGGGCCGGCGGTGCGCATCGACTGGCTGTACTGGTCCATGCGCAGCAGGCTGGCGCGGCGCAGCATCTCGTGCAGCTGCGGATACTTCACCGGGTAGTCCAGCGCCAGGCAGGCGGAGGCGTCGAAGCCATGGCGCTGCATCAGCGCCTCGTGGCGCGACTGCAGCACCAGCAGTGGCGGGTGATAACGGTCACGCTTGAGCCAGTCGATGAAGCGACCGAAGGCTTCCTCGTCACCGCAGTCGCCGACGATCACCGCCGCCCAGTCCTGCGGGCGATGCTGCTCGAACTTGAGCGTGGCGATGTCTTCGACCAGCACCGGGATGTGGTCGATGAACTGCAGGATGGCGCCGAAGGTCTGCTGACGCGAAGTATCGGCGTCAATCACCAGCACGCGGGACTCAGACATGAGCAGCTCCTTGCTGCGCAAACTGCCCCAGCAGCTGCGCAAGGTTGTGTTCGTAGTCCTGCTTGTTGATGAAGCCGTCGGCGCCGGATTGCGCGGCAAATTCCCGATGGGCGGCATCGTCGTAGTGGCTGGCGATGACCACCCGCGGCGGATTGTCCTGGGCCTTGATCAGGCGCGTGGCCTGCAGGCCGCCCATGCCGGGCATGGCCAGGTCCATGATGATCAGGTCTGGGTGCAGCTCCTCGGCGAGGCGCACGGCGTCGTAGCCGTCGTAGCCTTCGCCGATCACCGAGACCGGCGAGCCGGCCAGCAGGTGGCGCGCCAGGACCACGAAGGCGCGGTTGTCGTCGATCAGCAGGGTGCGGAGGGTGTTCATCGTCGGTTACTCCTGTACGTCCTTGTAGTTAACCCGCCAGCGCCGCGGCATGACGCACCGCCGGGGCGGCGCGTTCCTTGGCGGAGGCGATCTTCATCGCTTCACGATACTTGGCGACGGTGCGGCGCGCTACGCGAATGCCCTTGCGCGCCAGCAGTGCGGCGATGTCGCCGTCGCTCAGCGCCTTGCCGCGGCCTTCGCCGTCGATGATGCGGCGGATCATCGCCTTCACCGCCGTGCCCGAGGTCTCGCCGGCCAAGCCGGTGATATGGCTGGGGAAAAAGGCCTTCAGTTCATAGACGCCCCAGGGCGTCTGCACCCACTTATTGCTGGTGACGCGGCAGACGGTGGACTCGTGCATGGCGATGCTCTCGGCGACCTCGCGCAGCGTCAGCGGCGCCATGCCCTCTTCGCCGTTTTCCAGGAAGGCCTGCTGGCGCTGGAAGATGACGCGCGCGGTGCGCAGCAGGGTCTGGTGACGGATCTCGAGGCCGCGCACCAGCCAGCGCGCTTCCTGCAGCTGGTCGCGCAGGCCGCGGTGGGTGCCGCTCTGCGTCAGCAGGCGCTCGTACAGGGAGTTGACGCGCACGCGCGGCAGGCGCTCGGCGTTCAGCTCCACCTTCCAGGCGCCGGGGGTGCCGGTGACGATCAGGTCGGGCAGCACCGCCTCGGCCGGCGCCGACAGCGCGGCGGCGGGCTTCGGATTCAGGGTGCGGATCAGGGCGACGGCCTGGCCGATCTCGGCGCGGCTGACGTCGAGGGCCTGCTCCAGTTCGCGGGTGTTGCCGGCGGCCACCAATTCCAGCGCGGTGGCGGCGATGAACTCGGCGAGGTCACGGCCCGGCGTGCGCGGCGGCAGGGCGCGCAGCTGCAGGGCCAGGCATTCGGCGAGGTTGCGCGCGGCGAAGCCGGTGGGCTCGACCGCCTGCACCTTCTCCAGCACCTGCTCGACTTCCTCGAGGCTGGTGGCGAAGTTGGGGCCGAGGCGCGCGACGATCTCATCCAGCGGCTGTTCCAGGTAACCGTTGTCGTCGATCGCCTCGATGATGGCCTCGGCGATGAGCGCCTCGCGGCGGCTTTCGATGGTCAGCTGCAGCTGCTCCAGCGCAGCGATGCGCGCATCGGTCTGCGGCGCGCTGGGGTGGCGCTCCTGCCAGGGACGATCGTCGTCCTCCGGCGGCTCGCCGCCGGACCAGCTCTCGGCGCTGCTCCAGTCGAAATCGGCTTCGACCTTCTCGTGCGCGGCGCTGTCGATGCCGGTGACCTCGCCATGCACCTCGTCGCTGGGCGCTTCCTGCGGAGCCGGCGCCGGCTCCTCGGCACCCTCACCCTCGTCCTGCTCCAGCATGACGTTGGTCTCGAGGGCCTCACGCAGTTCCTGTTCCAGCTCCAGCGAGGACAGCTGCAGCAAGCGGATCGACTGCAGCAGTTGCGGCGTCATCGCCATGTTCTGGCTGGTCCGCAGGTGCATGTTGGTTTTCATTTGGGTCTCCTCGCTTGGTGCCGCTCTGATGGGGCCCATCTTTCGCGAGGATGGATGACAGCCGTAGCGGATCATTCCCTACGGTTTGTAGGGGTATACCCGACTTGCGACGGTTTTCCGACACCTGCCTGCAAACCCCGTTTGCAGTGCAGCAATTACCCAAGTGCCTGTTGTCGTTCGGCATCCGGGGCCCGTTCGAGGGGAACTTGAGGGACTACCCCCAGGCCATGGGTGAATATTTACTGCCCCGGACCCCGGACCCAACCACTACCATCCCTGCAGCCGGTCGCGACGTACGACCGTCACCACCGCCGCGGGAGCCGTTTTCCCGCAGCAGTGCAGGCAAGAACAAGACCCGTCCGCGGCCACTGGCTCCGGATTGTTGCGGGGGCTGCCAAGGCTATGGCGATCGCTGCGATGCCACCAGATTTGCGGCCAGGCAAGACGCGACGAGGGACGTTTGGTGGTTCCAAATGACTGAGGAGCAACGCAGCATGGCCACAAATCCGGTGGCACCCCTTGGGGGCGGGACCGTTTTGGCGCATGGCTGTGTTACTCGTCGCTCGTGTACATCGAGTACAGCCAATGGCCCCAGCTGGGAAGTGACTCAATGTCACTTCCCAGTAAGCC
>DATILC010000276.1:0-16869 GCA_035476855.1 Solimonas sp. | reverse complement strand
TCAGTGCGACAGGAAGTCGCGCTGAGGCGTAGTCGCGACATGGATGTCGCGTCTGCGCCGACCCTCGGGCGCGATCCTCCAGACGGGCACCGCCGCTTCAGCGGCGGCGCGAATGCCGGGGTGCGTTTCTTTTGGTTACTTTTCTTGCCGCATAGCAAGAAAAGTGACTCGCCCTTGGGCGAAATAAAACCTTCAGAGATCCACCGCACCCGAGCGGCGTAATCGCCGCCACCCCCAAAACAAAAGAAGCTACCGTCCCAACAACCCCCGAATCCCCGGCTCCTCCAGGATGCGGTCGCGGAACCACTGCAGGGCGCGCCCTTCCTCGCCGGAGCGCCAGGCCAGGCTCATCACGCTGGGCGCACGCTCGGCGTCGACCTTCCGTTCCACCAGCCGCCCGGCCTCGACATGCGGTCGCGCGATGTACTCGGGCAGGTAGCCGACGCCGAGCCCGGCGATCTGCGCCGCGGCCTTGTCGGCCAGCGTCGGCACCACCAGCACGTCCTGCCCGGGCTGGATGCCGCCGCTGCGCGCCGGCAGGCGCCGCGAGGAGTCGGCGGCGGCGATGCTGCGGTAGCGCGCGATCATGCTGGCCGGCAGCGGTTCCGGCGCCTCGGCCAGCGGGTGGTGCGGCGCCACCACGAACACGAAGGACATGCTGCCGAGTTGCCGGGTGACCAGGCCGTAGCCATGCGGCGCGTCGCCGCCGGCGCCGACAGTGAGGTCGGCGCGGCGGTCGATCAGCGCATCCCAGGCGCCGCCGAAGATTTCCTGGGTGAAGCGCAGGCGCGTGCCGGTCATCAGCGCGTCGAAGGCCGAGATCACCGGGAACAGGCGCTCCAGCGGGATGATGTCGTCGACCGCGACCACCAGCTGCGTCTCCCAGCCGTGGCCGGCGCGCTTGACCGAGTTTTCCAGGCTCTCGGCCTGGCGCAGCAGTTCACGCCCGCGGTCCAGCAGCACGCGGCCAGCGGCAGTGAGGCGGGCGCGGCGGCCGCTGCGGTCGAACAGCGCCACGCCCATGTCGGACTCGAGCTTCTGCACGGTGTAGGTCACTGCCGAGGGCACGCGGTGCAGGGCCTCGGCGGCGCGCGCGAAGCTGCCGTGCTCCTCGATGGCGTCCAGCGTCTCCAGCGCTTCCAGCGTCAGGCGCATCTTCAATCCGTTTGAATGGTGGCTTCGAAACTTTCCGCTTTTTCGGTGCAAGGTCAAGCCATACATTGATTTCCATGTTCAAACGGATTGATGGAGTGCGGCCATGATGAGCCTCAGGCGCGGTGACGAGCGTGGTCATGCCGACCGCGGCTGGCTGGAGTCCTGGCACAGCTTCTCGTTCAGCGACTACTACGATCCGCAGCGCATGGGCTACGGCGCGCTGCGCGTGATCAACCAGGACATCATCGTGCCGACCGCCGGCTTCCCGCCGCATTCGCACAGCGACATGGAGATCATCACCTACGTGCTGGAAGGCAGCATCCGCCACCGCGATTCCACCGGCGGCAGCGGCGACCTCAGGCCCGGCGAACTGCAGCTGATGCACGCCGGCCGCGGCATCAGCCACAGCGAGATCAATCCCTCGACGGCCGAGCGCACGCATCTGCTGCAGATCTGGATCCAGCCGGAAGGCCGCGGCCATGCGCCGGGCTACGAGCAGCAGGCGCTGGATGCGGAGGCGCTGCGCCGCGGCTTCACCACGGTAGTGGGGCCGGTGGGCAGCGGCACGCCGTTCCAGATCCACCAGGATGCGCGGCTCGACATCGCCTGGCCGCGGGCGGGGCAGGAAATGCAGAAGGCGCTGTCAGCGCAGCGTCGCTACTACCTGCAGGTCGCGCGCGGCGTGGTGGTTGTCAGCGGCGAGCAGTTGCTGGGCGGCGATGCGTTGGTGCTGGAGGGCGAGACGGGATTGCAGGTCCGCGCCGAATCCGATGCGGAGCTGCTGCTGTTCGACCTGGCCTAGAACGGCAAAAAGACTTGGCCACGGATAAACACGGATTTACACGGATTAAAAAACAATCCCCGGTGCAGTGCCGTTGATGTATCCGCGTTTATCCGTGTAATCCGTGGCAGAAATCTTTTTCGGCGGAAGTGGCCGCCGGCCCTACTCCGCCAGCAGCCGCAGCCCGATGTGCACGCCGAAGTCCGGCGAGGAGCGGGTGAGGATGTCTTCCTGCACCGCCAGGTCCAGCGCCCAGCCGGCGCCGAGCCAGCGGCCGCCGAACACCAGCTGGCCGCCGGCGCGCGACAGCTCGTCGAGCTCGGAGTCGTCGTAGAGCGGGCCGTGCAGGTTGAACTGGGTGCCGAGCTCGACCTGGCGCCAGGCGCGGAAGAACAGGCCGGCGCCGCCGAAGGGCACCAGGGTTTCCTGCTGGTCCTCCAGCACGTCGCCCTTCTGGTTGGCGGACAGGCCGGCGGAGACGAAGCCGCTCCAGCGCGAATCGAGATCGAAGGGCAGGGCCCAGTCGCCCCAGGCCGCGGCGCCGAGGTTGCCGCCGCTGAGCTGGTCGTCGTCGCCGGTCGGCAGCTTCAGCTCGCCGCGCAGGGCCAGCGACTCGTTCAGGGCCCAGCCGGCGGAGACGCGCAGGTCGCCCAGCGCCCAGCCTTCCTCGGTGCGCTGCAGCCGGGTGCTGCCGCCGCGGTCGTACTGGTAGAGGTAGCGGTCCTGCGGCGCGAACTCGCGGCCGCCGTTGGGCAGGCCGAAGAAGTCGTGCCAGTCCTCGATGAAGCTGTCGAGGAAGCCGCCGCCGGCATGCACCACCGGCAGCTCGACGCCCCAGTCCCAGCCGTCCATGCCCTGGCGGTAGCGCCAGGCCAGGCGCGCGGTCTCGCCGTCGAGGACGATGGTTTCGCTGCCGGCCGTGTGCGCGCTGTATTCGCTGCTCAGGTCGAGGCTGAACTGCGAGCTGGCCTTGCCGGCGCCGAGGACCGCGGCATGGCCGACCGCCGGCAGGTCGAAGCCCTGGGCCAGCGCCGCCTGGTTGGAGGTGGCGAAGGGCAGGGCGTGTGCGGCCAGCGGCAGGCTGGTCAGGGCCAGCGGCAGGATCATGCGGGACATGGCGTTCATGTGAGTTTTTATTGATCAGTTGTATTTATGAGCGATGTTTTGTCTCATATGCTATCGCCCGACCGCGCCGCAGTATGCCATCGGGCATCAGCCCGTCTGCCACGAAGGTGTTTTGCCCGAGCTAGGGCCTTTGCTATAGCATCGCCCTCCCTTTTGCTTGACAAGCGGTCCCTACGATGTTCGTCACCGAAAACACGCGGATCAAATCCGTCCGCCCCGTCTCCACGCCGGCCCAGGTGCAGGCCGAAATCCCGCTGACCGACAACGCGGCGAAGACGGTGTTCGAAACCCGCAAGGAAATCCAGGACGTGCTGCAGGGCCGCGACGGCCGCCTGCTGGTGATCGTCGGCCCCTGCTCGATCCATGATCCGCAGGCCGCGCTGGAATACGCGACGCGCCTCAAGGCCTTCCGCGAGCAGGTGAAGGATGACCTGCTGATCGTCATGCGCGTGTACTTCGAGAAGCCGCGCACCACGGTCGGCTGGAAGGGCCTGATCAACGACCCGAACCTCAACGACAGCTACGACATCGAGCAGGGCCTGCGCACCGCGCGCAAGCTGCTGGTGCAGCTCAACGACATGGGCGTGCCGGCCGGCGTCGAGTTCCTCGACATCCTGACGCCGCAGTACCTGGCCGACCTGGTCAGCTGGGGCGCGATCGGCGCACGCACCACCGAATCGCAGCTGCATCGCGAGATGGCTTCGGGGCTGTCCTGCCCGGTCGGCTTCAAGAACGGCACCGACGGCAGCGTCAAGGTCGCGGTCGACGCGATCGGCGCGGCACAGAGCCCGCACCGTTTCCTGTCGCTGACCAAGGAAGGCCAGATTTCGATCTTCGAGACCGCCGGCAACCCGGACTGCCACGTGATCCTGCGCGGCGGCAACAGCGGCACCAACTTCGATGCCAAGAGCGTCGATGCCGCCTGCGCCGCGCTGACCAAGGCTGGCCTCAAGCCGCAGGTGATGATCGACTTCTCGCATGCCAACAGCCAGAAGCAGCACAAGAAGCAGGTCAGCGTCTGCGAGGACGTCGGCCACCAGATCTCGGGCGGCGACGAGCGCGTGGTCGGCGTGATGATCGAGTCGCACCTGGTGGAAGGCCGCCAGGAGATCGGTCCGAGCATGGTCTACGGCCAGTCGGTCACCGATGCCTGCATCCACTGGGACGACACCACCCTGGTGCTGGGCGATCTCGCCGCCAGCGTCGCCAAGCGTGGCAAGCGCTTGGCGAAGAGCGCGTAGGCCTGCTGCTGCAGATGAAGAAAAGGCCCGCGAAAGCGGGCCTTTTCCGTTGCGGCCTCAGGATGCTTCCTCTGCCTCGACCGGCCGGCGCCGGCGCAGCAGTGCGTGCAGCAGCGCCCCCAGCGAGGGGCCGAAGGCGACCAGCAGGTAGCCATGCCAGCCCGGTGCGAGGTAGAAGGACAGGCCCAGCCAGCACAGCGCCAGGGGCAGCAGCAGCCAAGACCAACGGCACAGGTCGTACTCGGTGCTCATGCTGTCCCCCCGCTGGATACCCCCAACGGGACCAGTCTCTGCCCCGGTGAATCATCGTTCCACCCCCTCGTCAGGGGGTAAGGTTCTACTGACGATTCAGTTAGTTACGAGCGGGCGCCATAAACGGAGAAGCCCGCATGAGCGGGCTTCTCCGGCACACAGGCAGCGCAGCTTAGAAATACTCGCCCTTGAACACGTTGGCGAACACCACCTGCTCCAGCGTCGGCTTGCCGCCATCCTTGCGGCCCTTGGCCGAGGACGAGGACGGGAACAGGCGGAAGCCGCGGTTGAGCAGGCTGTCGTTGAGCTTCGGCCACAGCGCGTAGGACACCGCGGCGGCGGTACCCAGCGGCGTCGCCACCGACTTCGGACGGTTCAGCACCGACTGCAGCACGGTGTCGCCGGCCTTCTCCGGCGACCAGGCCGGCACGTAGTCGTAAAGCTTGGTCGGCGCGATCATCGGCGTGCGCACCAGCGGCATGTAGATCGCGGTGACCGAGATGTTGCGGTGCTTGACCTCGGCGGACAGGCAGCGCGAGAACGCGTCGAGCGCGGCCTTGCTGGCGACGTAGGCCGAGAAGCGCGCGGCATTGCTGAGTACGCCGATCGAGCTGATGTTGACGATGTGGCCGCCGCGCTGCTTCGCCATCGACGGCAGGAAGTTGAGGATCATGCGGATCGCGCCGAAGTAGTTCAGCTGCATCGTGCGCTCGAAGTCGTGGAAGCGGTCCAGCGATTCGAACACGGCGCGGCGGATCGAGCGGCCGGCGTTGTTGATCAGGATGTCGACGTGGCCGAAGTCCTTGAGGATTTCCTGCGCGCAGTTGTCGATCGCCTGCATGTCGTTGAGGTCGCAGGGATAGACATGCGCCTCGCCACCGGCCATCTGGATGATCTTCTGCGTTTCCTCCAGCTTCTCGCGCGTGCGCGCCACCAGGATCACCTTGGCGCCGGCCGTGGCGAATTTCTTCGCGGTGATGAAGCCGATGCCCGAGGAGGCGCCGGTGACGACCACGACCTTGCCGGAGAGCTTGCGCGTCGCTTCCTTCGGCACCGTGGTGTAGATGTCGAGGAACTGCTCCCAGTAGGCCCAGAGCTTGTCGGCGTAGTCCTTGATGTCCGGGCAGCTGATGCCGGAGCCCTTCAGCGCGCGGCGCGCGTTCTTGTCGTCGAACACCGCCGGGTTGGTGACATAGCCCAGCACCGAGACCGGCACGCCGATCGCCTTGGAGATGTTCTTGCCGACCGATGCGGGGATGCGCGCGCTGAGCTTCGCCGCCGCGCCGCGCACGGCGGTGGGGATCGACGGTAGCTCGAACTTGGCGGCGAACTGCGGGCCATGCGCCGCTTCCATCAGCGTCTGCAGCAGGCCGCCGACGGTCGGCGAATCCGACTGGATCAGGCAGAAGGCCTGGCCGTCGAGGCCATCCTTGTGCGCGAGGTAGTCCATGGCTTTGGCCACGTAGTCGACCGGCGCCAACGGCACGCGGCCGCCCTCGATGCCCAGCAGAGGCAGCCACTTCGGCACCGCGTAGGACAGCTTCTGGATGGTCTTGAAGAAGTAGTAGGGACCGTCGATCTTGTCCATCTCGCCGGTCTCGGAGCTGCCGACCACGGCGCCCGGACGGTAGATGCGGAACGGCACCTTGGACTCGTCGCGCACGATCTGTTCCGACTGGAACTTGGTGCGGAAGTAGGGGTGCGCGACGCGCTGGCCCTCGTCGAACATGTCCTCGGTGAAGCGGCCCTGGAAGTCGCCGCCGGCCACCGCGACGCTGGAGGCGTGGTGCAGCTTCACCTTGCCGCCGAGGTCGTTGGCGAAGGCGACGACATTGCGCGTGCCCTCGTTGTTGATGCGGTCACCCTGCTCGTCCGACATGCCCATGTCGTAGACCGCGGCGAGGTGGAACAGGTGGTCGATCTTGCCCTGCAGCTTCTTGAAGTCGGCCGCGGACACCAGGCCCGGCGTGGTGATGTCGCCGGCCACCATGTGCAGGCGCTCGCCGGCGTCGCCGTAGCGCGCCTGCATCGCGGCGAACTTGTCCTTCGAGGACTCGCGCACCAGCACATGCACTTGCGCCCCCTCGCGGGCCAGCAGCTGTTCCAGCAGGAACTTGCCAATGAAGCCCGTTGCTCCGGTCACGAAATAGTTCACGGTCAAACTCCCATAAGTGATGTTGGGTTCATTCTGGGAGATCGATATTACCGAAGGACATGGCCGCAGAGACACAAACGCCGGCGGGGGTTCCGCCGGCGTTGGTAAAAGCGCATCACCGGCTTATCGGGCCAGAAAGCTTTCCTGATTGAAGCGCGTCGGCGTGGCCCGAACGGCTACTGCGTCAGGCCGCGTTCGCTGACCCAGCCGGTCTTGCCCTCGTACTCGGTGAACCACCAGCCGCCGTCGGCATTGGTCTGCTGCACGCGCAGGGTCAGCACCGCGCCGGCGGGGATGTAGGCCTCGACGGTGCCGGTGGACTGGGGACGGGCCCGCAGCATGCCGGGCTGGCCGGCGTGGGCGGGGCCGGCGGAGAGCGTCGGGGTAGCGACTGCTGCCGCGGCTGCGGGCACCGGATAGGGGGTGGCGACGGGGGTGTAGACCGGCTGCGGGGGCGGTGTCGGCGCGGCGAGCGGTCGGGGTGCCGGGGCGGGTACTGCTGCCGTTGCCGTTGCAGGCGCGGCGGTAGCGCCGGTTGGTGGGGTTGTCGAGGGTGGTGCGTCGAACAGGGCGGCGCAGGCGGACAGCGATGTGGCGGTGGCGATGAGGATCAGGTGTTGCGGTTTCATCTGTGGTCTCCCCTTTTGAAGAATGGTTGTTGGCGAGGCTTTTGAAGCTCGCTCCAGTGAAACCGGGAATGCCGTTGGCGGCTTCCCAGGCGAGTGCGGGACCCTGGGTCTATTTGCCGTCTCGTCCTTTAAATTCATCCATCGTCTTGTAGATGCCCATGATGTGGTTGGCGATGAAATCGTAGACCACCAGCGGCAGCAGGCCCTTCAAGGCGTTGGAGAGGTACACCGTCCACGGCAGGATCAGGCGGGCGCGGCCCTTCTTCATTGCGCGCCAGACCCGGCCGACGACGTAGTCCGGGGTCAGGATCGGCGTCAGCAGCATGCCGCGGGCGCCGGCGAACATGCCGGTGCTGATGTAGGTCGGGTTCACCGTCAGCACGCGCACGTGGCGGTGCCCGGCCTGTTCCAGTTCCAGGCGTACCGAGTCGCTCCAGCCGGTGGTGGCCCACTTCGAGCCGCAATAGACGCTCATGCGCGGGTTCGAGACCAGGCCGGCCGCCGAGGCGATGTTGACCACGCGGCTTTCGCGGCCGGAGGCGATCATCGCCGGCAGGAACTCGCGGGCGATGTACATCGGCGCCAAGGCATTGATCGCCATCGTCGCCTCGATGTCCTTCTGCGGATCGTGCTCCCAGAAGTACTTGCCGCGGACGATGCCGGCGTTGTTGAACAGGATGTCGATGTCGCCGATGTCGCGGCGCGTCTGCGCGGCGGCGCTGGTGATCGCTTCCAGCTTCGATACGTCCACCACCTGCGAGAACACCATGCCGCCCTGGGCCCTGAGCTCCGCCGCGGTCTTTTCCAGCTCGACCTGGTTGATGTCCCAGAGCATCACCGCGCCGGCCTTCTCGCGCACCGCCAGCTGCGCGTAGATGCGGCCCATGCCCATCGCCGCCCCGGTGATCAGGATCTTCTTTCCTGCCACGGTATCGATCTTCACGCTCAATAATCTCCCTCGTGATGCTGGCTGGCTTCCTGAAGCTCCTGCCGCTGCCGCAAGCGCGGCTCGCGATCCTTGTCGGAGCGCCAGATCACCTCGGGGAACAGCAGCACGCGCAGCAGGCCGATCAGCATGAACAGGTAGCTGACGCTGAACAGGATGCCGCAGAACATCGATACCCACTCGAAGCTCGGCGCGATGTACTTGATGCCCCACCAGGACATCACGTCCACCACCGAGGCGGTCAGGCCCACCGGGAAGATCCACTGGTAGGACTGGAGGTGGTTGAACTGCATCGAGAACGGGATGCCGATGATGAAGAAGCTGGTGGTGAAGCCGAACAGGTGCGCGTGGGTGAAGGCGATCAGCTTGCCCAGCGACATCTGTGCGAAGTAGGCCTCGGCCGAACCATGCAGGCGCAGCTGGTACCAGATCTCCGAGGCGCCGAAGCAGAAGGCGATGCCGAACATCACCACCGCCATCGCGATGCCGCGCTTGGCCGCCGGCGGCAGTTCACGCAGGTTCAGTTCGAGGCTGTGGTCGTCGAAGGGGATGAACCACCAGAGCGCGGCAAGGATCAGCAGGAACACCGCGAGCAGCGCCAGCGGCCCGCCAACCGTCTGCCAGGCCGGCTGTTCCGGCGGCAGCTCGACGATCTCGGCGCTTTCGATCGGCGCATCGCTGAAGAAGTCGAAGTTGTCGCCGGCCGGCTGCGCCTGCTCGATGGCGGGTGCCGGCGCGATGTCGGCCTCGGCGGCGGACACCGCGAGGCTGCGCGCGAGCAGGAATACCGCGAGGAAGAACGCGGCGATGCCCAGTTCGAACAGCCGATGCCTATGCATTCTTCAGTCGCACATAGAGCAGGGTGCCGGCCTTCTTCACTGCCTCGGTGATCGCGGCGTCGAGGTCGCTGCCCTTCGCCGTCGGCAGCTGGTCGACCGCAATGCCGCTGAACTTCGCATAGACCGTGCTCTTCGCTGCGGCCGGGACCTGGTTGGTGTTCATCGGTTTCACCGCGGTGACCTTCAGCTGGCGGTCGGTGACCAGCAGCAGGAAGAAGGTCTTCTTGTTGAAGCTTGCCGGGAAGATCAGCGCGGTGCCGGCCGGGCGCTTGTCCTGCAGCGGCACGTAGATGGTGTTCTCGTCGGCCTTGGCCAGGGTTGCGCCCAGCGCCTTGGCGCGGGCGATGTCGGCCTCGGTCAGGATGGCGTCGCGCGGCAGGTATTCGCGCACGCCGGGGAAGGCGGCCTGCACCTCGCGCGGGATCAGGCTGGCGGTGTCGAGCCAGTCGCCCTTGCTCGCCGGCGTCGAGGTCTTCACCCCGGGATTGGCGCGGGCCTGGGCCTCGGCCTCGTTGCTCGAGCCATCGCCATCGCCGTCCATCGTGGCGATCTTGGCGAAGCTGCCTGCGGCCATGCCGGCATCCTTGAACTGCTGGCCGTAGGCATTCAGCGGCGTACCGCCGCCGTCCTTGTGGCAGGCATTGCAGGAGGGCTGGTAGCCGTACTGCGATTTGTACAGGCGCGCGAAGGCCGGCTCGGCGGCAGCGGGCAGCGCGATGGCGATGCCCAGCGAGAAGCACAGGGTGGGAGCGGCTTTAGCCGCGATCCGGGTCAGGGTGGCAGCAAGCTCCGTTCGCGGCTGAAGCCGCTCCCACGGAGAAGCGTCACCATGCATGCTGCTCATCGTCCAGCTCTCCTCAGAAATCGAATAGCCCCGGCACCACCGCGCGCATCTTCTCCAGCAGCTGCGGGTCCTGTTTCAGGGCCTCGACCAGCGCAGCGTGCTGCGGCGAATCCGCCGGCGGCATCAGCGTATTCTGCTTGTCGGTGCCGCGGTAGCGTTCCCAGTCCAGCGCGTCGCGGATCTTGGTGGTGGCCTTGACCTGCTCCAGCACCTCGGCCTCGCTCTTGCCGCCCATGAAATCCAGGCGCTTCGCCGGATTGCCGCGGTGGCAGCTGAAGCAATGCGTCTCGAAGGGCCGCAGCGGCGAATCCGCAGCAAGCTTCAGCGGCGGTACGCCGCTGGCCTGCGGCGGCGACATTTCCTTCGTGTCCAGGCAGCAGTAGGCCGGCATGGCTTTCCCGTCCAGCAGCGGCAGCAGGGCCTGCAGGATCTTCACGCGCGAGAACGGTGTCGGTGCCAGCAGCGCGGCATCGAGGCGATCCACCGCCTGCTCCACTGCGGCCTGCTGGTAGCCGGCAGCTTGTTCGAGACGTTGGCGGTCGCCCTCGGTGAACAGCGCGGCCAGGCCATAGATGCCGTCGATGTCCTGCGCCGTCAGCAGCCGTTTCGGCGGTCGCGACGTCAGCGGGTCCAGTGTTGCCGGCAGCTTCGGCAGTCGGTCGAAGGCCACCAGGTCCTCGTTGCTCTTCGGCGCGGTGCCCGGTTCGGGCTGCGCCTCGAACAGGCTGCGCAGGCGGCCGCGCAGGCCTTGCTTCTCTGCCAGCGGATCGCGGTTCGGCAGGTCGGACTGCGGCACGGCGATGCCGCCCTGCGGCCAGGCCGCAGCCTGCAGCTGGCGCAGTTGCTGTGCGTCGGCGCCGGCCTCGTCGAAGCTGCCGGGATCGGCGAGGTAGCGCAGCGCCAGCTTCAGCATCAGGCGACGACACTCGTTGTCCCTGGCGCAGGCATCGATCCACAACTGCTGGGTGACGGTGACGAAGCCGCCGATGTCGGTGAGCTCGTCGAAGCGTTCGGGCGCGGCCAGCGGCTGTGCCGGCGGCGTCGCGAGATAGGGTTCCGCACCGCGTGCGGCGACGATCTTTGCGGCGATCTGCGGCTGACCATTGGTTTCGTTCCAGGGGCGCTGAGGGAAGATCGGCGAGCCGCCCTGGTGGCAGGTGGTGCAGACCGCGCGGCGCGCGTAGACGATGCGGCGCGCGCCATGCGCCGAGTAGTCCTGCACCAGCTGGAACTCGTAGCGGCCGGCGGCCTCGTTGTAGCTCAGCACCTCGATCTCGTTGGCGTTCTCGACGAAGCCGAGGAACAGCTGGCCGCGCGGTGCCAGGCCCAGCGAGGCCGGTGTGCCGGGGGCCTGGAAATCCGCCGCGACCAGCACACGGGGGTGATGGAAGTCGGCCTGCGCCTTCAGCAGCGAACGGCCGGAGGGAATCATCAAGGTCACCGGCGCGCGGCCTTCCGGGTCCTGCTTCTGGATCAATGCGACCAGCTTCTCGAAGGGGTAGGGCAGGCCATCGCCCTGTGCGACCAGGTGATCGAACAGCGAGCGCGTGCCGGCCGGTGGCAGGTCCTCGCTGGCGATCAGCTTCTGGCTCAGGCGCGGCGCGGCGGCGGGCACATCCTGCGCCGCACGCGCGGTGATCGACGGCCCCTTGGGCCCCTGCGAGCCATGCAGCCACCACCACAAGCCGACGCCACCGGCTGCGAGCAGCAGCAGAAGGGCGAACAGGCGCCTCATGTCCGCTCGACCCAGCGTGCCGCCAGCGCGAACGCCGCGTAGCCCAGCAGGGCCGCGCCGGCCACCGCCTGCTCCACCGGCAGCAGCCAGGGACCGAGTGTCTGCCCGACCTGCACCAGCGCCATCACGCCGCCGAGGAGCCAGGCACGGCGCGCGTGCTGCGGGCAGCGGCGGACGTACAGCAGCAGGGCCAGGCCGAGCAGGATCAGTTCCAGCGCCAGCGAGACCAGCGGCTGGTTCCACAGGCCCAGGCCCTGCTTCAGCTCGTTGCCGTACAGCGGCAGGTCCGGCACGTGCACCGGCCAGTCGAGGAACCAGTGCGAGGCCACGGCGACGGCGATCGTGGCAGCAGCAGCGAAACCCTGCCCGCGCTGCCACAGCCACCAGCCCGCACCCAGCACCAGCGCCCAGATCAGCGTCGCGAACAGGCTGTGCGTATACGGCATGTAGTAGAGATCGACCGGGAAGGCCGCGGTGAAGCCCGGCACCACCCGCGCCTTCTCGACGCCGGCGAAGATCAGCAGGCCCCAGCCGATGTCCACCGCCTGCACCGCGAGGAACAGCGCCCACAGCGGAATCCGCGGCTGTGCCGCCTTCAGGGCGAAGCTGGCGCTGTAGTGGCCGACGAACATGCGCGTCGCGCCGCTACATCAGCTTGAGGAATTCGCGCAGCGCCAGCTTGTCGTCCTTCGACAGCGACACGCCGAACTGGTGGCCCTTGTTCTCGACCAGGTCGTCGCACTTCATGAACAGCGGGTGGTGCGGATCGGTCGAGGTGAAGGCAGCCACCGGCGTGCCCGCAGGGACCGGCAGCTTGATCGGCCCCTGCTGGTCCTCGCGCGGCGCCAGCTTGATGTCGCGGTCGGTGCGGCTGATCTTCTGCGGGCGATGCGGCGTGATGCCCGGATTGTCCGAGGTCAGCAGCTCGTCGTAGGCCAGCTCGAACTGTTTGACGCGGCCGCGCACGGTGTAGTCGATGCCACCGTCCTTGAGGCGCGTCAGCTCGCCGATGGCGTTGTTGTGCAGGAAGGGCGCGGTGGCCCAGGCCGACAGCAGCGAGAAGTTGCGCAGGTAGCCGGGGCCGCCCTCGATCTTCTTCTCGCCCAGCACGCGGCCACCGAGGCCCGGGACCATGCGGCTGAACACCTGCTGCACCGAGCCCGGCGAGGCCCGCTGCTTGTAGTCCTCCGAGGAGAACTGCTCCCAGATGTGGCCCTGGTTGTGGTTGTCGTGCATCGACCGGCACATATTGGTGCCGACGATGTTGAACGGCACCGGCTCGTCGTTGGCCAGCCAGTCCTGGCCGAGGAAATCCCTGCCGACGAACTGGCGCGGGCGCAGCTTGCCGCTGGCCGGGTCCTTCGCCAGATACTTGGTCTGGAAGGCCGGCGTGTTGCGCTCGGCTTCCGTGAACTCGTGCTGCCAGTAGTCCTCGGCACCGAACACATGGCCCTCGTAGTAGCGCTCCAGCGCGGCCTTGTCGGCGCGCACGTTGGCGGGCGCGAACTTGGAGCTGTGGCAGCCGGCGCATTCGCGCGCGAACAGCTTGCGACCCTGCGGCACCTTGCCGAGATCGATGAAGGACGAACCCGGCGTGCCGTCGACGTCGGTGGCCTTCAGCAGGTAGGTCGGGCCGCCGGTCATCAGGAACGAGGCCAGCTCCGGCATCTTGGCATCGGCATGGTTCCAGGCCTCGCAGTCCTTCGAGCACTGCTCGATGTCGAAGGCATGCTGCTTCGCCTTGTCGCCGAAGAAGCTGCCGGGCACCGGGAACTTCGGCGTCCAGCATTCCTCGGTGCACATGCCGATGTTGACGTAGACGCGGATCAGCGCGAGATGCTCGCCGACGCTGTCTTCACCGCCCTTGAGCACATGGCGCGTGCGCGCCTTGGTGATCTTGCCGCTGACCGGGTCCTTGATGTTTTCCTCGAACAGGCGCTTGTTCGAGAAATCCATGATGTTGTTCTGCGTGCCCGGGTTGTGCTGGAAGTCGGTGGCGACCAGCGAGGTGTCGATGGTGCCGACGCGGTGGCCGACGCCGAGGACCTGGCGCGACAGCGAATCCTCCGGCGTGCCCATCACGTACTGCATCGGCTGCATCGTGTACTGGTTGCCGATGGTGGCGTGGAGGTTCTCCCACTGCGGCTGGTTCGGATCCTTCGGCGGATTGGTCGGGTCGAAGGAGACGTGGCATTGCACGCAGGGGCCGCCGAGCACGTAGCGCAGGTTCTTCTTCAGCTCGTCCTTCTGGTAGGGCGAGCTCGCCGGGTCGAACACGACCTTGCCGGCAGCGTCCTTGGTCGGGTCCTGGTAGTACTTGCGATAGCCCAGTACGCCGGAGCTGTGGGCATCCGGGCAGCGGTCATACCAGAGGGTGCTGGCATCGCCTTCGCTGCAATCGGGATCGTTGACCATGCCCCATTTGGTGTAGCGGTGCTTGCGCTCGCGCGTGTCCAGCCAGGGATACCAGACGTTGCCCTCGCCGACCGTGCGCGCGGTGTGCAGGTATTCCTCGTCCTGATTGCCGAAGCTGCCCTTGAACCAGACGTCGCGACCGCGGCGCACCTGCTCGCGCGCCAGTTTCGCGGCGGCAGGATTGGTCTTCTCGATGTCCTTGAACAGCGCATTGACGTAGCGGCAGGACTCGGCGTCGTAGCCGGTGGGCTGTGGCTGGTCGCAGGGCGGCGGCGGCGCCTGCGGGATCGGCGCGATGTCCCAGCTGATCGGGCCCTGGTAGGGCGGGTAGCGCGGCGGCGAGCTGCCGTCCTTCCAGACCTTGCGCGAGGCCAGGGTGTCGTAGAAATGCTGCTCGTACCAGGCGCGGTCCTTCTGCACCTTGGGCGAGCCGTTCCAGGTGCCGGTGGTCAGGTTGAGGCGGACCAGGTCATCCAGCGAGATCGAGCGGAAGGTCGCGGTATAGGGCGTCTGCGGGACCGGGACCTTGCCGGGCTCGGCAGCGGGATAGTTCGCGGGTGGCGGCGTGGCCAGGGCCACGGGCGACAGCAGCAACAGGCTCCACAGCAGCCGCTTGACCATGCGCTTCCCCTCTCGTCTTTCGTTCGTTATCAGCCCGCCTCAGTCGGGCGGTGTCTGGCGAGTCTAGGCAGCCCCTCCGGGCCAGGCAAGCGGCGCCGGATCGTGGCTCAGGCCAGCTGGCGGACCGGCATCAGCGGCAGTTCCAGCCGCGGCAGCAGGCGCTCGATCTGCGCCAGGGCCTCGGCCTCGCCATAGGGCTTGGGCGGATGACGGCCCCAGACCGGCGCCGGCCAGGCGACATCGCTGGTGAAACGCACGATGTGGTGCAGGTGCAGTTGCGGCACCACATTGCCCAGCGCGCCGATGTTGAGTTTGTCGCCGCGGAAGGCCTGCACCAGTGCACGGCTCAGGATCATCGATTCGCGGAACAGCTGGGTCTGGTCGGAGGCATCGAGCTCGTGAATCTCGCGAATCTCGTCGCGGCGCGGCACCAGGATGAACCAGGGGTACTGGCTGTCGTTCATCAGCAGCAGGCGCGACAGCGGCCAGTCGCCGGCGACGAAGCAATCGGCATTGAGTCGGGGGTGCAGGGTGAAGGACCTGGTGTTCACGGACGGTTCTCGGAGTTGGCACTTGCAGCTGCCACTGGCCGGACTGATGCCATGCCGCAGGCCGACGCGGTCGCGGCCGGGGGAGCCGGCTGGTTCCGGCCGCTTGCGGTCATCGCCATCCCTGGCCTGTGTCGCAGCATCATCGTCCCTCCATATACTGTGCGGGACCTCCCGAGGATAGCACCGTGAACAAGACCGCACTCGTGGCCGGCGCCACCGGCGCCGTGGGCCAGAAGCTGCTGCCGCTGCTGCTCGATTCTCCCGACTACGACCGCATCAAGGTGCTCGGGCGCCGCCCGCCGGAAACCCGCCACGCCAAGCTGGAATTCGTCGCCACCGATTTCTCCGACCTGCCGGCGCTGGGCGCGCAGCTGCAGGCCGACGACGTCTACTGCTGCCTCGGCACCACCCAGGGCAAGGCCGGCCGCGCCGGCCTGGAGCAGGTCGACCACGACTATGTGCTGGCGCTGGCGCAGGCGGCGCTGCTGCAGGGCGCGCGGCAGTTCCTGGTGGTGTCGTCGATCGGCGCCAGCACCACCTCGCCGTCGTTCTACTCGCGCATCAAGGGCCGCATGGAGCAGGACGTCGCCGCGCTGGGCTATCCCGCGCTGCACATCGTGCAGCCCTCGCTGCTGCTGGGCGATCGCAGCGAATCGCGCCCGGGCGAGCACTTCGCGCAGAAGCTCAGCCCGCTGCTGTCGCCGCTGCTGGCCGGGCCCTGGCGCAAGTACCGGCCGATCACGGTCGATGCGGTGGCGCAGGCGCTGCTGACGCTGTCGCGCCGTCCCTATGAGGGGCGGCAGCTGCACACGCTGCCGCTGGCCGACTGATGGCGGCTGCTCCCATCGCGGAGGGCGCCGTCGCGCACGGCCCCGAGCTGCTGCTGACCCTGTTCCTGATGGTGGCCGCCGCCAAGCTGCTGGCGGAACTGTTCGAGCGCCTGAAGCAGCCGACCGTGGTCGGCGAGATCCTCGCCGGCGTGCTGATCGGCCCCAGCGTGCTGGGCTGGGTGGCGCCCAGCGAGATCACCGGCGTGCTGGCCGAGATCGGGGTGATCTTCCTGCTGTTCTCGGTGGGGCTGGAAACCAAGCCCTCGTCGATCATGGCGGTGGGCAAGACCGCCTTCATCGTCGCCGTGCTGGGCGTGGCCGCGCCGTTCGCGGCGGGCTGGGGCTACATGCAGGCCACCGGCCATTCGCAGATCGAATCGCTGTTCCTCGGCGCGGCGATGGTGGCGACCAGCGTCGGCATCACCGCGCGCGTGCTGTCCGGCATGGGCCTGCTGCAGCTGGCGTCGAGCCGCATCGTCCTCGGCGCCGCGGTGATCGACGACATCCTCGGCCTGCTGGTGCTGGCGGTGGTCGCCAGCATGGCGGCCGGCACCGTGAACTACGCCGAGATCGGCCTGACCGCGGCGCTGTCGCTGGGCTTCGTCGTGCTGGTGGCGCTGCTGGGCGCGCCGCTGCTGACGCGCATCGCGCCACGCATCCGCGACCTGCGCCTGGGCAACTCGCTGTTCCTGTTCGCGCTGATCCTGTGCCTGGGCCTGGCGGTGGCGGCGGCGGAGATCGGCATCGCCG
>DATILC010000275.1:0-5812 GCA_035476855.1 Solimonas sp. | reverse complement strand
GCCCGATCCGCCCAGCAGGAGCAGTTCGCTGCCCCACCACACCAGCAGAGCGCCGAAGAGCGCGAGCGCGCCGATGAAGATCCGGTTGGCGACCGAAATTTTCACGCGGCGATCTCGGGTTCAGAAGTTGTAGCGCAGCCGGGCGCCGACGAAGCGGGGTGCTCCGACGTTGCGCGATTCGATTCCCAGGGGCTTGTAGGTGCCGGTGGTGAACACGACGTACTCCTTGTCGAGGACGTTGGTGGCGAACAGGTTGAAGTCGTAGGTCGAGCCCGCGATGCCGCTCCAGCCCAGGTTCAGGTTCAGCAAGCCGAAACCCTCGAGCACCGCGAAGGGCGAGGAGTTGGTGGCCGCCACCCGCTGGGCGCCGGTGTACGCATAGGTCCCGCCGGCCTCGACCTGGCCCCAGTGTTCAGGTATCGGCAGCGTCCAGTTGAGGTTGGCGATATAGGTGTGCTCCGGTGCGAACGGCAGTTCGTCACCGGCATCGGCGATCGGCGTGCAGGTGAAGCCCTCGATGAAGCCGACCTCCTCGACGCGCGAGCAGAAATCGGCGGACTTGACCAGCTTCGTGTCCAGGAAGGAGTAGGACAGGCTCAGGCTCAGCGTCTCGAAGGGCTGGAAGAAGGATTCGATCTCCAGGCCGCGGGACGTGCCTTCGCCGGCATTGAAGATCGCGGTCGTCGGTCCGGAAGTCGTCGACACGTAGCCCCCCTGGAGCTGCATGTCGGTCAGCGTGTTGTCGAACAGGGCGATGTTGAAGCGTCCCGGGATCGGCCCGCCGAACGTGGTCTTGAGCCCGATTTCGTAGGTGTCCACGGTCTCGGGTTTGTGCGTATCGAGCCCGGGATCGGCGAGCATGTTGACCGTGCCCTGCCGGTAGCCCCGCGTGTACTTGGCATAGGTCATCGTGCCTTCGAAGGGCCTGTAGCTGAATTCCAGGATGCCGGTGGGTGCCGTGCTCTTCACCTTGGGCTTCTGCACCGTGATCTCGGGCGCCTGCTGCACGCTGAGGACGTAGGGGAAGAATTCCTTGACGCCGTGTCCTTCGGTTTCGTCGATGGTGTAGCGCAGCCCCAGGGTGACGCTGAACGGCTCGGCGATGTTCCAGGTGCCCTGGGCATAGGCAGCCTGGTTGAGGTACTCCGTCTTGACCTTGTAGCGATAGGGCCCGCCCACGATCCCGAGCAGGGGGTCGAAGCAGTTGTACTGCGCAGGATCATTGGTTTCGATCGACGCAATTTCGCAATAGACCAGCGCCACCGAACTGTTTCCCGAGAAACCGTCGGGCTTGCTGTGCTCGTAGTACAGGCCGGTCTGCCAGACCAGGCGGCTGTCGAAGGATTCGCCCTGCAACTGCATTTCCGCCACCCAGGTTTCCTGGCGGGTAACGGGCATGTCGGTACGAGGAATCGTGTGACCGATACCGAATACGCGCCTGCCGCTGGGATCCGTCGGGTCGGGAAAGCGGTTCCCGAAAACGTTCGAACTGTTTTCGGTCAGCAGATGGGCGTAGGCAAGAATGTTCTTGAAGGTCAGCTCGTCCGAGATGCTCCAGGTGGTCGTGTTGATGAAGCGTCTTTCCTTGATGTCGGTGGTCGCACTGGCGATGTCGCTGACCACGTCGAAGCGGCCGTCCTGTCCGGCGGCCTCCTGGTCTGCCAGCTGCTGCTGACAGGCCTGGAAGGTCAGCAGTCCGAGCGGGCTGCCGCCCAGGGGCACGCCGGGGAGCGGATTGGTCAGGTCGATGTCGCCGCCGGACCGGATGAGGTCGACCAGGCCATTGATCAGCGCCGGCACATCGTAGCCACCGACGTCGGTAAGGTTCGAGACCAGATTGTTGCAGGCGTACAACTGCGAGGTGCTGCCGTTGGTGTCCGAGTTCACCAGGGACGCAATCGTGTAGTTCTCCAGCGTGTCGGTGATATCCCAGACCAGGCTCAGTCGCCCTGCGGTGTAGTCCAGGTTGGACAGATCATCAGGGCCGATGCCGCTGACGTTGTGCAGCAGTCCGTCGCGCTGGTTGTGATCGATGCCCAGGCGGATCCGGAGATCGTCGTTCACCGGATAGTTGACGACGCCCTGGCCGCGCAGCCCGCCAAGCTCGGCCCCGGTGAACTCGGCGTAGCCTTCGAACTCGTCCTTCGGCTTCTGCGGAACGATCAGGATCGCGCCGCCGGTGGTGTTGCGTCCGAACAGCGTTCCCTGGGGACCCTTCAGCACCTGGATGTTCTGCAGATCGAACAAGCTGCCGGGGCCTGCGCCATCGCCGGAGGTCTGGGTGCTCTGGCCGCGCGGAGCCACCACTTCGGCGAAGTAGGTCCCCACGGACGCGGTGGTGCGCAGGTCCTGCGTGAAGCCGCGGATCGTGAAGCTCGCGTTGTCGGTGCCGAATCGGGTGTTGGCCGAAAGCGACGGCGCATAGCGTGCGATGTCGGCGGACGTGGTCATGTTCGCCTTCGAGATCTGCTCCTGGTCCATGACCGTGATCGAGATCGGCACGTCCTGGAGGTTCTCCTCGCGCCGCTGCGCCGTCACCAGGATCTCCTCGATCATCGGGCGCGACTTTGGCCTTGCAGTGGTCACCGGTTGCGGCGTTTCCTTCTGCGGGACCGGGATGACCTCCAGCTCCGGTTCGGCCCTGGTCGCCGCGGCGCCTTGAGGGGCTGCGGTCTGGGCTGGTGCAGGAGCAGGGGGCTGTTCTTCCGACGGAAGCACGGCGCTATCCAGCAGTTCCTCCAGCTCCGCATCGCCAGACTCTTCTGATGCCGCCTGCGCCCCGGCCATGAGTGGGAGCCCCAGGCAGAACATCGCGACCAACCCGACCAGCTTGCCATTCGTCTTCATGGGTTCCTCCATCTCCAGATCGCCTTGCTGCGCTGATGCGCAGTCCTGGCGATGTCGATTTTTTGTTCCGTGCTCATGCTGCCGGCAGCGGTGCCCTGGCTTGCCGCACCGCCTGATTGCGCCGGAGTTCGGCTGCGCGCAGTGCGGAACGGAACAGCGGCCCGATAACCTGCCCGAGCTGATCGTGCCGCGGCAGCGTGGCGTGCGCGGCACTGCCGAAGACGCGCCGCAGCACCTCGACGTCGGTGCCGGCGCCGATGCTCAGGCAGAGGCAGCCCACGCCGTCGCGCCGCGCTTCGCCGAGGGCCTGCCGCGCATCGGCCGCGCCATATGCGGGTTCATAACCATGGTCGTAGGCCAGTCCATCGGACAGCACGACGAGCAGGCGGCGCGGCGTGCCGCTGCGCTCCACCAGCAAGCTGGCGCCGTGGCGAATGGCCGCACCGAGCCGCGAGTAGGCGCCGGGCACGAGACTTTGCAGCCGGGTCATGACGCGGCTGTCCAGCCCTTCGTCGAACTGCTTGACCGGCAGCAGGTGCACGGCGGAGCGACCCTGCGAATGGAAGGCGTAGAGGGCGACGCGGTCGCCGATCTCATGCAGCACGGTGGCGAGGCCAGCAGCGGCGCTGCGCTGCTGCTCATGCACCGTCGAGCCCGAGCCATCGCTCTGGGAAACGGAACCGGAGATGTCCAGCAGGATGAGGACCGACAAGTCACGCCGGCGACGCTGGCTCTCGACGTAGACGGCCTCGTCGGGGACCGCTCCCGCGCGGATCTCGACCTGCGTCTCGATGACGGCGTCGATGTCGATGTCGTCGCCCTGGGCCTGGCGATGGAAGCGATCGAGCCCCATGCCGAGACGCGAAAGCGGCTTGCGCAGGCCGTGCCCCGCAGACCATGCCACGGACGAAGGCCGGTCCGTGGGCGGATCGATCTCGCGCACGGTGCACCAGTCGGGCCGGTAGCGGCGCTCATGTGCATTCCACTCGGGATAGAGGATGCCCCTGCCCTTGCCGAAGGCATCCTCGACGGACTCGGCACTGGCGGCGGAATGCAGCGCATGGACACCCGCGCGCGGCCCGGAACGGGAACTGTGCGTCGGCGCGTCGGCGCCAGGGCCCTCGCCGGCCTTCACCTTCCGCACCATCTGGAACATCTTCTGCAAGAGCTTGCCCAGGCCGCCGCCACCACCGACCGGGCTGGTCGCGAAATCCTCGATGTCCTCGTCGTCCTGGTTGGCGTCGTCGGCGAGTTCGGCGAGCGGCTGCTCCTGTGGTTTGCGAGGAACGTGCTGTGCCTGTCCCGCTGCGGTCGAGCCGCCGGCGCGCCGATCCGCAGCGAGCAGTTCGCGCACGCGGATGGCGCCGAACTCTGCCGGCGGATTCTCGATGGGCTCCTTGCCCAGGGCGAGCTCCAGGGAGCGCTCCGGCGAAACGGAGCGCGGAGCCATTGCAGGATCGATCAGCGGCCAGGCCAGCGGAGGCAGCACGTCTTCCATCGCCGCCAGCGCGCGCTGCCCTTCGACGGCGAGGTATCGCCGGGCCAGTTCCGGCCTGCGCTGCAGGCGCTGCAGGATGCTCCGCTCCAGGCTTCCTGCGATGAGCAATGCGCTCTGGACGCAGAGTTCCTTGAGCTGCACAGGGAAGGCGGCAGCAGCATCGACAAAGATCACCGATCCGTTGGTCCACGCGGGGCTGCCGGGGGCGACGTGATCGACCGCCAGCTGTCGGCGCGCCAATGCCGAGGCCAGCATGCCCAGCAACTCCAGACCTTCGTTGTGAGCTTTGTCGCTCATCGATTCGTCGGCCTGTTCAGTGGAGGGCGGACATTGTCCGGCCTACGCGCCGCGCAGTCCGCCCATGCCGGGGATGCGCATGGCCAGGCGAATGATCTGGTGCACCAGCCTTCCCGGAAGCATCCGCGCCATGACGGCGAGCGCAGTGGCGTCGGGGCCGACGGTGCGGCGCACGATGGGCGCCTGCTCCAGCAACGCCTTGCCCAGCGCGCGCGCGAAGACTTCCGTCGGGAGGGCCTTGGCCACCGCTGCCTTGCCCGTGGTGTGGATGCCCTTGTAGATCACGCCATACGGACCCTGGTGGTTACCGTAGTCCGGGGTCTGCTCGGTGATGATGTCGGTGCTGAAGGATCCAGTGACCAGGATGGTGACGCCGAGTCCGAAAGGCGCGACCTCCTGCGACAGCGCTTCTGCCCAGCGCTCGACCGCGCCCTTGGATGCCGAGTAGGCGCTGATGCCGGGCATGCCGCGGATGGCGCCGGCACTCGAGATCACGACGATGCGGCCGCTGCCCTTGGCGCGCATTGCGGGCAGCAGCGCCTTGGTCAGCAGCACGGGACCGAACAGGTTGGTCGCGAACATCTGCTGCCAGACCTGGTCGGGTGTTTCCTCCACGCTGGCAAAGGCGGCGATGCCGGCGTTGTGCACCACGGCGTCGGGAGCACCCACGGCGTCCTCGATGGCTTTGGCCGCTGCCGGTATGGAGGCCAGATCAGTGAGATCAAGTTTCACGCCGGTGAGGCGCGGATCGCCGACCGTGGCGCCGGTGGCGGCACGCAGCTTTTCGAGCCCGGACTCGACCGAGCGCATGGCGGCGACGATGTGCCAGCCCTGCTGGTAGAGGTGACGGGCGGAAGCCAGCCCCAGTCCGCGGGAGGCTCCGGTGATGACGACGCTGGGCATCAGGATTTCTCCCCGGGCAGGCAGGCGGCGTTTTCCTTCACCGGATTCACCTTGGGCCGGCCGTCGGGCTGTCCCACCGTCAATTGGTTCCAGTAGCCCTCGAAATAGGGGCCCGGCTGTCCTTCGCTTTCGTAGTAGCCCTGCGGGTCGTAGACCTTGACCTCGGGGTACGGATACGGGCACGCCATCGAGGTGGCGAGGCCGCTGGCACGAATCACGGCGAAGGCGCCGCCGTACATGAAGTAGGCAATGTTGAGGATGCCGAAC
>DATILC010000274.1:0-3133 GCA_035476855.1 Solimonas sp. | reverse complement strand
TCGCGCCGCTGCGCCGCTTCCTGCAGGACGACGACGATGCGCGCAAGCGGCACCAGCTGGCGCAGCGCGTGGCCGACCTGCTGGACCAGTACCAGGTGTACCGGGCCGACTGGCTGGCCCAGTGGGCGCAGGGCCGCGACGTGCTGCTGCAGGCCGATGGCCGCGCGAGCCCGGTGCCCGAGGCGATGCGCTGGCAGCCGCGCCTGTGGCGCGCGCTGCTGGAGGACGTGGGGCCGGAGGGCGCGGCCAGCAGCCGGGCCGCGGTGCACGGTCGCTTCCTGGCCGCCGTGGCGGCATGGCAGGGTCCGCCACCGCCCGGCCTGCCACGGCGCGTCAGCGTGTTCGGCATTTCCTCGCTGCCGCGCCAGGCGCTGGAGGTGCTGGCGGCGCTGGCCCGCTTCAGCCAGGTGCTGCTGTGCGTGCACAACCCGTGCGAGCACGACTGGTCCTTCATCGTGCCCGAGCAGGACCTGCTGCGCCGGCGCCGCCATGCGCGCCGGTCCGGCCTGCGCGGCGAGCCGGCGCTGGAGCAGCTGCACCTGCAGACGCAGCCGCTGCTGGCCGCCTGGGGCAAGCAGGGCCGCGACTTCATCCGGCTGCTGGAGGACCACGACCAGCCGGAGCGTTACCAGCAGCGCTTCGCCGCGATCGGCCAGCGCATCGACCTGTTCGTGCCGAACGCGCGGGACACGCTGCTGCGCCAGCTGCAGGACGACATCCGCGAGCTGCGGCCACTGGCCGAGTCGCGCGCGCTGTGGCCGCCGCTCGACCCGGACCGCGACCATTCGCTCGCCTTCCACGTGGCGCACGGCCCGCAGCGCGAGGTGGAGATCCTGCACGACCAGTTGCTGGCCGCCTTCACGGCGGACAAGACCCTGCGCCCGCGCGACGTGATCGTGATGGTGCCGGACATCGCCGCCTATGCCGCCCACGTGCAGGCGGTGTTCGGACTGGTCGATGCCCAGGATCCGCGCTGGATCCCGTTCAACGTGGCCGACCAGGGCCAGCGCCAGCAGGACCCGCTGCTGGCCGCGCTGGAACAGCTGCTGCACCTGCCGGACCTGCGGCTGGCGGTCAGCGACGTGTTGGACCTGCTGGACGTGCCGGCGCTGCGAGCCCGCTTCGGCATTGGTGAGGATGACCTCCCGCTGCTGCACCGCTGGATCGCCGCCGCCCGCATCCGCTGGGGCCTGCACGGCGAGCATCGGGCCGGCCTGCAGCTGCCGGACGGCATCGAGCAGAACAGCTGGGGTTTCGGCCTGCGCCGCATGCTGCTTGGCTACGCGGTGGGCAGCGGCGCGGCCTGGCAGGACATCGAGCCGCTGGCCGAGATCGGCGGCCTCGACGCGGCGCTGCTCGGGCCGCTGGCGCGCCTGCTCGACGCGCTGGAAGCGCTCTGGCGGCTGCTGGACCAGCGGGCCACGCCGGCGGCCTGGGCCGAGCGGCTGCGCGCGCTGTTGCAGGCCTTCTTCGAGGCCGACGACGGCAGCCCCGACGGCTTGACGTTGTTGCGCGCGCAGGAAGCGCTGGACCAGTGGGAGCAGGCCTGCGACGCCGCGGCGCTGCACGAGCCGCTGCCGCTGTCGGTGGTGCGCGAGCACTGGCTGGCGGCGCTGGAGCCGCCCGGCCTGAAGCAGCCCTTCTTCGCCGGCGGCGTCACTTTCGCCTCGCTGATGCCGATGCGGGCGATCCCGTTCCGCTGGGTCGCGCTGCTCGGGATGAACGACGGCGACTATCCGCGCGCCCGGCCGCCGATGGACTTCGATCTGATGGCGGCGAAGGGCGAGCACCGGGCCGGCGACCGCTCGCGGCGCGAGGACGACCGCTACCTGTTCCTGGAGGCGCTGCTGTCGGCGCGCGAGCACCTGCATGTCAGCTGGGTCGGCCGCAGCATCCAGGACAACGAGGAGCGGCCGCCCTCGGTGCTGGTGGCGCAGCTGCGCGACCACCTCGCGGCCGGCTGGCGCCTGGCCGAGGGCGACGGCAAGGCGCTGCTGCACGCGCTGACGGCGGAACACCGGCTGCAGCCTTTCCATCCGGCCTACTTCGATGGCAGCACGCCGGGGCTGTTCAGCTTCGCGCGCGAGTGGCGGGCCAGCCTGGCGGCGGCACCGGGAGAGCGGCCGGCGGCGGAGCCGCTGCCGCCGCTGACGGCGGAACGGACGCTGACGCTGCGCCTGCTGGGCGACTTCGTGCGCAACCCTGCGCGCACCTTCTTCCAGCAGCGCCTGGGCATCCACTTCGACGACCGCGACGACACGGCGCAGGACCAGGAGCCGTTCGCGCTGGACGGCCTGGAGAACTGGCTGCTGCAGGACGAACTGATCCAGGTGCAGCGGGCCGCCGTCGACGGCGACGCGCCGCGCGAGCTGGCGCTGCAGGCGCAGCTGGAACGCATCGCCGCGCGCGGCGAGCTGCCGCACGGCGCCTTCGCGCAGCAGGTGCAGGCAACGCTGGCGCAGCCGATGGACAAGCTGTTCGCCGAGTACCAGGCGGCGCTCGCGAGCTGGCCGCGCCAGCTGCCCGACGAGCCGCTGGAGCACGAGGGCGCCGGCGGCCTCTGGCTGGAGGACTGGCTGACCGGGCTGCGCGGCGACGGGCACGGCGGCCGCGCGCGGCTGGTGCTGGAAAGCAGCAGCCTGGTGAAGAACCGCGCCTGGCGCTTCGACCGGCTGTTGCCGCACTGGGTGGCGCACCTGGCCGGCCACCTGGACAACGAGCCGCTCACCACCGTGGTCCTGAGCAAGGCCGGCAGCGCCACCTTCCTGCCGCTGCGGCACGAGGACGTGCTGGCCTGGTGGGCCGCGGTGCTGGCCGGCTGGCAGCAGGGCCTGCTGGCGCCACTGTCGTTCGAGGTGCAGAGCGGCTGCGCCTGGCTGCGCTTCGCGCTGCCGGCCAAGGGCGCGCCCGACCTCGTCCGGGCGCAGCAGGCGGCCTGCGATGCCCACGCAACCGAAATCGAACGCGATCCGTATCTCGCCCGCGCCTTCCCGCGCTTCGAACCGCTGTGGGCCGACGGCGCGTTGGCGCAATGGGCGCGGGAGCTGCTGCTGCCGCTGCGGGAGCAGCTGGGGGCGCCGCCGAAGGATGCGGAGGGGTCGACATGATCGGGAATGGCTTCGCTCCCTCCCCC
>DATILC010000273.1:0-6260 GCA_035476855.1 Solimonas sp. | reverse complement strand
ATTCGGCCACAGGCTGTCCGAATGCGGGTAGTCGCATTCGTAGGACACCATGTCTTCATTCAGCGCATCGAGGTTCTTCAGACCGAATGCGTCGTCGATGAAGCAGTTCAGGAAGTGACGCTTGAAGATCTCGCTGGGCTTTGTCTTGCCGAAGGGCGAGTGGGTCCAGGCCTTGTGGCGTTCGTGGCTAAAGTCAGCGCGTTCGAGGAAGTACGGGATCCAGCCGATACCCCCTTCCGACAGGGCAATCTTGAGCTTCGGATACCGGTGCAGGGCTTCCAGGTTCAGCCAGTCCGCCGCGCCGGTGGCAATCGACATCGGCATGGTGGTGATCCAGGCTTCGATGGGGGTTTCCATCGAGGCATGCGGGGCCGGGTTGCCGGCGCCGATGTGCAGGCAGATCGCCAGATCGTGGTCGGCGATGGCTTTCCACAGCGGTTCCCAGTACGGGTTGTGGATGCTCGGCAGGCCCTGGACCGTGGGGTTTTCGTTGATCGAGACGGCCGTACAGCCCTTCTTCGCAATGCGCTGGATCTCGGCCACGGTGGCCGGCATGTCCCAGGTCGGCAGCAGGGCACAGGGGATGAAGCGCCCCGGGTGCGATCCGCACCATTCGTCGATATGCCAGTCGTTGTAGGCCCGCATGTGGATCAGGGACTTGGCCTTGTCCGGCACCTTGTGGAAGCGGCCACCGTCAAACCCGGGGAAGCTGCCGAAGTTGAGGGACGCGGCGATGCCGTTGACGTTCATGTCGTCGACGCGGGCAGCGTGGTCATAACAACCCTTGCGCAGCTGCTCGAAGGAGGTCGGCTCCATGCCGTACTCGTCCAGCGGCCGGCCGACCACGGCATTCAAACCCACCGAGGGCATCTTCAGGCCCTGGTATTCCCAGTAGGTCGTGCCGTTGTCCGCCACCAGCAGCTGCGGCGCCGTCTTCAGGTCGTCACCAGACAGGTGAGCCTTGAACATGTCCGGCGGTTCGCTGATGTGGTCGTCTACGCTGATCACGACCAGGTCGTTCATCTTCATGGGGGTCTCCTTATGCACAGGCAGTTCGAGGCCGGAACACCGCAGCCTTGGTGAATGCTTATATACAACAGTGCTGTCTATTTCCGCAACTGGAAGCCGGCCCGGCACCGGGTCGGGCAACCCTTGACCTTTTAGTCACCATTGATGTCTATTACGAGAGATCGGCCGTACGGTTCCGGAATGGACGCATGGAGAGCACCCCGCCCCATTCCCCGGCCCGCGAACGCCCGATTCACCAGATCAACATCAAGCCGCCCGAGAACCACATGGCCCTCTATACGACCATCCATCTGCACAACGTGCCCGCGGGCCGCGAGGCCGACTATGCCGCCTGGTTCGACGGCCCGCACCGCAAGGCACTGGCCAAGCTGCGCGGCTTCCGCGAAGCGGACCGCTATGAGGTGACGCCGGAGCAGATCATGCCGGACATCCCGCAGCCTTGGCGTTTCATGAGCATCTACGACTTCGACCTGCCCGATCCGGCGATCGATGTCCCGGCGCTGGGGCCGCTGATCGCCGATGCGCGCGATACCGGCCTGGTCGCCGATGATGAAACCGAGCGCGTGTACACCTATCGCCTGTATTCCGACTGGAAGGGCAGCCCGAACTGGCAGCAGTCCGAACCCTTCTCCGGCGTGAGCCTGATCCTCGGCAACTACGTGCCGGGCCGCAGGGCCGAGTACCAGCAGTGGTATGACGAGGTGCACTGCGGCGAAGTCACCAACGTTCCCGGCCACGTCGCGATGAAGCGCGGCGAACTGTCACACCTGCAGATCGAACCGCGTCACTACTGCCCGGGCGACCAGTTGATCCTCTGCGCCCAGCAGAGCGACGACCTGCGCTTCACCATCCGTGACTTCAGCGCCCGCGCCGGCGGACGCAGTCCCAGCGGCGTCGCCATGCAGCCGCGTTCGGCATCGGGATCGATCGCTCGCACGGTCCACTATTTCCGCAAGGTCAGCGGCAGCCGCTTCTGGCCGGGCGGCGTTGCTTATGGCGGAGATCTTTCCGTCTATCCGCCGACGGGCTGAAACCCCGGACACCCCAGCAGGAGTCACCCATGTCAGTCGCAGGAAAATGGAACATCACGATCAAGGCGCCGACCGGCCCGCAGGCCACCGTGCTCGAACTTCGTGAAGTCGATGGCAAGTTGTCCGGCGCGCAGTCCGGCCAGGGGATGACCACCGAAATCAGCGACGCCACCTACGACGGCAGCAAGATCTTCTGGATCAATCACATCACCAAGCCGCTGAAGATGAAGGTGCAATTCACCGGCACCGTTGAAGGCAAGCAGATGAGCGGCAAGGTCAAGGCAGGCTTCATGGGCTCCTATGCCTTTACCGGCGTCAAGGAATAGCGGCGCAGGTCAAGTTCACCCGGTCCATTGCCTTGACTTGATAGTCAACGATGCTGATCATAACTGCATGACCGTCGGCGCCGTCGACTGACGCACGCGCGGCGGTCGGAATTCCCGGCTGGTGCATGAACGCGCCAGCTCCGACACCACTTTGATCGTGCGCGCCGCCTTCGACAGCGCCATGCACGAGGAGAGTCTCAACGTGATGCTTCCCGAAGCCCAGCTGTACATCGACGGCAAGATGCGCCCCGCGGCCGGCGGCAAGACCTATGACAACATCGGCCCCTGGACCGGCGAAGTCGTCGGCAAGGCGGCGGATGCTTCCGCCGACGACGTCAACGAGGCGATCGCCGCCGCGCGCCGCGCCTTCGATACCACCGACTGGTCGAGCAACCACGCCTACCGCTACGAGTTGGTCCGGAAGTACCGCGACCTGCTGCATGCCAATCGCGAGAAGCTGGTGCAGATCGCGCGCATCGAGGTCGGATCCGCCATCGGCGCTGCCTTCCGCGCGCAGGTGGACTTTGCCCTCGGCGGCGCCGACGGCCTGCTGGAGTGCTTCCCGCGGGTGAAGTGGGAAGAGGACCGCGGGCTGCGCAACGAGCAGGGCTTCGACACCAGGCGAATCGTCACCCACGAGGCCATGGGCGTCGTCGGCGCGATCACGCCCTGGAACGTGCCGCTGTACGTCAACGTCGGCAAGGTCGTCGCCGCGCTGCTGGCCGGCTGCACGGTGATCCTCAAGCCCGCCCCGGATACGCCGCTGATGGGCTCGATCATGGGCGAACTCGCCGTCGAGGCCGGCTTCCCCCCGGGCGTGTTCAACGTCATCACCTCGGCCGATCCGGCGATGGCCGGCGAGATGCTGACCCGGGACCCGCGCGTCGACCTGATTTCCTTCACCGGCTCCACCGCGGTCGGCAAGAAGATCATGGAGAACGGTGCCGCCTCGCTCAAGCGCGTGTTCCTGGAACTGGGCGGCAAGTCGGCCTACATCGTGCTGGACGACGCCCCGAATTTCCCGATGGCAGTGATGAGTTCGATGGTGGTGTTCCATGCCGGCCAGGGCTGCGCCTACCCGACCCGCCTGCTGGTGCCGAAGAGCCGTTACGCCGAGGCGACCAAGGCCCTGGAAATGGCCTACGGCGGCTTTGCCAGCAAGTGGGGGCACTTCGACGAGCCGACCTGCATCATGGGGCCGCTGATCTCCAAGCGTCAGCTCGAGCGCGTCAAGAGCTACGTCGACATCGGCCAGCAGGAAGGCGCGCGCCTGCTCGCCGGCGGCAACGTCCGCACGGACAAGGGCGGCGGCTTCTTCATCGAGCCGACCTGCTTCGTCGACGTACGCAACGACATGCGCATCGCCCAGGAGGAAATCTTCGGGCCCGTCCTGGTGGTCATTCCCTACGAGGACGAGGAAGACGCGATCCGCATCGCCAACGACAGCATCTACGGCCTCGGCGGCGCAGTGGTCGGCAGCCCGGAGCGTGCCGTGAGCGTGGCCAAACGCATCCGCGCGGGCTCGATCAGCGTCAACGGCGGCGTCTCCATCACCGGCGACCTGCCCTTCGGCGGCTACAAGCACAGCGGCATGGGTCGCGAGTGGGGCCACGAGGGCATCGAGGAGTTCCTCGAGACCAAGGCGATCGGCATCCGCGTCTCCTGACCTGCAGCTGCCGGCACCGTCTTCGGGCGGTGCCGGCAGCTGATCTCCATGCTCCCCCTCGAAGACTGGTGTTCCACCGCGCTGGCGAGGCCAGCCGGGCAGCCGGCGATCGAGTTCGAGCACCGCTGGTTCAGCTGGGGCGAACTCCGGCAGCTTGCCGATCAGCTTGGCGAACTGCTGGAAGCCAGCGGTGCAGCAACGGATGCTCCCGTCGCCTTCGTACCACGCAACCATCCTTCCGCCATCGCTGCACTGATCGCCTTGCTCGCGAAGCGCCGCACGGTGCGCATGATCTACGCCTTCCAGTCACCAGCCGCGATCGCGCGTGACGTGGAACGGCTCCATCCCGCGATACTTGTCGCCGCGTCCGAGGACTGCAAGGTGCCGGTGTTGAATGTGCTGCACTCACGCGGCATCGCCGGCATTGCCTTGAGTGGCATGGATGCCGCCGCCCTGCCCACCTTCGAGCGCTCGCGGGCGAACGACGCGGCGAGCCATGGCGCGCCGCCACGCATCGAAATCCTCACCAGCGGCACCACCGGTCCGCCGAAGCAGTTCGGCATCAGCTACGAGCTGATCGCGAAGCACTTCCTCGGCTCGCCGGGCGGCGACCTGTCGTCGCTGCCGCCGACGCTGCTGTGCTTCCCGCTAGGCAACATCTCCGGCATCTACTCCACCCTGCCGCCCCTGCTGAAGGGCCAGCGTGCGGTCCTGCTAGAGCGTTTCAGCGTTGCCGGCTGGCACGACTACCTGCTGCGCTATCGGCCAGCGGCCAGTGGCCTGCCGCCGGCGGGCGTGCAGATGGTGCTGGACGCGAACATTCCGCCGGAAGATCTCTCCTGCCTGCGCCGCCTCGGCACGGGCGCGGCGCCGCTCGATCCGACGGTGCACCGCGCTTTCGAGGAACGCTACTGCGTGCCCATCCTGCTTTCCTACGGTGCCACCGAGTTCGGCGGCCCGGTGACCGCCATGACCGCGGAACTGCACGCCGACTGGGGCAGCAGGAAGTTCGGCAGCGTCGGGCGGGCACTGCCCGGTGCCCAGCTGCGGGTGATCGATCCTGACACCGGGGATTGCCTGCCGCCGGGCCAGGAAGGCGTGCTGGAGGTGATTTCGCCACGCATCGGTGCGGACTGGATCCGCACCTCGGATGTCGCGGTGATCGATGAGGACGGCTTCCTGTTCCATCGCGGCCGCAACGACGGCGCGATCATGCGCGGCGGCTTCAAGATCCTGCCGGAGACGATCGAGCGAGCGCTGATGCTGCACCCGGCGATCTCCGCCGCCGCCGTGATCGGTATCAACGACGCACGGCTGGGTCAGGTGCCCGCAGCAGCGATCCAGTTCAAGCGCGGGATGCAGCCACCGGATGCGGCCCAGTTGGAAGCACATCTGCGCCAGCATCTGCCGTCGACGCATGTGCCTGCGCACTGGCGCTTCGTCGAGGCGATGCCACGCACGCCCTCACTGAAGGTGGAGCGACCGGGGCTGCGCAGATTGTTCGAACCCGGCAGCGACTGAACGCGATCAGCCGCGCCAGCCGCGGATACGGTTGCCGGCGTCGCAGTGGACGATTTCGCAATCGATGAAACGACCCTCGTCCGAAGCCAGGAACAGCGCCAGCCGCGCGATGTCCTCGGCGCTGCCGTGAAGCTTGAGCAACTGCTGTCCCTGGATGCGGGCATAGGTTTCCGGCGGCAGGCCACGCGAACCCGAAGTCTCCATCAGCCCGGGCGCGATGGCGTTGACGCGGATGCCGTCCGCCGAGAAGACCTGAGCCATGCCATAGGTGATGGCATTCAGCGCCGCCTTGGTAACGCCGTAGGCGGTGGCCGGCACGTAGCTGGCCATGGAGCTGAGGTTGAGGACCACGCCCTGCGCAGCCGCCAGCGACGGACGCAGCGCCTGCGCCAACATCAGCGGCGCCAGCGTGTTCACCGACAGGAACTGCAGCCATTTCTGCTGACTCAGCTTCTCGAAACCCTGCGCGATCTCGCCATAGGCGATGCCGGCGTTGTTGATCAGTGCATCCAGTCGAGCATGCTCCGAGCAGACCTGCGCGCCGAAGCCCCGGATGTCCTCCTCGTTCCCCAGGTCCACGCAGTGGACACTGCAGCTGGCGCCCTTGGCCCGGAGCATCGATGCCGTTTCCTGCAGCCCCCGGTCGTCGATGTCGAGCAGGATCAGGCGCGCGCCCTCGGCGGCGAA
>DATILC010000272.1:0-2247 GCA_035476855.1 Solimonas sp. | reverse complement strand
GCGCCGCGCACCTGCTTGATCATGTTCTGCACCACGTCGAGGCCGACGCCGCGTCCGGAGATCTCGGTGACGCTGTCCTTCATGGTGAAGCCGGGCAGGAACAGGAACTCCAGCAACTCGGCCTCGGACAGCTGCGCCGCGGTCTCGGCCTTGGCCAGCCCGCGCTGCACGACCTTGTCGCGCAGCCGCTCAAGGTCCACGCCGCGGCCGTCGTCGGCGACGACGATCTGCAGCATGCCGGCGCTGTGCCGGGCCTCCAGCTGCACCACGCCCTCGGCCGGCTTGCCGGCGGCGAGGCGCTCCTGCGGCGTGCCGATGCCGTGGTCGACGGCATTGCGCAGCAGATGGCCCAGCGGCGCATCGAGTTTCTCGAGGATGTCGCGATCGACGCGCGTGCTCTCGCCGACCAGTTCCAGCCGCGCCTGCTTGCCCAGCGTATGGGCGACATCGCGCACCATGCGCGGGAACGGGTGCAGGCCGTCGGCGAAGGGCCGCATGCGGCAGGCCAGGGCCTGCTCGTAGAGCCGGTGCGCGAGGTTGGTCGAGCGGCGGTCGTACATCTCCAGTTCGACCAGGCGCTGCGACAGCAGGCTGCGGAACTCATGCACGCGGTGCTGCAGGTCGGCCAGTGCGGCTTCGCTACGATGATCCAGCGCCGGCTTGGGCAGCGCCTCGTGCAGCCGGTCCAGCGCCTTGCCGGCTTCGTAGTGCAGGCGCTTGAGCCGCAGCAGCGACTCGGCGAAAGGCTTGAGCCAGCGCGATTCGACCAGGGTCTCGCCGGCGACGCCGAGCAGGCGGTTGAGGTTGTCGGCACTGACGCGCAGCACGCGCTCGCCGCCCTCGCGCGGTTCTGCGGCCGCCGGCGCCTCGGCCACCAGCGGCTCCACCGACGGCGGCGCGGGAATCGGCTCCTCCGCGTCGGCGGGGGCCTGCAAGGCCGCGGCCAGCTGGGCGAGGAAGCCGTCGATCTCCGGCTGGCGCGCGCCCGACCACTCGGGCAGCTGCGGCTCCGGTGTCGCCGCGATGCGGTTGAGCAGGTCGACCCCGCGCAGCAGCAGGTCGATCTGGCCGCGCCGCAGGCGCAGCTCGCCACGCTGCGCGGCAACGAAGCAGTCCTCCATCGCATGCGCGACGGCGACGCCGGCGGCGATGCCGACGATGCGTGCCGAGCCCTTCAGCGAATGCGCCGCACGCATGCAGGCTTCCAGCTCTTCGGCGGCGACCGGGTTGCGCTCCAGCGTCAGCAGGCCGGCGGTCAGCGCCTGCACCTGGCCCTCCGCCTCCATGCGGAACAGCTCCAGCATCGACATCTGGCTCAGGTCGCGGTTGCTGATGCGAGGCTCCGGTTGATCGTGTGGAACAGCAACTGTTCGTCGAGCAGGCCCACCGACTTGTCCTGCCAGGACAGCACCGACTTGATGTAGGGCGTCGCAGCCTTGGCCAGGGTCGCCGGCGCTGCAGCCAGCATTCGTCCATGGAAGCGCTGAATGCCGTAGACCTCGTCGACCGGACAGACACTGCGGTGGCCTTCGTAGTCCAGCACCAGCAGGCGCTCGTCGATCACGCGTTGCCGTTCCTGGCGACGCTCACCCTGCTGTTCCAGGCCGAGGATCTGCTCCAGCGAGACGCAGGCGAGCAACTCGCCGCGGATGTTGGCGAGGCCCAGCACGATGCCGTTGCGACGGTGCGGAATCGAATGGATCCTGCGCAGGCTGGCGATTTCCGAGAACACCACCGTGGGTAGCGCCAGCCACTCCGCCTCGACGCGGAACACGATCACCGAATGCGTATGGGCCTCGATGACCTGCTTGTCCTGTGCGACATGACGGGTCCAGCGGTCGAGGTAATCCGGCGGCAGGCCGATGTCGAGCAGCTGCGTCGCGGCGGCGGAGTACACCGGACAGTTGCGGCAATGGACGTGCTTCTTCAGTTCCGGGCAGGAGGCGTCGCCGCGCACACCGATGCGATTCCAGCAGTCGTCGAACCCCGGTTGCTCCGTCGGCGCGCTCATCTCACTTCACCGTCTCGCGCGGCAGCCGCTGCAGGCGCTCACGCAGGGCACGGGCGCCGCCGGTGTCGCCCTGCTTGTCGAGCAGCGGCGCCAGATGCGCCAGTGCCTCGCGGTGCCGCGGATCGAGGTACAGGGCCTTGCGGAAGCACTGCGCGGCATCGGCGACGTTGCCGGCGGCGGCGCGGATCATTCCCAGCAGGTGGAAGGCCGGCGCCGATGGCCCCTGCTCGCGCAGC
>DATILC010000271.1:0-2838 GCA_035476855.1 Solimonas sp. | reverse complement strand
GCGATCGCGGCATTGACCTCGGTCAACGCCGCAAGCCCTGGTCCGGAGACAAGCTGTGCTCGCCAACAGCAGGAGCGACCCCCATGTTCTCTTTCCCCAACCGAATGCTGATCCTTGCCGCGAGCGGCGCCTGCATGCTGCTGTCCGTTCCTGCAGCTGCCGAGTTCGACCAGCCGGCGCTGACCGGCGCAACCCAGGCCCCCGTGGTCGCCAAGCCCTATAAGGCTCCTGCTGCCCTGCCCGGGCGCAGGGAGGCAGGCCGGGTGCCCTACATGACCGGAGGCGTAGGCGCCGACTCGGCCGCGGCGATGCGCGGAGTGCGCGACGAGTTCCCGGTGTCGATCACCTTTGCGCTCCAGAACGGCGTGCGCAATGAATTCACCGCCGGGGTCGAGGTCAGGATCGAGCGCATCGACGGCACGCCGGTGCTGGAGCTGGTCACCGAGGGGCCTTACCTGTATGCCGGTCTCGCGCCGGGCAGCTACCGGCTGAGGGCGCGCTACTCGCCGCGTGAACCGCAACAGCGCGAGTTCCTGGTGCAACCGGGGCAGCGCGTCGACCTGGTGGTGCTGTGGATGCAGCCATCGTGAACACGCAGCGACGTCGCATCGTCATCATCCAGGGGCATCCGGACGGGCAGGCCCTGCACTTCTGCCATGCGCTGGCGGAGGCCTATGCTGGCGCTGCGCTGTCATCGGGCCATGAAGTGCGTCGTCTCGAGGTGGCTTCGCTGGGCCTGCCGCTGCTGCAGTCGAAGCAGGAGTGGGAGTCCGCGGAGACTTCCGTGCAGGTGCACTCGGCGCAGGACGCGATTGCCTGGGCCGATCACCTGGTGATCGTCTACCCCCTGTGGCTGGGCTGCATGCCGGCGATGCTCAAGGGCTTCTTCGAGCAGGTGGCCCGCCCGGGGTTCGCCGTCGCTGGCCCGCAGGATCCGGCGCCGTGGAGCAAGAAGCTCAAGGGACGCTCGGCCCGGATCATCGTGACGATGGGCATGCCCGGCTTCATCTATCGCTGGTACTTCGGCGCGCACGGCCTGCGCAGCCTGCAGCGCAATATCCTCGGCTTCGTCGGCATCCACCCGGTACGCAGCAGCCTGGTCGGCTCGGTCGAGGGCAGCGCCCGCCACCGCACCCGGTGGCTGGAGCGGATGCGGGCGCTGGGGAGCAGGGCGGGGTAGCGCCCTCAGTCTGCCAGCGAGTGCGCAGCCGCGCGCAGGGCGGCGGTATCGAGCAGCCCGATCTCGCGGTCCTTGACCTGCAGGTAGCCGCGCTGTTCGAAGCGGGTCAGCACCCGGCAGACGGTTTCCGTCGCCAGGCGCAGGTAGTTGGCGATGTCGCGGCGGCCCATCGGCAGCCGCATGTTGCGTCCGGGCAGCGGCGCCAGGCGATCGTGCATCTGCAACAGGAAAGCGGCAACGCGCTGGTCGGCGGTGTAGTCGCCGGCCAGCGACAGGGCCTGGCGCAGCGAATGGCTGAGCCGGTCGATCAGGCGATTCATCAGCGCCGGTGCGTGCTGCGTCAGCTGGCGCATCTCCTCGCGCGGCATCACGCAGACCTGGGTAGGCACGATGGCGACGGCGTACATCGGGTAACGCTCGGAGGTCAGCGTGTCCAGGCCGATGATGTCGCCGGCCAGGTGGAAGCCGCGGACCCGCTCGTTGCCCTCGGAATCCAGCGTGAAGGTCTTGATGCAACCAGCCCTGACCGAGAAGGTGGAGGCCGCCGTGGCACCGGCATCGAACAGGGCCTTGCCGGCGGGCAGGTTGAGCAGGCTCTCGACCATGCCGTTCCAGCGCGCCGTATCCATCGGATCGGCATCGCGGACCAGGCAGTGCTGCCGCGAGGGGCACTGTGCGCAGTTCGGGCCGCAGCCGGTACGGGTCGCGGTGAAGGCGGTGGAGGAACCGATTGCGTCGTAGGCCATGATGCTCACCCTGTCTTGTTCTGGCGGTGACGTCAGGGTCGCAAGCAACAGGCTTTCAGAAAATCCGCAGTTTCCGTACCGGCATTGCGGCTACTACGTATGAACGGGGCGTGGCCGTAGGGAATTCCCGCTGTTCAGGGCCCCATGAGTATGTTTTCCCTACATGCCATTGCTGGCCACGGACGCCTCAGCGGAACTGGCGCAGTCCCGGCATAGCGTAGCCTCGGGCAGGGCGGCCAGGCGCCGCGCGCCGATCGGTCGTTCGCAGCGTTCGCAGCGTTCACCGCCCACCACGGAGAGGCGCGCCAGGGCCCGCTCGACCTGCTCCATCTCGTCCCGGGTGCGGCGCTCCAGCTGATCGACGACCTCGTCATTCTCGCGCTGCGTGGCTCGCTCCGTGGAGTCGGCTTCGGGGGGATCGGTCTCCCGGCGCTGGTCGGCCTGCAGCCGCTCCAGGCGGTCCAGAAGTGTCCGGTGCTGCGACTCCAGCAACTCCCGGCGCTGGCCGCTTTCGACCATCGTCGCGGCATCATCGGGCGCATGCTGTCCCCCGTTGTCGCGCTCGATCACGTCGAGCCGCGCATCGAGGTCCTCCTTCCAGGGGCGCTCCGGCCCGGCCGCATCGTGTTCGGCCGCCTCGCTGTCGTCGTAGGGGCCGGAGCAGTCGAGCGGCGGCTCGCAGGGCGAGACATCCAGCAGCGCCCAGTGCGCCAGCGGCCATTCATCCACCGTGCCGTCGAAGTACTCGACGTCGACGATCCGCTCGCCCCGGTCGCTGGCCACGACCTGGAAGGCCTGGGGCCGGTCGGCCCGGCGGTACCACTGTCCGATGACGGGTTGGTGTTGCTTGAGCATGATCGGGCTCCGGAAGATGGGAGCAGTCTGTGCCGGCTACCTTCCTGCTGGCGTTGA
>DATILC010000270.1:0-9582 GCA_035476855.1 Solimonas sp. | reverse complement strand
GCCATCGTCAGCTCCGTGAGCCTGCAAGGACGTGGGGCGCGAGGAGATCACGCCAGACCTGGTAGCCCCTGCCCGACAGGTGCAGGGCGTCCCAGGTCAGTTCCTTGCGCAGCGTGCCGGTTCCATCATCGAATGCGGGGAACAGGTCGATGCAGGGGATGCCCCGCCGCGTGGCGATCGCCTGGTAGCGCGTGTTGATCTGGCGGATGCGCGCGGCAAACTTCTGCTTGCGCGGCATCAGGGTCTGCAGGTGCAGCGCGCAGCCGGGCAGGGCGGCCTGCAGGCGCTCGACGAGCGTGTCGACGTCGGCGCTGATGGCGTCGATCGTGCGGTTCGCGGCGAGGTCGTTGGTGCCGATCAGGATGAAGATCTTCGACGGCTGCACCGAGATGATCGGCTGCAGCCGGGTCAGCAGGTGCTCGCTGCGTTCGCCGCCGATGCCGAAGTTGCGGACGGGGCTGTCGGGGAACATCAGCTCCCAGCGCCCGTTGTGGGTGAGGCTGTCGCCCAGGAAGACGACGCCGCCGCAGCCCGGGACCGCTCCGACTTCGAGGCCGTCGCGGTAGGCGCTCCACAGCTTTCTCATGATCAGCCGTTCGACCAGGATGCCCAGCAGGCTGCGTTTCATGCCACGCCTCCGGCGCGCTGCGCCTGCAGTGCCGCCAGCGTGCGCTCGTGCGTCTGGCGGGAGATCGGATAGAAGCTGATGGAGACCAGCGCCAGAAGCACGGTGGCACCGATGCCCAGCACGTAGATCAGCCCCAGGTGATCGACGATTGCAGGACTGATCGTCGCGGGGTCGGCCTTCTCGGGAAACCCGACGAAGGTCAGGATGACGCCCGAGAGGAACACGCCCATTCCGGAAACGCCTTTCTGGACCATGATGAGTGCCGAGAACATCAGTCCCTCCATGCGGCGACCGGTTTTCAGTTCCACGTGGTCGGCGACGTCCGCCAGCATGGAGCCGCCCATGATGAGGGCCGCGAGGATGGAGGCGCCGATCAGCGTGCCCTGCAGGATCAGCAAGGGCATCATCTTTGCCGGGCTCCTGTCGATGTAGCCCATGAGGGCCAGCGACACCAGCGTCACGAAAGCGATGAGCGCCATCAGGTAGGCGACGATGATCACGGTCTTCTTGCCGTGATTGCGCGACAGGGCGGCAATCACCAGACCGAGGATCACGCCCAGGCCGTATCCGCCGGCGATCGCCGCCAGTTGGCCGGCCTGCAATTTCCAGAAGTAGGTGTTGACGTAGGTGCCCAGGGCCGTGGAGACGCCACCCGCGACGGCGAAGAAGAAGATGCAGAGCACCACGCTCACGTACGCGCGATCCGTGAACAACAGTTTGAGGCTGGAGAGCAGGCTCTCCTTGCTGCGTTCCGTCACCGACGACATCAGGAAGGGAATGCGGTCATGCGTGCCGCGTGCGGCTACCAGCACACTCAGCAGCATGATCGCCGCGGCCACGTAGCCGTACTGGACGTAGCCCTCGGCATTCAGCTGTCCCACGGGCTGTTCCGCGGTCGGCGCCAGGAAGAGCTTGAAGACCAGGATGCCCATGCCGACCAGGCCGATCGCCATGAACAGCGACCGATAGGTGGAGAGGGCCGTTCGTTCGTCGTAGTCGTGCGTCAGTTCCGCCATCAGCGCGGCCGAGGGAATCTCGTAGAGGCTGATGGAGACCCGCACGGCGATCGACGTCAGCAGCAGCCAGGCCATCTGCAGGTTCTGCGAGCCTTCCGGCGGCGACCAGAACAGCGCATAGGCCACCGCCATCGGCAGCGCCGCGCCATACATGAATGGATGCCGGCGACCCCAGGATGAGCGGTGGTGATCCGACATCTGCCCGATCAGCGGGTCCAGCAGTGCATCCACCAGCGTGGCAATGAGGATCGCCAGGCCAACCTGGGAAGCGGGCAGGCCGATGACCTGGTTGTAGTACAGCATCAGCAGGGCATTGAAGCCCTGGTCCTTGATGCCGAAGGCCAGGGAGCCGAAACCGAAGGCGAGCTTTGTTCTGGTGGGTAGATTCATGTTCTGGCGAGGCTGTCGGGTGGCACCCGGGGTCGGGCCGCTCGTTCCGGTGAAATAGAAAGCTAACGAACGGTAGGTTGCTTTCGGGCTGGGAAGCGGGTACTGTTGCACCATCGTAGGCTAACGAACGTTAGGATGTCAAAACCAATCAGCATTCACCGGCGCCTGGCCGCCGTAACGAACGTCCTCCCGCCCGGAGCGACGCCCGAGGGCTCGCGCGGGGTCATCCTCGGCGAGGCGTTGCGCCTGTTTGCGGAGCACGGCTATGGCGGTGCCTCGATCCGGGATATCGCCAAGCTGGCGGGCATCCAGGGTGCGTCGGTGTATTCCCATTACCCGTCGAAGGCGCATGTGCTGGCCGAGCTGATCCGGATCGGCCACGAGGAACATTTCCGTCGCCTGCGTGCGGCGCTGTTGTCCGCGAGCCCGGAGCCGAAGCTGCAACTGATTGCCGTGGTCCGCGCGCACGTCCTGGTCCATGCCGAGTACTCGATGCTGGCGGTGGTCACCAATGCCGAACTGCATGCGCTGCCGGAGGAATTCGCCACGCCCATCCTCGAAGTGCGCCGCCAGTCGGAGATGCAGTTGCTCGAAGTGATCGAGCGCGGCGTCAGCCTCGGCGCCTTCCACGTGCCGGACGCGCAGTTGGCCCTGCTGGCGATCGGCGCGATGGGCCTGCGCGTGGCGCATTGGTATTCGCCGGAAATCGGCAAGACACCGGAACAGATCGCTGACACCTTCGCGGAGTTTGCCTGCCGTGTCGTCGGGATCATGAACTGAGAGTGCAGACACAGCGGCCATAGACCGCTACTGCAATAAACGCGAGAGAGGAGAAACCTGATGCTCCATCACAAGAGCACGATGCAGCTGGCTGCCTTGCTGGCAGCCATTCCGATGTCTGCCCTGACCCTGCAGGCCTTCGGACAGGAGCCGAGCCTGGATGAGATACTGGACGCGGCCGAACCATCGGCAGGCGACACCGCCGCACCGTCCGATCAAGGTAGCCAGTCCAGCGCTCCGGCGTCCGCCGCTACGACATCCGAGGCTCCCGCCGCTGCTGCCGAAAGCCCTGATGCAGAGGCTTCCGGTGAGGAAGCTCCCGCCGTTGCGGCGGAAGCGGCAGCTCCGGAGATTCTGGACACGATCCCCGTGGCGACCAAACGCGAACCGCTGCCGCCGCCAAAGCGGGAGGGCCCGGCGCAGATCGAGGAGATCGTCGTCACGGCGACCAAGCGCGAGCAGTCGATCCGCGACATTCCCGCGTCGATCAGCGCCTTCTCCGGCGAGAAGCTCGAGGACTCCGGCTCGCTGAACCTCAACGATTTCATCCGCGAGTCGCCGGGCGTCACGGTGGCGCAGGGCGCTCCGGGCTTCTCGCGCATGACCTTCCGCGGCATCTCGACCGACACCTTGCCCTCGGCCGGCAATGCGCAGCCGGTGGGCATCTTCATCGGCGACGTCCCCTTCACCGATCCCTACATCGCCAACATCGTGCCGGACCTGAGCGCCTTCGACCTCGCCGGCGTGCAGGTGCTCAAGGGCCCGCAGGGCACGCTGTTCGGCGGCGCGGCGCTGTCCGGCGCCATCCGCTACGAGCTGGTGGAACCCGATCTGGACAACTGGCAGCTGCGTGCGTTTTCCCAGTACACGCAGCCGAAGTACGGCAGCACCGCGCTCACCCACGGCGTGGCACTCAATGCGCCGATCACGGACATGGACGTGGCACTGCGCCTCAACTATGTGCGCCGCGAGTACCCGGGCATCGTCGACGACACGCGCAGCGGCAAGAAGGACGTGGCGCAGTCCTCCGGCGACCAGGTCCGCGCGCAGCTGCTGTGGAAGCCGGGCGACTGGAAGTTCAAGCTCACCCACATCACCCAGGATTTCTCCGGCGAAAACCAGCTGAACGAGCAGCAGACACCGGATGGTCCGCGCGAGACGGATCAGGCGGTACTGGAGGCGCCCTCGCGCAACGAGTTCGGCCTCAACAGCCTGGAAGCCAGCTACGACTTCGAGTCCCTGCGCCTGGTCTCGTTGACCTCGCAGGTGCATCGCGATGCGTTCTTCACGCGCGACATCACCTACTCGCTGGCCGGGACTCCGCCGCCGGGCTATCCCGCCACCGCGGGCGTACTGACCAGCGTGATCGACAACTCCGAGAACATCTCGCAGGAACTGCGCCTGCAGTCGACCGGCGACGAGGCCTTCGACTGGCTGGTCGGCGCCTATTTCTTCGACTACGAGATGTTCTTCAACATCCTGATCGACACGCCGCTGAACCAGAGTCTGCTCGGGCCCGGCAGCCTGCTGGGCGCCAACCCGCTGCTGGCTACCGTGCTCGGCGTGGTGGGGCTGCCCAACGCCGCCGCCGCGACCTCGCTGCTGGATGGCACCTCCAATGCGAAGTCGCAGGAGCGCGCCGTCTTCGCCGACCTGTCCTACGACATCGGCAACTGGACGCTGTCCGCCGGCGGCCGCTACTACCAGACCGAGGTCACCGGCGGCTTCGTCGGCACCGGCCTGCTGATAGCGGGCAACCAGAACGACGGCCTGACCAGCAATTCCGTTGCCACGCTGGAGGAACAGGGCTTCAATCCGAAGCTCGCCGCGACCTGGCAGTTCAGCGACGACATGTCGATGTACCTCTCGGCCGCGAAGGGCTTCCGCTTTGGTGGCCTGCAGAGCATTCCATCGACCGCGACCAACGGCGTGCCGCCGACCTACAAGTCGGACACGTTGTGGAACTACGAGCTGGGCCTGCGCAGCAACTGGCTGGACAATACCCTGCAGGCGGATCTGGTGGCCTTCTACATCGACTACAAGAATCCCATCATCACGCAGGCCACGCAGGGCATCCCCATTGGCTACAACACCAATGTCTCCGCCGCGATCAGCCAGGGTCTCGAAGGCAACCTTCTGTGGAACACGCCGATCCCGGGGCTGACCTGGTCGCTCTCCGGCGCCCTCACCGATGCGCACATCACCGAGAAATTCACCGCTTCCAATGGTGACGTGGTCGAGCCGGGGCAGGAGATGCCGGGTGCTGCGAAGTACCAGTACAACACGGCGTTGCAGGCGCTGCTGCCCTGGGGGCGTTTCGGCTTCGCGCCGAGCGTCAGCTACAACTACATCGGCAAGGGCTACAGCAACATTACCCACGATGTCGAGATCAATGGCTACGGCACGCTGAGCGCCGGCCTGGTGGTGGCCGCGGACGGCATCCCGGGCAATCCGAAGCTCGCCATCAACCTGAGCAACATCCTCGACGAGGCGGCGCCGGTGGCCGGTGCGAGGGCCGACACCATCGTCACCCAGCAGCCCTACGCGCAGTACCTGCTCAGCCCGCCGCGCACGCTGTCGGCGCGCATCTCGCTGGAGTTCTGAGCCATGGCGATGATCCCGGTTCAGGAGGCGCTGTGGCGCTTTGCACAGGCCGACGCCGACCGTCCGGCGCTGACCGTCGACGGCCAGACGCTGACGCGTAGCCAGTTGGAGCAACGGACCAATCGCCTGGCCCGCGACTTCGAGCGCCGCGGCGTTCGCGAGGGCAGCTTCGTCACCATCGCGCTGCCGAACACGCTGGGCTTCGTCGAAAGCGCCCTGGCGGCGCTGAAGCTTGGAGCGACACCGCAGCCGGTATCGAGCCGCCTGCCACAGGCGGAACTCGCGGCCATCGTCGCGCTCGCCAAGCCGACCCTGATCGTGGGCGCGGAGCCTGCCGATTATCCCGGCGTTTCGGTGATCGGTGCCGACCACGTTCCCGCGGCGGAACTGTCGGACGCGCCGCTGCCGGTGAAGGTGGCGAAGCACTGGAAGGCGCCGACCTCCGGTGGCAGCACCGGCCGTCCCAAGCTGATCGTTGCCGGCAGCGCCGCAGAGGTCGACGAGGATTCACCGGCCTTCGCGCTGCCGCTGCTGTTGCCGCGCGAAGGTGCGGTACTGATCCCTGGCCCGCTGTATCACAACGCTCCTTTCACCACGGCCCTGCAGGCGCTGTTCCGCGGCAATCACGTCATCGTGATGCGCCGCTTCGACCCGGCACAGACGCTGGCGCTGATCGAGCAGCATCGCGTCGGCGCCGTGCTGATGGTGCCGACGATGATGTCGCGCATCTGGAAACTGCCGGAGGCAGAGAGAACGCAGTTCGATCTCTCCTCACTGCGCGTGGCCTACCACATGGCCTCGCATTGCCCGGAGTGGTTGAAGACCGCATGGATCGAATGGCTCGGTGCCGAGCGCGTTTACGAGCTGTATGGCGGCACCGAGATGCAGGCGCTGACCGTGATCCGCGGCGACGAATGGCTGCAGCATCGCGGTTCGGTGGGTCGCTGCGTGCTCGGCCAGATGAAGATCGTCGGCGAGAACGGCCAGGACCTGGGCCCCGGAGAAGTCGGTGAAATCCTGATGCGCCCGCCGCCGGGCGCGCCGCCCAGCTATTTCTACATCGGTGCCGAGCCCAAGCGCGTCGGTGACTGGGACAGCCTCGGTGACCTGGGCCGCTTCGACGAGGACGGCTACCTGTACCTCGCGGACCGCCGCACCGACCTGATCCTGCGCGGCGGCGCCAACATCTATCCGGCAGAGGTCGAAGCCGCGATCGATGAGCACCCGGCGGTGCATTCGAGCGCCGTCATCGGTCTTCCGGACGAGGATCTCGGACAGCGTGTGCACGCGATCGTCCATGCGCGCACGACTTTGAGCGCGGAGGCGCTGCTGCAGCATCTCGCGTCACGCCTGGTGAACTACAAGATTCCGGCATCCTTCGAATTTGCCAGCGAACCTCTGCGTGGCGACGACGGCAAGGTCCGACGCTCCGCCCTGCGCGAAGAGCGCATCGCAGCCATCGCCAATCAAAGGTAGAGAAATAAATGAAGCAGAAGCTGGAAGGCAAGGTTGCACTCATCACCGGCTCCGGCCGCGGCATTGGCCGCGCGACCGCGCTGAAGCTTGCCGCGGAGGGCGCGCGCATCGTGGTGAATGACCTCGACGAGGCACCGGCGAATGAAGTCGTCGAAGAGATCCGCAGCCTCGGCGGCCAGGCCGTCGCCTGCGCCGGCAGCGTCACCGATCCGGCGTTTGCCGAGCGTTTCGTCAACACCGCCATGGAGTCCTTCCAGGGCCTCGATATCATCGTCAACAACGCCGGCTATACCTGGGACAACATCATCCAGAAGATGAGCGACGAGCAGTGGGAGGCGATGATCGCCTGCCACCTCACCGCACCGTTCCGCATCCTGCGTGCAGCCCAGCCGGCCATCAAGAAACTCAACACCCGCGACCGCGATGCCGGTCGCCGCGTGGTGCGCAAGGTCGTCAACATCTCCTCCGTCGCCGGGCTCTTCGGCAACGCGGGCCAGATCAACTACGCCGCCGGCAAGGCGGGCATCGTCGGCATGACCATGACGCTGGCCAAGGAATGGGGGCGGCTCGACACGACGGTGAACTGCGTGGCCTTCGGTTTCATCGAGACGCGCCTGACTGTCGCCGCAGGATTGGGGGCGACCGCCAACATCGACGGCAAGGAAATCAAGGTGGGCATCAATCCGGAATTGAAGGAAGCCATGGAGCGCAGCATTCCGCTTGGCCGTGCCGGCACCCCGGAGGATTCGGCGGGCGCCATCTACCTTTTCTGCTGCCCGGAGTCCGACTACGTCAGCGGCCAGACCCTGGTCTGCAGCGGCGGCGTGACCGGCATTTGAATCGGGTTCTATTGGGGCAGAAGGGACAATGACAAAAAAATCCGTGGAACGCCCGACCCGGCTGGGACGGGTGCGCGGTATCGAACGCCTGGGCGTGGAGACCTACCGGGGTCTGCGCTACGCGGAGCCGCCGCAGCGCTTCCGCTCCTCCGTTCTGGCCGCTTCGCCATGGGAGGGCGTCTATGACGCCACCCGCTTCAAGGCGATGGCAGCGCAATCCGAGATCATCCCCGAGGTTTACGGTCCTGCGCCCGAAGCGGCCTACTCCGAGGACTGCCTGCTCCTCAACATCCACGTGCCCCAGGCGCCCGCGTCCGCACCGCGACCGGTGATCTTCTTCATCCACGGCGGCAGCTTCACCGGCGGCAGCGCGCACTGCTATGACGGCACCGCCCTGGCACTCGGTGCGGATGCGGTGGTGGTGTGCATCAACTACCGCCTCGGCCTCTTCGCGGCGCTGGACCTCGAATGGCTCGGCACCGAGCGCGATGGCGCCGGGCAACTGTGGCTCGGCGACCAGATCACTGCGCTGCAATGGGTGCGAGACAACATTGCCGACTACGGCGGTGACCCCAGGCTCGTGACCATCATCGGCGAGTCGGCCGGTGCCGTTTCGGTCGCGGCCCTGTGCGCCGCGCCGCAGGCAGAAGGCTTGGTGCACCGCGCGGTCGCCTGCAGCACCGGCTACATGATTCCCGATCCGTCCCGTGACGTCGTCGGCGTGGTCGCCAAGGCGCGTCGCAAGACCCGGCAGGAGGCACTCGACTACCTGAAGGCCGCTTCCACCGAGGAATTGATCGCCCTGCAGAAGCGCGGCAAGCAGCTGTCCCCGATCCCGGTGTCCGGCACTCCGCTACTGCCGGGCCGCATGGATGATCTGATCCGCGCCCGCGGCCCGAAGGCCGTGCCGATGATCGCGGGGTATGCCACGCATGAAGGCGTGTCGCTGGAGCTCATGGTCAAGGCCGTCACCGGACTGCCGCGGATGGTGATCAGCGTCATCGCTACATTCGCCGCCCACGGAATCGCCATGCATGCCGCCGGGGGCAAGGCCAAGGTCAAGGACTACCTGCGGCGCCTGAAGAAGGCCACGGGCAACATCGGCTTCGGCAGTGCCTTCAGTGACCTGGTCTGGACCGACGGCTTTCGCCACGGTGCCGTCGAGTATGCCGAGGCCACTACCGAGGCCGGCAGCCAGGCCTGGATCTACGTCATGGACGTCCCGATGCGTTTTGCCGGGCAGTCGATTCCGTCCAGTCACGGCATCGATCTGGCGCTGACCTTCAATGTCGGAGACGACCCGGAGCATACCGTTCCGAAGTTTGCTGACCACCCAAGGGCCGTCGAGCTGGAGCGTCGCTGGGTTTCGATGCTGGGTCACTTCGCCCGCCACGGCGAGCCGGGACCTTCACTGGGTAACTGGCCGCCATACCAACCGGCACTGCGGGCTTCGATGCAGGTGAGCTGCGATGGCTGCAGCGTGGGACACGACGTCGAAGCCTTGTATCGCCAGCAGGTGTGGAGCCAGTAGAAGCCGGGGCAGGTTGGGGCGGCTGAACGAGGATAAGGAAATGGATGCATCACGACATGTTCCGGCACAAACCGTCCGTCACGCGACCGAGTCCCTGACCGAAAGGGAGCTCGAGATACTCGAGTTGTCCGGCAAAGGACTGTCAATGAAAGGGGTGGCGCTGGAGCTCGGCATTTCTGCCGGAACCGTACGCTGGCATCTGAAGAACGCTTATCAGAAGCTCGGCGTCAGCTCGCGGGAGAACGCCTTGAGGAAAATCCGTGCCGGGCATCTGATCCAGCCGCTGTTTGTCTGCCAGGTCTGCGCCTGCGCCATGAC
>DATILC010000269.1:0-6785 GCA_035476855.1 Solimonas sp. | reverse complement strand
CGTCGATCCGACCCTGATGCGCGGCGATTGCCGCGTCACCAGCGAATCGGCCTCGGTCGATGCGCGGCTGGACACGCGCCAGGCCAACCTGGCGCAGAGTTTGATCGGGGAGGCGGAATGATGGACTCCAGCCAACCTTTGCAGCAGACCGTTCGTGCTGAGCTTGTCGAAGCATGTGCGGGCTGCCGTTACCAGGGTTACGCTCCGGGCCGTTCACCCTTCGACAGGCTCAGGGCAAACGGAAAGGCGGGGTGCTGCCATGAGTGAGTGGACCACCGCCACGAACAACCGCCTCGCACGCCGCCTGCGTGCCGAGCCGCCGCGCATCGCCGTGGCCCGTACGCTGATGGTCGAGGGCACGCTCAAGCGCGTGGTCGGCCTGACCCTCGAAGCCGTCGGCTGCCAGCTGCAGATCGGCGCGCGCTGCCGCATCGCCAACGCCGACGGCAGCGGCCTGGAGGCCGAGGTGGTCGGCTTCTCCGGCGACCGCACCTACCTGATGCCGACCGGCGACATGCAGGGCCTCAAGCCCAATGCCCGCGTCATCCCGATCCGCCATGCCGCCGAGATCCCGGTCGGCGACGGCCTGCTGGGCCGCGTGCTGGACGGGGAAGGGCGCCCGCTCGACGGCAAGGGCCGCCTCGACTGCAGCGGCCATGCGCGCCTGCAGGGCCAGCCGATCAACCCCTTGCAGCGCACCCCGATCCGCGAGCCGCTGGATGTCGGCGTGCGCACCATCAACTCGCTGCTGACCATCGGCCGCGGCCAGCGCCTGGGCCTGTTCGCCGGCACCGGCGTCGGCAAGTCGACCCTGCTGGGCATGATGACCCGCTACACCCAGGCGGACGTCATCGTGGTCGGCCTGGTCGGCGAGCGCGGCCGCGAAGTCCGTGATTTCATCGACAACAGCCTGGGCCCCGAGGGCCTCAAGCGTTCGGTGGTGGTGGCCACGCCGGCCGACCGTTCGCCGCTGATGCGCCTGCGTGGCGCCTATGTCGCCACCGCCATCGCCGAATACTTCCGCGACCAGGGCAAGCATGTGCTGCTGCTGATGGACTCGCTGACCCGCTTCGCCCAGGCCCAGCGCGAGATCGGCCTGGCCGTGGGCGAGCCGCCGACCACCCGTGGCTACCCGCCCTCGGTGTTCGCCAAGCTGCCGGCACTGGTCGAGCGCGCCGGCAACGGCATCAACGGCGTCGGCTCGATCACCGCCTTCTACACCGTGCTGACCGAGGGCGACGATCCGCAGGATCCGATCGCCGACACCGCGCGCGGCATCCTCGACGGCCATATCGTGCTGTCGCGCGCCATCGCCGATGCCGGCCTCTACCCGGCGATCGACATCGAGGCCTCGATCTCGCGCGTTGCCCATGAAATCACCGATGCGCCGCACCAGCAGCGCCAGCGCCAGTTCAAGGCGCTGTTCAGCGCCTACCAGCGCAACCGTGACCTGATCAATATCGGCGCCTACCAGAAGGGCTCCGATCCGCGCGTCGACGCGGCGATCGCGCGCTGGCCGCGCATCGAGGAATTCCTGCGCCAGGACGTGCGCGAGGCCTCCGGCTTCGGCACCAGTCGCGCCGCCCTTGAAACGCTGCTCAGCTGAAGGGGAAAACCATGAACCACCACCGCCTGGCTCCGCTGCAGACCGTCGCCGAGACCCGCGAGGACGAGGCGGCGCGCAAGCTGGCCGAGGTGCAGCGCAAGCATGCCGACCAGCATGCGCGGCTGGAGGAAATCCGCTGCTACGCCGCCGAATACGCCAGCGCCCCGGTGGGCGCGACGCCGGCCCTGCTGCTCAACCGCCAGGCCTTCCTGGGCAAGCTGCGCGACGCCGAGCACTTCCAGCTGCAGGCCGTGGAGGAGGCGCGGCTGGCGGTCGAAGCCGAGCGCACGGTGTGGCTGCTGAAGCGCCGCGACGTCTCGGTACTGGACCAGCTGGCCGCCTGCTATCGCCTGCGCGAACAGCGCCAGCAGGAGCTGCGCAACCAGCGCGGCAGCGACGAACTGGCCCTGCGCCGCTTCCTCGCCGACCGTCTCAAGGACAACGCATGAACCTGCCGCCGCTGGCCGGGCTGGCCCCGTCGGCGGCGCTGCCACCGGCGTTGCCGATGGTGGCGGATGACCTGCACTTGCTGCTGTTCAGCCTGCCCGCGGTGGCCGTGCTGGAGCAGATACGCCTGGAGCCTGCCGAACTGCCGAAGGCCGAGCTGCCTGATCCGGTGGCGGCACTGATGCTGATGATGGATGCGCCCTTTCCGGCGCTGTCGCCGGTGACGGCGCTGCCGGCGGAACACGCTGCTGTGGCTTCCTCTCCTCTCCCCACGAGCGGGGGGCAGGGGCTGAGGGACGCTGCCCGAACCGAAGCACTGCTGCCCGATCTGACCGCCGCCCTTCACCCCAGCCCCTCGCCCGAGGGGCGAGGGGAGTTCGCCGGGATGGCCGCGGTGGTTCTGCCGTCGACCCCGACATCCGCCCCCACCGTTCCGCTGCCGGCGCTGCCAACACCGGCCACGCCGCAGCCCCGGTGGACCGAGGGCCTGGGCGAGCGCCTGGTCTGGGCCACCGACGCCGGCCTCAGCGAGGCCAGCATCGAGCTGCATCCCGAGGAGCTGGGGCCGATCCAGATCCGCATCGCCACCGAGGGCAACCAGGCCAGCGTCAGCTTCCAGGCGACGAATGCCGCGACCCGCCAGCTGCTGGCGCAGTCGCTGCCGCAGCTGCGCGAACTGCTCAACGGCACCGGCCTCGAACTGGGCCGCACCCAGATCGGCAGCCTGGCGCCGCGTCGCGAGGGCGAGCCGCGCCTGCCGTCCGAGCGCGGCAGCCCGTCCCGGCGCCGTCACTGGCGCCTTGGGCTGGTCGACGACTACGTCTGACGGCTTTCCGTCGGCAGCCCTGCGCAGGGCGTGGCGACTTTCCGTTGCAGTACTCGTAACCCCCTGTCGCAAAAGCCTTTCCGGCGGCATTCGCGCCGTGGCATAAGGCTTGTATCCATGCCTGCATCCACTTCAGGAGCAGAGCATGTCGGCAGCAGCCAAAACCATGGATGACGAAGGTGGGGCCCCCAAGGTCGCCGCTGCGCCCAAGGGCAAGCCGGTCGTCCTGATCATGATCGTCGCGGTGCTGCTGTCGGCGGGCGCCAGCGGCGGTGCCGCCTGGTGGTTCTCCAGTCACGGTGCAGCTCCCGCCGCCCACGGCGAGGCCGCCCAGCCGGTCGAGGTGCCGAAGGCGCCGGCGCAGTACCTGGCGCTGGACCCGGCCTTCGTGGTCAACCTCGACGATGCCACTGCCTCGCGCTACCTGCAGGCCGAGATCCAGGTCATGGCCCGCGACAACGCGGCGCTCGAGGCGGTCAAGCTGCACCATCCGCGCATCCGCAACGCCCTGCTGCTGCTGTTCGGGCAGCTGAAGCCGGCCGAACTGGAAAACCGCGCCGGCAAGGAAAAGCTGCAGGCGGCGGTGCTGGCCGAGATCCAGAAGATCCTCAAGGACGAAACCGGCAAGCCCGGCGTCGAGGCCGTCTACTTCACCAGCTTCGTCATGCAGTAAACCGCCATGAGCAGAGACCTTCTCTCACAAGACGAAATCGACGCCCTGTTGCACGGCGTCGACAGCGGTGCGGTCGACACCGAGCCGCCGCCGTCGGCGCCGGGCGAGGCCCGCAGCTTCAACTTCGCCTCGCAGGACCGCATCGTCCGCGGCCGCATGCCGACGCTGGAGATGATCAACGAGCGCTTCGCGCGCCTGTTCCGCATCTCGCTGTTCAACATGCTGCGACGCACGCCGGAGCTGTCGGTGGCCGGCATCGAGATGCAGAAGTTCTCCGAATACACCCACTCGCTGTTCGTGCCGACCAGTCTCAACCTGATCCGCGTCAAGCCGCTGCGCGGCACCGCGCTGTTCATCTTCGAGCCGCGCCTGGTGTTCACCGTGGTCGATAACTTCTTCGGCGGCGACGGCAAGCTCGCCACCAAGATCGAGGGCCGCGAGTTCACCCCGACCGAGATGCGCGTGATCCAGTTGCTGCTGCGTCAGGCCTTCGTCGACCTGCAGGAAGCCTGGTCGCCGGTGATGCCGCTGGAGTTCGAGTACATGAATTCCGAGGTCAACCCGCACTTCGCCAACATCGTCTCGCCCAGCGAGATCGTGGTGGTGTCCAAGTTCAAGATCGAGCTGGAAGGCGGCGGTGGCCACCTGCATGTCACCTTCCCCTACTCGATGCTGGAGCCGCTGCGCCAGCAGCTCGATGCCGGCATGCAGTCCGACCGTGTCGACAAGGACGAGCGCTGGTCACTGGCGCTGCGCGAGCAGATCAAGGATGCCGAGGTCGAGGTCGAGACCGAGCTGGTGCGCACGCAGATCAGCCTGCGCCAGCTGGTGAACCTCAAGGCCGGCGACGTACTGCCCATCAACATGCCCAAGGTGCTGGACCTCTGCGTGGGGAAGCTGCCGCTGTTCCGCGGCACCCTCGGTGTCTCCAACGGCAACCACGCACTGCAGATCACCGAAACCATCCGCCGCCACAGCTTCCACTGAAAGAGCCCCATGAATACCCAAGCCAATACCACTGCCGGCGGCAATACCAGCGAAGCCGGTGACAAGCATCCCGCCAACACTTCCGATTTCAACCTCGACGTGATCCTCGACGTGTCGGTGACGCTGTCGATGGAAGTGGGCCGCGCGCGCGTGCCGATCCGCAACCTGCTGCAGCTCAACCAGGGCTCGGTGGTGGAACTGGAGCGCGCCGCCGGCGAGCCGCTGGACGTCTACGCCAACGGCACCCTGATCGCCCACGGCGAGGTGGTGGTGGTCAACGAGAAGTTCGGCATCCGCCTGACCGACGTGGTCAGCCCGGCCGAGCGCATCCGCAAGCTGAAGTAAGCCCGCATGAATCTCGACCTGTCCGAATCGCTGTCGCCGATCGCGCCTGCCGCGGCCGCTACGCCCCAGCCGCTGACCGGCAAGCCGATGCAGGCGCAGGCCGCGCCGTCCTACGACGGCACCAGCGCCGGCAGTCTGGCCTCGATGGCCGGCAGCCTGGTGATGGTGCTGGCGCTGATCTTCGCCTTCGCCTGGCTGATGCGCTGGCTGCAGGGCAGCCGCCTGTCGCGCAGCACCGGGCTGCGTGTCGAGGGTGGTGTGCAGGTCGGCGCCAAGGAGCGGGTGGTGGTGCTGCAGGCCGGCGATGCCAAGCTGCTGCTGGGTGTCACTGCCGGTCGCATCTCGCTGCTGCACCGTTATGCCGACGGCGCCCAGACCGGCGTGGATACCCCGTCGATCGAGCTGCCGGCGATGCCGCAGGTGCAGATCGCTTCGTTCAGCGAGCAGTTGCAGAAGCTGTTCGGGCGCAAGGCATGAAGCTGAAACTGATCCTGCCGGCGCTGTTGCTGCTGGCACCGGGCCTGGCGTTCGCCGCCGGCCTGCCGGCGGTCACCGTCAGCTCCGCGCCGGGCGGTGGCCAGCAGTATTCGCTGAGCATCCAGGTGCTGTTCCTGATGACGGCGCTGACGCTGCTGCCGGCGGCGCTGCTGATGACCACCTCGTTCACCCGCATCGTCATCGTGCTGGGCCTGCTGCGCCAGGCGCTGGGTACCGGCCAGACGCCGTCGAACCAGATACTGATCGGCCTGTCGCTGTTCCTGACCTTCTTCATCATGGCGCCGGTGTTCGACAAGGTTTACACCGAAGCCGCGCAGCCCTACCTCGACGGCCAGATGGAGTTCCAGCCGGCGCTGCAGAAGGCCGCGGCACCGGTGCGCGAGTTCATGCTGGCGCAGACCCGCGAGGCGGACCTGATGACCTTTGCCAAGATCGCCGGCAAGGGACCGTTCGCCACCCCGGACGAGATTCCGTTCACGGTGCTGGCGGCATCCTTTGTCACCAGCGAGCTGACCACGGCCTTCCAGATCGGCTTCCTGCTGTTCATCCCCTTCATCGTCATCGACCTGATCGTCTCAAGCGTGCTGATGAGCATGGGCATGATGATGCTGTCGCCGATGCTGATCTCGCTGCCGTTCAAGCTGATGCTGTTCGTGCTGGTGGACGGCTGGTCGCTGGTGATGGGTTCGCTGGCCGCGAGTTTCGCCACCTGAGGCCGCCATGACTCCCGAAGACGTCATGGCCCATGGCCGCGAGGCGCTGATGCTGGCGCTGCTGATTTCCTCGCCGCTGCTGGTGACCGCCCTGCTGGTCGGCGTGATCGTCGGCCTGTTCCAGGCGGCAACGCAGATCAACGAGATGACGCTCAGCTTCATCCCGAAGGTTCTGGCGATGGCTGCGGTGCTGGTGATCACCGGGCCGTGGATGCTGCGCCTGCTGGTGGAGTACACCAAGCGGCTGATCGAAGGCATTCCCGGGTTGGTGAGCTAATGCTTTCGACTCGGCTGGTCGGCGACGACGCCGAGATCGCTTGGTTGGCCTCTGAAGGTTTGTTTCGCCCAAGGGCGAGTCACTTTCTTTGCTTGTGCAAAGAAAGTAACCAAAGAAAGCACACCCCTGGCGTCCGCACCCCGCTGAGGCGGGGTGCCCCGCACGGTGGTCGTGCTCGGGGTCGGCATGGACGGCACATCCATGTGCCGTTCATGCCTCGGCCGAACATCCTGTTCGGCCGCCCCCTGTGCTCGACCCCCGCGCGGGTGCGGCCACAAGGGGACCCTGACGTCAAAGGCATTCGCCTTGCTCATCAAGACTTCGGAAGAGGAGATGGAAACAAGCAGCGTGAGAACTTCGCGCCGTTTTCCCTCGGTGTTGCCCATCTGCGTGCTCGAGGTTCCTGCAGGGAG
>DATILC010000268.1:0-8981 GCA_035476855.1 Solimonas sp. | reverse complement strand
CGGTGCGCTCGAAGATCACCGACATCTACGACAAGAAGAACGGCGCCCTGCAGTTCGTCGTCAAGCAATCGCTGGCCAGCAACCAGAAGGACGAACTCGTCGCGGAAATGCGCTGCGTACTCGTCGTCCGCAGCTAAGAGGCCCCCTCATGACACAACACACATCGATCACCGTCGGCACCACGCTGCCGGACCTCAAGCTGCCGCCGGTCAACCGCACGACGCTGGCCCTCTTCGGCGGCGCCTCCGGCGACCACAACCCGATCCACATCGACATCGACTTCGCCCGCAAGGCCGGAATGCCCGACGTGTTCGCCCAGGGCATGCTGGTCATGGCCTGGCTTGGCCGGCTGCTGACGCAGTGGCAGCCGCAGGCGCAGCTGCGCCAGTTCAACGCGCGCTTCCAGGGCATCACCCACCTCGGCAACGCGATCAGCTGCAGCGGCGAGGTCACCGAACTGTTCGTTGTCGATGGAGAACCGCGCGCCCGGCTGACGCTGCGCAGCGTCAACCAGTACGGCGAAACCAAGATTGCCGGCGAGGCCGTCGTCGCCCTCCCCACCCTCTGAACAAACGTCAACAAGGACTGCCTGCTGTGAAACCGAAACTCGATGGAAAAGTAGCCCTGATCACCGGCTCGGGCCGCGGCATCGGCCGCGCCACCGCGCTCAAGCTCGCTGCCGAAGGCGCGCGCATCGTCGTCAACGACCTCGACGCGGAACCGGCCAACGAAGTCGTTGCCGAGATCAAGGCCATGGGCGGCAGCGCCGTCGCCTGCGTCGGCAGCGTCACCGCCACCGATTTCGCCGATCGCTTCATCGGCACCGCCCTGCAGAACTACCAGGGCCTGGACATCGTCATCAACAACGCCGGCTACACCTGGGACAACGTCATCCAGAAGATGACCGATGAACAGTGGTACGCGATCCTCGACTGCCATCTCACCGCGCCGTTCCGCATCCTGCGCGCGGCACAGCCGGTGATCCGCAAGCTGGTCAAGGCCGAGGCCGACGCCGGCCAGCGCGTGGTGCGCAAGGTCGTCAACATCTCCTCCGTCGCCGGCATGTTCGGCAACGCCGGCCAGACCAACTACTCGGTGGGCAAGGCCGGCATCATGGGCATGACGATGACCCTGGCCAAGGAATGGGGTCGCCTCAACACCACAGTGAACTGCGTCGCCTTCGGTTTCATCGAAACCCGCCTCACCAGCGCCGACGCGAGCCAGGGCGCCACCGCCAACATCGAGGGGCGCGAGATCCGGATCGGTATCGGCAAGGAACTCAAGCAGGCGATGGAGCGGACCATCCCGCTGGGCCGCGCCGGCACCGTCGGCGAAGCCGCCGGCTCGATCTACCTGTTCTGCGCACCGGAATCGGACTACGTCAGCGGCCAGACCCTGATGTGCAGCGGCGGTCTCACCGGCATATGAGCATGTTGCCCCGTCTGCACCAGCATCAGTGGATGGATGCGGAGATCGAGAGTTTCCGCGAACAGGTGCGCCGCTACGTGGCGACGGAACTGTCGCCGTGGCTGGAGTCATGGCGCCGCCAGGGCTACATCCCGCGCGAGGTCTGGCGCCCCTTCGGCGAGATGGGCTTCATGCTCCCGGAACTGGCGGAAGCCTACGGCGGCGGCGGCGCGCCCCTGAGCTACCAGCTGGTGGTCCAGGACGAACTGGCCAAGGCGGAGATGCCGGCCAACACCGCCGTGCACACCATCGCCGCGCACTACATCCTGGACTACGGCACCGAGGCGCAGAAGCAGCGCTGGCTGCCGAAGCTCGCCAGCGGCGAGATGCTGGCGGGCATCGCCCTGACGGAACCGGGCTGTGGCTCCGATCTCAAGGCCCTGCGCACCAGCGCAAGACGGGACGGCGACAGCTATGTGATCGACGGCGCCAAGACCTTCATCACCAACGGTTACACCGCCAACCTGCTGGTGGTCGCGGTGCGCACCGGCGCGGCGGGCAGCCGTGGCGTATCGCTGGTCGTGCTGGAGACCGAAGGCCTGGAGGGCTTCCGCGTCGGCCGTCGCCTGGAAAAGCTCGGCCAGCATGCCTCCGACACCGCGGAACTGTTCTTCGACGGCCTGCGGGTCCCTGTCGACCAGTTGCTCGGCGAACAGGAAGGCAATGGCTTCCAGCAGTTCATGAGCCAGCTGCCCTACGAACGCCTGCTGCTGACGGTTCCTGCCGCGGCGGTGATCGAGCAGGCGGTGAAGATCACCGTTGAATATGCACAGCAGCGCAAGGCCTTCGGTCAGTCGCTGTCGGATTTCCAGAACACCCGTTTCAAGCTGGCCGAGTGCGCGACGCTGGCGCATGTAGTGCGGACTTTCGTCAACGACTGCGTGCAACGCCTGCTGGACGGCAGCCTCGATGACGAAGCGGCCTACATGGCCAAGTGGTGGTGTACCGAACAGCAGGGCAAGGTCATGGACGAATGCCTGCAGCTTTTCGGAGGCTATGGCTACATGACGGAGTATCCGATCTGCCGCCTGTACGCAGACGCACGCGTGCAGAGAATCTACGGCGGCACCACCGAGATAATGAAGGACTTGATCTCGCGCAAGCTGTTCCGGTGAAGCAGCACAGCCGCGGCCTCCAGCTTTCCGAAAAGGCCTTCTGCAGCAGCAGAGGGCCTTTCGCTTGTCAACTTGCCTGCGAAACTGCGGGGAGGCGATCGAAGCGCAGCTTCATCAGGAGTACCGAAAAGGCCAGCACCAGCGTCGCAGCGTTGGCAAGAATGACGGGCAGTGCACCCAGCATGCAGCCATAGGCCAGCCAGCCCGCGACGCCGAGCGTGAAGAGCAGGTACATCCCCAGCGAGATGTCTCGGGCGGAACGCGTCCGCCACACCCTCCGGACCTGCGGCACGAACGCCACGGTAGTGAGAACACCGGATAAAAGGCCTATTGCGTCGGGATTCATCGGCTGATCTCTTGCGGACGTTCGGCTGGATTGCAGGCTTGGCGGCGCGTTACGGTCCGAACGATTTCAGCCATCCGGCGATATCGGCAACGGCCTGCTTGTGTGACGCGGAAGGCTCGTAATGCGCGCATCGAGAATCTTACGCCGGAGCACCCGTGTACCTCCCCCCCGGGAATGGAGGGGGTGTGCGCAACTCCTCAGGCCAGCGCCGAGCGCGACAACAGCGCCGCAAACGGCGCATCCGCCGGCAGCGTGCCGAAGGCCAGCCCATGCTCGCCGGCCAGGCGCGAGCGGCAGAACGCATCCGCCACGTCCGTATTGCCCGCGCGCAGCAGCACCGAGGCCTGCAGCGCCAGCACCATGCGCTCCACCACCATGCGCGAACGCAGTTCCAGCGTGGTGCGATCGTCGAAGGCCTGCAGCAGCCAGGCGATCTCGCGGTCGAGATCGCCATGCGCGCCCTTGGCGGCGAGCAGTTCGGCGAAGTAGGCCTCGCGTGTCTCCGGCTCCTTGGCCAATGCACGCAGCACATCGAGGCACTGGATGTTGCCGCTGCCTTCCCAGATCGAGTTCAGCGGCGCCTGGCGGTAGAGGCGCGGCAGGCTGGTCTCCTCGACATAGCCGGCGCCGCCCAGGCATTCCTGCGCCTCGTTGACCAACGGCGGGCAGCGCTTGCAGATCCAGTATTTGCCCAGCGCAGTGGCGATACGCGCCAGCGCGCCCTCGGCAGCATCACGGCCGGAGGCGTCGACCGCGCGGGCGACGCGCATGGTCAACGCTACCGCCACCTCGGATTCGAGCGACAGATCCGCCAGCACGTTCTGCATCAGCGGCTGCTCGATCAGGCGCTTGCCGAAGGCCTTGCGCTGCCCCGCATGGTGCTGCGCCTGCACCACGGCCTGCCGCATCAGGCTCGACGAGCCGATCATGCAATCGAGCCGGGTCAGCGCCACCATCTCCAGGATGGTCGCCACGCCGCGGCCCTCGCCGCCGACGCGCTCGGCCCAGGCACCGAGGAATTCCACTTCCGACGAGGCATTGCTCCAGTCGCCGAGCTTGTCCTTGAGCCGCTGGATGCGGATGGCATTGCGTGAACCATCCGGACGGATCTTGGGCATCAGGAAGCAGCCGAGGCCGGCGTCGGTGTAGGCCAGTACCAGCCAGGCATCGCACATCGGCGCGGAGAAGAACCACTTGTGGCCGACGATCTCGTAGCTACCATCGGCCTGCAGGTAGGCGCGCGTGCTGTTGGCGCGCACATCCGAACCGCCCTGCTTCTCGGTCATGCCCATGCCGATGGTGCAACCGGTCTTGCTGTCGAAGGGCAGCACGCGCGGATCGTATTCATAGGAATTGATCTGCGGCAGCCAGCGCTGCGCCAGTTCCGGCGCGTGCTGCAGCGCCGGCACCGAGGAATGGGTCATGGTCAGCGGGCAGGCGGTGCCGGCCTCGGCCTGGTTGTGCATGTAGGCCAGTGCGGCACGCGCGACGTGCGCGCCGCTGCGTTCGGCGTTGCGCCAGGCAAAGGCGTGCACGCCGTACTGCATGCCCAGCTGCATCACGCGATGGTAGGCCGGATGAAACTCGACCTCGTCGATGCGATGGCCGTAGCGATCGAAGCTCCGCAGCTTCGGCTTGTTCTCGTTGGCGAGATAGCCCTGCTCCATCAGTTCGCCACCGGCAACGGCGCCGAACTCCGCCAGGTGCGCCTCGGCCCAGCCGCCGCCCTCGCGCTGCACGGCTTCGCGCAAGGCGGTATCACTCAGCCAGGCGTTGTAGCGGCCCAGCGGCTGGGCCTGGTTTTCCACGGCATGGGTGACAAAACGTTCTGCGACGCTCATGGCGGCTCTCGCTGGGGACGGGCTGGGGGCAAATTTTGCCAGACGAGCCACCGGCGACCGACAACAATCAGAATTACTGTGACATAGGTCGCTGTCACTGATGCCAATGACGTGACGGCCCCGTCATATTTACGGTTGCGGCAGTGCAGCAAAACGCTGCAGCCCGCGTTACACGGAGCTCTGATGACCCTCCCCGCCGCCCCGATCGCCGTTGCCGACTCCACGGAAACCAGGATTTCCATGCAGTCCGCAAACAACGCCTTTCTGATGGAGATCGGCAGCCGCTATCTGGCGCAGGCGGAGATGCCCGACGAACTGGAACTGAGCCGCTGGCGCCCCGCCGGCCTGGCCTGGCCGCTGCTGCGCGAAGTGCAGCGCCGCGCCACCGGCATGCGCAAGCGTTCGGCCGTGGTCGATGGTCACCGCATGGTCTGGATGGAAGGCGGCAATGCCCGCGGCGCGCCGGTGCTGCTGCTGCACGGCTTCACCTCCAGCAAGGAGAACTGGCTGCTGATGCTGCCCTTCCTGCTGCGCCGCTATCGCGTGTTCGTGCCGGACCTGCCGGGCTGGGGCGAGAGCGAATTTCACCACGGCGCCGGCTATTCACTGGACCGGCAGGTGGCACGCCTGGCGCAGTGGGCCCGGCAGGCCCTGCCGGGGCCGGCGCATGTCGCCGGCAGTTCGATGGGCGGCGCCATCGCCGGCCTGTTCAGCGCACGTCATCCGGAACTGGTGGCGACGCTGACGCTGATGAATGCCGCCGGCATGCGCGGCGCCAGCCTCAGCCCCTTCGAGCACGGCCTGCTGTCGGGACGCAACGGCCTGATTGCCGGACGCTTCGGCGAGGTGCTGCAACTGCTCGAAAGCACCGTCGAACGCAATCGCAGCACCCTGCCGCTGGCACTGGCGCCGCTGATGTACGGCGAGTTCATCCACCGCCGCCACGTCAACCTGCACCTGTTCGCCGAAATGCTGCTGACGCCGCCTGCGGCAGAACTGCCCGGCGTCGAACAGGTCAGCACGCCGACGCTGGTGATGTGGGGCGAGCAGGATCGGATTCTCGATGCCTCCTGCGTCGAGGCCTTCCAGCAGGCGATTCCGCATGCGCGGATCAAGCGCCTGCAAGGCGTCGGTCACCTGCCGATGATCGAGGTGCCGCTGCTGACGGCACGCAACCTGCGCCGCTTCTGGGAGCAGCAGCCGGCGGCATCGCTGGCGCGGGCCGCCTGAGGGCCCAGGCCGCCTGAGGGCTCAGGTCTCTGCCAGCTTCGTCGGCGCAAGCGGCGTCAGTCCCGGCAACCGCGCCGCCAGCGCGCCCCAGAACAGCCACAGGATGAAGCGCTCGGCCTGCTCGCGGATCTGTTCGCGCTGCTCCGGGTGCTCGAGGTATTCGAGCGAGAAGAAACTCATCTGGCGGATCACCAGGCCGGAGATCTCGCGCACTTCCTCGGCCGGCAGCAGCGGCAAGCGCAGGGCGCCGAGCACGTCCTCCGCCATGTCGTCGGCGATGTCGTCCATCACCTTGCACAGCGCCTTGCGCAAAATCGGCGAGGTGCCATGCAACTCGCGGATGCCGACGATGTAGGCCTCGCGGTGGTCGGTGACGAAATCCAGCACCAGGCCGACCGATTCACGCACCACCAGCCTTGCCCGCTCCATGGCGACTGTGGGATTGCTGGTGTCGTCGAAGGTCAGGCCCTTCGCGGCCGGCACGCGCCGGCGCTCGCGCAGGCCGGCACGCAGCACCCCGACCAGCTGGTCGATCACCGCCAGGCCGAGGTCGTCGAAGCTGCTGAAGTGGCGGTAGAAGGTATTGGGATTGAGCCCCGCCGTCCGCGCCACCTCGCGCAGGCCCAGCGAGGCCAGGCTGCGCGTCGTCGCCGCCAGCTGCATGGCGGCGTACATCAGCCGCTCCCTGCCATTGGCCGGGCGCAGATCCTCCTTCCGCCCCTCGCCCTTGCTGGAATCTTTTTTCATTTCATCATCTTATCCAAATTCACCTGGCACCGCGGCGGCGGCTGTTGACTTGGATGTAGACAGTCGTCTACCTTGCGTGTAGACGATTGTATACCCAAAGGGTTCGTCGCCCACGGAGTCCACACAGATGAGCACCCGCAAGCCCAAGCCCCGCAACGCCCTGATGCCGACGCGGCGCGACATCCAGTTCAAGCTGCCGGCAGAAAAGATCTCGACCTGGAATCGCGACAGCGAGCACCTGTCGCATTTCATGAACACGCTGTCGCTGTTCTTCCCGGTCGGCGAGCGCTTCTTCATCGACGCGGTACGCAACTACCGCGACCGCATCACCGATCCGGAGCTGAAGAAGGCGGTCACCGCCTTCATCGGCCAGGAAGCCATGCATGGCCGCGAGCACGAGGAATACAACGAGGCCATGTTTGCCGCCGTGCCGGTGTCGAAGGACATGGAGCGCTTCGTTGCGCGCCTGCTGGCGCGCCTGCAGAAAGACCTGCCGCCTTCCTTCCGTCTGTCCGCCACCATCGCGCTGGAGCACTTCACCGCGATCCTCGCCGACGCCCTGCTGAAGGATCCGCGCGTGCTCGAGCAGGCCGACCCGCGCTTCGCCGCGCTGTGGCGCTGGCATGCGCTGGAGGAGACCGAACACAAGGCCGTCGCCTACGACGTCTGGGCCACGGTGATGGGCAAGGGTCCGGGCCAGTACCTGCTGCGCAGCGGCGGCCTGCTGGCGGCCTCGGTGATCCTGTGGAGCATCGCCATTCCGTTCTACCTGCGCGTGCTGCACAGCGAGGGCAAGCTGACCGATGTCGCCGGCTGGCGCTGGTTCCTGCGCTTCTCGTTCGTCGAGAGCCGCTTCTTCCAGAAGCTGGCGCGCCCCTGGGCCGACTACTTCCGCCCGGGCTTCCATCCCTGGGACCACGACAACCGCCACTTCCTCAAGGACATCGACCGCGTCGCGGCGCAGCTGCAAGCGGCCTGAGGCCCGGCCGACCAAGCACCAGACGCCCGCTGCATGCGGGCGTTTTTTTGCCTCAGGCCACAGCCGATTCCTTCACGGCAAAATCCCGCGTGCGACGTGGCTGGTACTCGGAGCCCATGCAGAGAATGCGCAGCCACTCCCGCACGCCGCGGTTGTGCCACAACTCCCAGGCGATCTGGGCGCAGCCAGCCAACGCCAGGCGCAGCGGATTCATGTACAGCGTCGGGCGACCTTCCAGGCCGGTCTGTGGCTGGTATTCCGTGAGCGGACGGAAAGTACCGAAGACCCGATCCCAGACGAAGCCCATGCCGCCGCCGATGTTGACCAGATTGCCGCGCCGGCCGTTCTCCGCCGGTTCGGACGAGTGATGCAGGTAGTGGTAGGGCCCTTCGGAAACCAGAAGACTCAGCGCACGCACATAACGGTTGCGTCTTGCGTTCTGGTACAGCGCGCCCTGGTGGCTGAACGTCGTAGCCCAGGCGGCGAGCAACTTGTAGACGATGATGCAGGCGAGCACGCCGGCGACATCGGCGGTGATCAGCTTCGCGATCGCGGCGAACACGAAGACGTAGAACGGCGCCGCCACCAGGAACAGCGGGAAGGCGAAGAACACCGCCTGCGTCGCCGGCTGCGTCAGTTCCGGCGTCATGTGGTGCGTGCGGTGGAACAGCAGCCAGAACAGACGGCTCTCGTGCGAGACGCGATGCGCCCAGTAGTGGAAGAAGCCGCCGATGTTGACGATCAGCAGGAAGGCCAGCCAGGCCGGCACGTCGAGCAGGGTCGGCACACGCTGCGCCTGCTGCTGCGTCCAGCGCAGCAACGCATCAAAGCTGCCGAAGGCCTCGGCGTAGCCGTAGCCCAGCAGTCCGCCCAGCACCGCGATCAGCCCCAGCGTCAGCGCGATGCCGAGCGCGTTCATCGCATTGAGGCCGAAGAAGGTGACGAGCTGCTGCAGCGGATACGGCCGCCCGAACACCGCCGGATAGCGCAGCCAGCCGGCGATGATGATCCCGGCCGTGCCAACCAGGTTCAGCAGCAGCAGCCCCAGCAGCACTAACTGCGCGGCGCCGTAGCCCGTCCCGTCCCCGAGCTGCTGCCACAGCTGGCGCAACGGCCGCAGGCTCCAGTCGTCGCCCAGGCCGGGCCCGAGGTAGGCGACGTAGTGCGCCCAGCCGAGGAAGCTCAGTGAGAACCACCCTGAGAACAGCACGACGAAGCCCGAACCGAGGTAACGGTAGCGCTCGGGTATCTCGGGG
>DATILC010000267.1:0-2581 GCA_035476855.1 Solimonas sp. | reverse complement strand
CCCGAGGTAGGGCAACTCATGGAGCAGTTGCCGAGGAGAGAGACACCGGTGGAGTGACCTGCGGCGGCGGCTGCGAGTGCGTCCCTCACCCGCGTCTTCGACGCGACCTCTCCCGGAGGGCGAGGCAAGACTTAAGCCCCCTGCAAACGGGCGATGCCGGGTCTTCCGGCGGCCGCGCACACTCGGACGGTTCCCACGGCCCGATGGTGCCCGCCATGAGCTTTTCCGATTCCGCCGCTTCCCTCGCTACCGCCACGCCGCCGCCGCTGGTGCGTGGCCTGCCGCTGATCGGCAGCACGCTGCAGATGGCCGCCGATCCCGGACGCTTCTTCGCACGCTGCTACAAGGAGTACGGCGCGGCCTTCCGCGTCAACGTCTTCGGCAACCACCTGACCGTGATTGCCGGCGCCGAGGCCGCGAACTTCATGGGCACGCGCGAGGGCAAGGAAAGCCTGCGTTCGCGGGAAGCCTGGGAGCCGCTGGTCAAGGAATTCGGCGCCTCCAAGATGCTCACCGCCGTCGACGGCGAGCTGCACAAGCAGCTGCGTGCGGTGATGAAGCGCGGCTTCTCCAAGGAATCGATCAGGGGCCGCTACCAGGAAGTGCTGGACATCACCGCCAGCAGCCTCGAGCGTGACTGGAAGGTCGGCTCGATGGTGCCGGTGGTGGAGGCGATGCAGTACATGGTCGTCGACCAACTCGGCATGGTGCTCACCGGCAAGACGCCGCGCGAGTACGTCAAGGACATCCGCACCACGATCCTCTACATCCTCAACGTGCTGGTCACGCGCCAGCGCCCGCAGTTCATGATGAAGATGCCGCAGTACAAGCGCGCCAAGGCCCGCATGTTCGAGCTCGGCCGCCAGATGATCGCCGACTACCGTGCCAAGAAGAGCCCAACGCCGGAGGAATACAAGACGCTGATCGACGACGTGATGGACGCGCATGCGCGCGATCCGGAGCTGGTGCCCGAGGGTGACCTGATCATGCTGATGACCGGCCCCTACGTCGCCGGTCTCGACACCGTCGCCAACACCACCTCGGCGATCGTCTACACCGTGCTCAAGTACCCCGGCGTGCTGCAGCGCGTGCAGGAAGAGGTCGATGCGCTGTTCGCCAAGGGCCAGGTCAACGAGGACGAGTTCATGAAGGCGCTGCCGGTGCTCAACGGCGCGATCATGGAAACGATGCGCATGTTCCCGATCGCCGTTGCGCAGATCCGCACCGCGAACAAGGACTTCGTCTTCGGCGGGCACATCATCAAGGAAGGCGAGATGATCTATCTCGGCACCGCCGTCCCGCATTACCAGGACAGCTACTACCCGGACGCCGGGAAGTTCGACATCGACCGCTACGCCAAGCCGCGCGCCGAACACATGCAGGTCGGCGCCTACTCACCCTACGGCCGCGGACACCACACCTGCCTCGGCAAGAGCCTGGCCGAGGTGCTGCTGGCGATGACGATGGCGCAACTGTTCCATCGCTACGACCTGGAACTGCCGACCCCGGACTATGTGCTCAAGACCAAGACCGCGCCGACACCGGGCCCGGCGATGAGCTTCAAGGTGCGGGTGAAGGGCCGGCGTAGGGCGTCGCTGCAGGCTTGAGATTGGCTTGGCCCGGACCTGGCCCGTAGCCCGGACGGAGTCCGGGGGACGAAGCCTTCAAGCCCCGGACTCCGTCCGGGCTACGCGGGCCGCGGCAGCGGCTCGCCGACATCCGCGCATGCCGCCGGCTCAGGCCTGGTCCGGTCGCGGGCTGCGGGCGTCGTCCACTGAAGCGCGTGGTTGCGCCAGGTCCACTCCGGGCATGCGTCGCGCGAGCAGCGACAGCACCGTGGGCCAGAACATCGTGTTCACGATGTCATGCAGGCTTTCATCCCAGCGCAGGTGACCAAGGGTGGCGAGGTCGTTGCGCAGGTCCACCCACTCGACGGCAAGGGCGACCGCCAGTGTGATGAGCCAGGGCAGGGCCGAGCGCAGGGGGCGACGCAGGGCGAAGGCCGCCAACAGCAGGACACCAAGGCCGACGTAGATATGCAGGGCGTCCCGGGAGAGGCCGGTGACGGAGATGATGATCAGCTTGAAGTCCTGAAGAGTCACGGATCATGTCCACTGGATGGCAGCGATCGCCAAGGATACCGGCGATCGGCCGGGACGATCCCGGACCACGGCAGATATAGTGGGTCACCACCCATCCGCAGGTGCCGCCCATGGACCTGGACACCACGCTGGTCGAACTGTTCTCCGGTTCCGATGAAATCGAGGCCGTGCCGCGCGGCGCGGTGATCTTCGTCGAGGGCGATACCGCCGCCGAGATGTTCGTACTGCTGCAGGGCGAGGTCGAGATCGTCGCGCAGGGCCGCGTGCTGCAGACGCTTGCCGCCGGCAGCCTGTTCGGCGAGATGGCCCTGATCGACGCGCAGCCGCGCAGCGCCGGCTGTCGCGCCGCCAGCGATTGCCGGCTGCTGCGCATCAGCGCCAAGCAATTCAACTTCCTCGTGCAGCACGCGCCGGCCTTCGCGCTGCTGACGCTGCGCAGCGTCTCCGCACGCCTGCGGGGCATGCTGGATCGGGAGTCG
>DATILC010000266.1:0-2329 GCA_035476855.1 Solimonas sp. | reverse complement strand
ATACTAGCCCGGAAGCCCGGCGCGGCAATGGCACCGGTTTTGCTCCGCTTGCACGCGGCTCCCTACAATGCTGACCCGCACGGAAGGATTTGTTTCGAGATGACGTACTGCGTAGCGATCAAGGTGCACGACGGCCTGGTGTTCGCCGGCGACACCCGCACCACCGCGGGGGTGGATGACGTGCGCTCGCATCCCAAGCTGCACTGCTTCGAGCTGCCCGGCGAACGGGTATTCGTGCTGCTGTCGGCCGGCAACCTCGCCACCACGCAGTCGGTGCTGAACCATGCCTGGCGTGACTGGAACGGCGAGGGTGAGGGCGAGGGCCAGGGCCTGCGCAGCGTGCGTCACATGTACGACGCCGCCGAGTACATCGGCCAGCTGCTGGTGCGGGCGCAGCGCGATTTCTCGCCGAGCGGCCAGTACAACAACGTCGACTTCCGCGCCACGCTGATCCTCGGCGGCCAGATCATGGGCGAAGACCCGGCGCTGTACCTGGTCTACCCGGAAGGCAATTGCATCGCCACCTCGCCGGAGACGCCTTACCTGCAGATCGGCGAGAGCAAGTACGGCAAGCCGATCCTCGACCGCATGATCAAGATGACCCAGACCACGCTGGAGGACGCGGCACGCTGCGCCCTGGTGTCGCTGGACTCGACGATGAAGTCCAACCTCACCGTCGGCCCGCCGCTGGACCTGGCGATCCTGCGCCGCGATGCGCTGGCGATCCGCCATCGCCTGCGCCTGGACCTGGACACGCCGTACTACGCCGCGCTGAAGAAGGCCTGGGGCGAACAGCTGGAGCGGGTATTCCGCGAGATGCTGCCCAAGTTCGAGTGGGAGGCCGACCCCGGCCAGCAGCCGCTGCCGCTGAGTTCGCCGCCGGCGTTGTAGCCCGCTTGCCCCGCGACCGCGGTCGCCCGAAGATGGGGCGAGCCGTCTTCCCGGGGAATCCATGGATCCGCTGTCGCCCGTGCCGCCCAGCACCCTGCTGGCGATTCTTGCCGTTGGCATGGCGGCGGCGTTCTGGAGTGCCGACCGCGGCTCGCCGACCAGCCGCGCGCTGGCCATCGGCCTGGCCGCGATGGGCATCTCGGTGGGCTTCGGATTTCCCCTCAACGGCCGCAGCGAGCTGCCGGAATGGTCGCGCTGGCTGGCGCTGGCCGACATGCTCAGCATCATCGGCTTCCTCGAGTGGATCGTGCGCGTGCGCCAGCAGGTTTCCGTCGGCCAGCTCGATCCGCGCTTCGGCGACCGCGTGCTGCGCGTCGGGCAGCTGGCCGGGGTGTTCTATGGCATCGCCGGCATGCTGTGGCCGGAGCAGCGGGTCTACGAATTCCTCGGCGCACTGGGCGGTGGCGGGGAGGCGACGCATCGCGCGGGCTTCTGGCTGTTCGCAGCGCCGGTGCTGTTCGCGATCCTGTCGGCAGCAGCCGGCGGGGCGCTGTTCCTGCGACGGCGGCCGGACCGGCCGGAGCAGATCCGCGCGATCGGCTACATGATCGCGACGCCCTTCCTCGGCTTCGCCATGGTGATGCCGGAGGGCCTGGCGGTGATCAGCATGGCCGTCGGCCTGCTGCTGATCCTGACCGCGACCATGCATTACCTGGTGATCCAGGGCCAGCGCGGCGAGTTCATGGCGCGCTTCCTGTCGCGCCGCGTCGCCGAACTGGTGCGTGACCGCGGCCTGCAACACGCGATGCGCGAGAACAATCTCGAACTGACCGTGGTCTGCGTCGACCTGCGCGGCTTCACCGCCTACTCGCAGGCGCAGACCTCGGTGCAGGTGGTGGCGGTGCTGCGCGAGTACTACCAGGTGGCCTGCGAGGTGGTGGCGCGCTACGACGGCACCATCAAGGACCTGGCAGGCGACGGCATCCTGATCCTGATCGGCGCGCCGCTGCCGGTGGAGGACCACGCCGCGCGCAGCCTGGAGATGGCCGACGGCATCCGCGCCGCGGTCAGCCGCGCGGCGCAGCGCTGGTCGGAAGGCGGGCAGCGGCTGGGCGTGGGCATCGGCATCGCCAGCGGCGTGGTCACGGTGGGCGCGATCGACGCCGGCGAGCGCTACGAATACACAGCGGTGGGGCCGGCGGTGAACCTGGCTTCGCGGCTCTGCGAGGAGGCCGCCGACGGCGAGGTGCTGACCGCCGCGCGCACCCTCGAACTCTGCGGCCAGGCGACGCAGCCGCAGCGGCTGGAGCCGCGGCCGGCGATGCGGGTCAAGGGCTTCCCGGAACCGGTGGTGCACCACAACCTGCGTTGCGCGGTCGCCGCCTGAGCCGCCACCTGGCTCGTAGTGGGAGCGGCGCAAGCCGCGAACGCCGGTCGG
>DATILC010000265.1:0-7305 GCA_035476855.1 Solimonas sp. | reverse complement strand
AGCAATGTCCTGCAGCAGCCGCTCACGCCAGCCCGGCTGATCGACCCGGCCCAGCGCGCGACAGCGCTGACCGTATTGCGTCGCCCAGCGATTGAAGCGTTCGACATCCGGTGTGCTGGCCGGCAGCGGAAACGGCAGCTCGTATTCGCGCAGCAGGGTCCAGGCCTCGGCCGCCAGCTGCGCCGCCTCGGCCTCGCGCAGCAACGGCTGCTCGCTGCGCGTCTCGGCAATCGCAAGGCGCCACAGCAGGCGCTGCTCCTGCGGTGCCAGCAGCACTGGCAGCGGCGCGCCCTGTTGCTGCAGGTCCAGTCGCGCCGCTTCGGCAGCCTGCTGCAGGAAACCGTCCAGCGCCAGGATCTGTGGCGTCTCCCAGGCCTGCAGCCCGGCAGCGTGACAAGCCTGGGCATGCTGCGCCTGCAGCTGCTGCGCCAGGCGATGGCTGACGCAGATCACGGCCATGCCCGGCCCCTGCATCAGCCGCGCGTGCAGGGCGGATGCGTCGAGCTGCGGGCCACTGGCCGGATCAGGGTTGCTGGGCGGATTCATGGATGGCGGCGAGTATGCCGCGCCAAGCGGCTCATCAGGTGAGCCCGCGGGCTACAAACAGCAAGGCCCGCGCGCGGCGGGCCTTGGGTACTGCACGACCGCTTCAGTTGATGCGATCGTGCTGCGGCGGCTGGTCCAGCCGCGCCGCCAGCGCCTGCGCCGGAACGTAGCCGTTGACCACCTCGCCATCCGGCAGGATCAGCATCGGCGTGCCGCGCAGGCCCAGTTCCTGGCCCAGCTGCCATTCGCGCGCAATCGGGTTGTCGCAGCTGGTCGGGCCGACCACCGGCGCACCGGCCTTGGCATGGGTCATCGCAGCCTTGCGGTCGCTGGCGCACCACACGGCCTCGGCCTTGCGGTAGGAATCCGAACCCAGGCCGGCGCGCGGGTAGAACACGTAGCGGATGGCGATGCCGGCGGCGTTGTACTCGCTGATTTCCGCGTGCAGCTTGCGGCAATAGCCGCAGTCGATGTCGGTGAATACCGTCACCACGTGCTTGGGCTTGCCCGAGGGCGCGAACTCGATGGTGTTGTCCGCGCCCAGGTCCTTGAGACGGTCGAGGCGGAATTCGCGGCGACGATTCTCGGTGAGCTCCTCGCCGCTCTCGATGTTGATCAGGTCGCCCTGCACCATGAACTTGCCGTCGGCGGTGACATAGCCGAACAGCGCGCCGGACTGCACCTCGTAGAGCCCCGGTGCGGAGGTCGGCCGGATGTCCGCCTGCTTGATCTCGGGGATGTACTGGGCGACGGCACGCTGCACGCGCTCGACCTGGGAGTCCTGGGCGCAGGCGGTGCAGATGCCGAGCAGCAGGGTGCTGGCAGCGACGACAAACAGGTGTTTCATGGGCTTTCCGGGAACAACGGGATGAGCGGCATTATGGCAAAGATCGGGGCGCGCCATTCGGGCCTGTCATCCATTCCCCGATCGCTGCGATGCCCCCGTATTTGCCGCCAGGCAAGGCGCGAGGAGGACGCTTATCGGGAATAAGTAACCGATGAGCAACACAGCATGGCGGCAAAGACGGGGGCACCCGAAGGGCGGGGCCGCTTTGGCGTATGGCGTCGTCCCGAGTCGCTCATGTACTTCGAGTACACCACGCGCCTCGGGACATAGCCCTGCGCCAAAGCGGCCTCCGTCACAGCAACCGGGGAACGGATGACAGGCCCTAGCCGCGCGGATGGTGCTGGCGATGCAGTTCGCGCAGCCGGGCCTTGGCCACATGGGTGTAGATCTGGGTGGTCGACAGGTCGGCGTGGCCCAGCAGCGACTGCAGGACGCGCAGGTCGGCACCATGATCCAGCAGATGGGTGGCGAAGGCATGGCGCAGCGTGTGGGGCGACAGGGCCGTGTTGAGCCCGGCCACCTGCGCGTGGCGCTTGATCAGGGTCCAGAAGTTCTGTCGCGTCATCGGTCCGCCGCGGCGGGTGATGAACAGCCAGTCGCTGGCCTGGCGGTCCGCCAGCAGCGGCCGCGATTCCTGCAGGTAGCGGCGCAGCCACAGCATCGCCGGCTCGCCCATCGGCACCAGCCGTTCCTTGCCGCCCTTGCCCAGCACCTGCACCACGCCCTGGCGCACGTCGACGCGCGGCAGCGGCAGCGTCACCAGTTCCGACACACGCAGGCCACTGGCGTACATCAGCTCCAGCATCGCGCGGTCGCGCAGGCCCAGCGGGTCTTCGGTGTCGGGCGCATCGAGGATGCGCTCGACATCCGCCTCGCTCAGGGTCTTGGGCAGGCGCAGGCCCAGGCGCGGCGACTCCAGGCGCGCGGTCGGATCGTCGGGGCGTTGCCGGTCGGCATGGAGATGGCGGTAGAACTGGCGCAGCGCCGACAGCAGCCGGGCCTGCGAGCGCGCGTTCAGCTGGCGTGCCGCCAGGTACTGCTTGATCTCGGCCTCGCCGGCCAGGGTCAGCCGGCCACCGCGCGGCGACAGCCAGCGCGCGAACAGCGACAGGTCGGAGCGGTAGCTGACCTGGGTATTCCTGGCCAGGCCACGCTCGGACCACAGGCGGTCGAGGAAACGCTCGATCGCGGCGGCGTCTTCGGGATCGGCAACGGCGGCCAGGGCAGGGTCGGGAACGGCGGCGGGCATCACCCTCCTATAATGCCGCATGCTCCGCCGCCTGCTCGACCTGATTTACCCGCCGCTGGCCATCGTGGTGTTCCTGCTGGTGCTGCCGGTGATCTGCCTCGCCGTGATCATCGGCCCCACGCCCGCGATCCGCCGCGAGACCGGCCGCGTCGGCGTGCGCCTGCTGCTGGGCAGCATCGGCGTGCCGCTGTGGGTGCGCGGCCGCCAGCACCTGCCGCAGACGTCCTGCGTGGTCGTCGCCAACCATGCCAGCTACCTCGACGGCCTGGTGCTGACCGCGGCGCTGCCGCGGCGCTATACCTTCATGGTGCAGGACGGTGCCGCCGACTGGCCGCTGGCCGGCTGGACGCTGAAGCGCATGGGCGTGGAATTCGTCGACCGCGGCAATGCCCGCAGCGCCGCAGCCCTGACCCGCTCACTGATCCGCCGACTCGGCGAGGGCGAATCCTTCGTGATCTTCCCCGAGGGCACCTTCAAGTCTGATCCGGGGCTGATGTCGTTCAAGAACGGCGCCTTTGTCATCGCCGCCCGCGCCGCCGTGCCGGTGGTCCCCGCCGGCATCCGGGGCACGCGCCGGCTCTACGGCGGGAGTCGTCGACTGCCACGCTGGAACCCGGTGACGGTCGAGCTGCGTGCGCCGCTGCAGCCGGACGGCTCGATCCACGCCGCACAGCACCTGCGCCGCGGCGCCCGCGCCGAGATCCTGCAGGTCTGCGGCGAGCCGGACGGCGCGCCCCACCACGAGCACGAAGAACCGGCAGCGGTCGCGGAGGGTTAGACCGATCCGCTATCCTTCCGCCCCGTCCGGGCCGTTTGCGCATCGCCCGACTCTCCCCCGCGGCATGGATGCTGCTCGCTCGAACCCGCCACCATGGCCCTGAGACGCACCCGCAAATGGCAGAACTGGTCCGGCTCGGTCAGCTGCGAGCCTGCCCATTGCAGCTATCCGCTGGGGATCGAGGAAGTCCAGTCCGAGGTCCTGCGCTGCAACGAGGAAGGCGAGCGCCTGCGCATGATCGGCAGCGGCCATTCCTTCTCGCCGCTCTGCGCCAGCGACGAGAACCAGCTGTCGCTGCGTGACTTCACCGGCATTGAATCGGCCGACCTCGAGCGCCGCCGCGTCTGGGTCCGTGCCGGCACCACGCTGCAGGAACTGGGCGGCCTGCTGTCCGAACGCGGCCTGGCGCTGGAGAACCTCGGCGACATCGACGTGCAGACCGTCGCCGGCGCGATCAGCACCGGCACCCATGGCAGCGGCCTGGGCTTCGGCAGCCTCTCGACCCTGGTCACCGGCCTGCAGATGGTCGGTGCCGACGGCACCGTGCGCCGGCTGTCGCAGGCCGAGCATCCCGAAATCTTCGACGCCGCCCGCCTGTCGCTGGGCGCGCTGGGCGTGATCACCCACGTCGAACTGCAGTGCGTCGACGCCTACCGCCTGCACCGCCAGGACCTGCGCGCGCCGCTGGAGGAAACCCTGGCGCGACTCGACGAGTACCTGCACGGCTACCGCAACTTCGAGTTCTACTGGTTCCCCTACAGCGAGACCGTACACCTGCGCTTCATGGACACCACGCAGCGCCCCGCCCGTTCCTGGCCGAGCCTGCGCAGCGCCGGCGAGATGGCGATGCAGAACGGCGTGTTCTGGGGGGTTTCGGAGATGGTGCGGCGGATGCCGGCGCTGAGCGAACGCGTCAGCCGCTTCGCTGCGCAGCGCACGCCCATATCGGAAAGCATCCGCGAGGCGCACCGCGGCTATGCCACGCCACGGCTGGTGCGCTCCAACCAGACCGAGTACAGCATTCCGCTGGACCGGCTGCCGATGGTGATCCGCCAGATCGACCGCCTGATCAGCGCGCTGCGCTTCCGCGTGTATTTCCCGCTGCATGTCAGCTTCGTGCGCGAAGACAACATCTGGCTGTCGCCCTCCTACCAGCGCCCGTCGGCCTGTGTCGCGGTGCATACCTACCGCGGCATGCCCAACGAGGACTACTTCGCCGCGGTTACCGAGATCTTCGACCGCAACGACGGCCGCCCGCACTGGGGCAAGCAGCACGACAAGACCGCGCACGAACTGCGCTCGCTGTATCCGCGCTTCGAGGACTTCCGGCGCCTGCGTCAGGAAATGGACCCGCGCGGCGTATTCCTCAACCCGCACCTGGCCACGATCTTCGGCATCGAAGGCCGCTGAAGCCGCAAGCCCAATGAGCAAGACGCCCCTGACCCCGCGCCAGCGCTACGAGCGCGACCTGCAGAAGCCCGACTTCAGCCGCGATGCCTCGCAGGCTCGCGCGGTCGACGCACTGCAGGGAGTGCATGACCAGCTGCTCGCCAAGCCACCGAAGCGCCGCCTGCTGTCGCGCCAGCGCCAGTGGCCGGCAGTGCAGGGTCTGTACTTCTGGGGCGGCGTCGGGCGCGGCAAGACCTACCTGATGGACGCGTTCTTCGAATCGCTGCCGTTCAGCGCCAAGCGCCGCACCCACTTCCACCGCTTCATGCTCGATGTGCACGAGCGGCGCAGGAAGTACCCCAACGAACAGGACCCGCTGAGGCTGGTCGCCGCCGAGTACGCCGACGAGGCGCGGGTGCTGTGCTTCGACGAGTTCTTCGTCTCCGACATCGCCGACGCGATGATCCTCGGCCGCCTGTTCGAATCGCTGTTCGAGGCCGGGGTGACGCTGGTGGCGACCAGCAACATCCCGCCGGACAAGCTCTACGAGAACGGCCTGCAGCGCGCCAACTTCCTGCCCTTCATCGAGGTGCTGAAGCGACATGTGGTGGTGCTCAACGTCGACGGCGGCACCGACTACCGCCTGCGCGCCCTGACCCACGCCGAGATCTACCACTGCCCCTGCGATGCCGCGGCCGAGACCAACCTGCGCCGCTGGTTCGACGAGATCGCACCGGACAAGGGCCGCAAGGAAGTCGACATGCCGATCCACGGCCGCACGATCCACGCGCGGCGCCTGGCCGACGGCGTTGTCTGGTTCGATTTCGCCGCGCTCTGCGAGGGCCCGCGCGGCGCCGCCGACTACATCGAGATCGCCCGCACCCACCAGACCGTGCTGCTGTCGAAGGTGCCGAAGCTGACCAGCTTCCACGAGGACGCCGCGCGCCGCTTCATCAACCTGGTCGACGAGTTCTACGACCGCGGGGTCAAGCTGATCATCGCCGCCGAGGTCGAACAGCCGCAGCTCTATGCCGGCGACAAGCTGAAGTTCGAGTTCCAGCGCACGCAGTCCCGCCTGACCGAAATGCAGTCGCAGGAATACCTGGCGCGACCGCACCTGCCCTGACGTCCGACGTCAGCTTTTCCGTACACCAGTGCCACAGCGACAGCCGAACCTGACACTGCGGTCGTGACGAGCGAATCAGGTTTGCTCTAAGGTTCGCAAAAATTCCCAGGGATTCATCTACATGAGTAACGCTTCATCGCATCTGCAGACCTTCATCGGCAAGACCGTGGTGATCACCGGCGCCTCCAGCGGCATTGGCGCGGAGGCCGCGCGCCAGCTGGCCCGGCGCGACGCCGTGGTCTGCCTGATCGCGCGCCGCGAGGACGAGTTGCGCAAGCTGCAGGCGGAAATCACCGCCGAGGGTGGCGAGGCCCACATCTACCTGGCCGACCTGTCCGACCCGAAGTCCGCCGACGACTGCTGCGCAGCGCTGCTGGCCGACCATGCGCGCATCGACGTGCTGGTCAACAACGCCGGGCGCTCGATCCGCCGGCCCCTGATCGAATCGGTGGGGCGCATCCACGATTTCGAGCGGACGATGCAAATCAACTACTTCGCCGCGGTGCGCCTGACGCTGAGCCTGCTGCCGCGCTTCCGCGAGCAGGGCTACGGCCATGTCATCAACGTCTCCAGCGTCGCCGCGCTGATGAGCACGCCGCGCTTCGCTGCCTACCTCGCCAGCAAGGCCGCACTGGATGCCTTCACCCGTTCGATGCGCATCGAGCTGGAGCAGTACGGCATCCACGCCACCACCATCAACTACCCGCTGGTGAAGACGGCGATGACCGAGCCGACCAAGGTCTACAAGTACCTGCCGCAGATGGAAGTGGCGGATGCCGCCGGCTGGATCCTCGACGCCATCGCCAAACGCCCGGCGCGCCGCACCACGCCGCTGGCGACCGGCTTCCTGCTGGCCACCGCCGCGGTCCCGGGACCGGCCCTGAAGCTGTTTGCGGAGTTCTATCGCCGCCGCCTGGAGAAGGCGCAGCAGCGCCTGCAGTCGGAACAGGCCGAATAGGCCTTTCGTCGGCACCCCCGAAATGAGGTGATCCAGTCCTCATCGGCGCGTGACATGCTGCGGCGAGAATAGGGCCGTAACGGGCCAGCTCGGCGATTTTCGCTGCGCACCCGTCACACGGGGGGGAAGCCATGCGTGCGAATCAACCAGGTGCGGGGGCAGGTCGCCGACCGGCCCGCGCCAGCCTGCTGCGGCTGTCGCTGCCCTCCCTGCTGCTGGCGCTGGGTCTCGTGTCGATGGCACCGCCTGTTGCGGCCGAGGCCGCACCCGCGCCCGCCGCCGAGGCCGCCAGGCTGCCCTTGCCGTTTCCGAAGCTCGGCCTGCTCAAACCCCTGCGCGGCGAAGCCGCCATCGCCGCCCTCGGCGGCCGGCTGCCGGAAATCGCGGCCTGGTATGGCATGAGCGCAGAGCG
>DATILC010000264.1:0-4081 GCA_035476855.1 Solimonas sp. | reverse complement strand
CGCCGCGGCGCTGGCGCAGCTGCGGCAGGTCGAAGTGGATGCCGATCGCCTTCAGCAGATGCTCGCTGGGCGAACCCGGGGTGTAGGCGATGCGCGCCGCCGGTTTGCGCTTCAGCGCCTCCAGCGTCGGCACCTCGGACTTGCGCGCGACGATGGCGTCGCCACCCTTGGACTCGTCGAGCACCGCGACGATGCTGGCCGGGAAATCCACCACCTCGCCGTTGAGCAGGTAGGCGTCGATGGTGGAGACCGCGAACTGCAGCTCGTCGTCGGCCAGGCGCTTGAAGCGTGCGGCGTAGTCGGCCTTGTCGTCCTCGCAGCGCAGGGCGTAGCCCTTGGCACGCATGCGCCGCTCCATCTCCGGCGAACACAGCGGGAAGTAGCCGACCCAGCTGTCGATGCCGATCACCAGCGGCTTGGTGCCGGCGGCGTCGGAGGTCGAGCGCTGCCAGGCGTCGCGCACCTGCGGCAGCGCGAACTTGTAACCGAAGATCGCCGTGACGCCGAGCAGGATCAGGATCAGGAAGCCTTTGACGTGGGTCGGCATGTCGCTGGAACGCGGCCCCTACTGCTGCTGGAACTGGGTGACGTCGAAATCCGGCGCTTCCGCCAGCACCTCACCCAGCCCTTCGGCCAGCTGCTGCGGCGAATCGGCGGCGACGTAGTAGCTGCGGCCCGGCTGGTTCAGCACATGGTCGGTGCCGATGCAGAAGCCGATGGTGTGCAGCACCACCGGCGACTCGGCGAGCAGGCGGTTGACCACCGGCGTCGGGTCCTCGTCGGCCGGTTGCGGATCGCCGTCGGTCACCACCACCAGGTGGTAGTCGCCGTAGCCCAGCTGAGCCCGCCCCTGCTCGGTGAGACGCTCGTAGGCCTTCTCGATCGAACTGCGCAACGGCGTGCCGCCATCGGCCTGCACCCGCTTGAGCGCGCTGACGAAGGCCTCGCGGTTGCCGCTGCCCAGCGGCACGCGCTCGGAAATGCCATCGCCGTCGAACACCAGCAGACCGAGGTTGGCAGCCTGCGGCACCGCCTTGACGAAGCGCTCCAGCGCGCGCTTGGCCGCATTGATCTTCTGGCTGCCGGCGGCGCACTCGGCACCCTGCATGCTGCCGGACCCGTCGAGCACCACGTAGTAGTTGCTGGCCGCCAGCAGCTGCGGTGCCGTCGGCGCAGCGGCGCCTTCCTGCAGCATCGGCCAGGGCGGCGGCGCGGCGGGATCCCCGCCCTGTGGATCCTGCTCGCCGCCGGACTCGAGCTGCGCCAGGTCGGTGCTGTCGGACGCCGGCTGCTGGCTGATCATGCTGATGGCCAAGGCCACCAGGAAGATGCAGACCAGGGCCAGGATCAGGGCCGCGGGACCGCTTTTGCCTGCCTGGGCCATGCGAGTGCTCCTCACAGCGGCTTGAACACCGAAGCCTCGGCCTCGACCTGCAGGATACGGAACTCGACCCGCATGTTGTCGCGCCACTCACGCTCGTTCTTCGGCGCACAGGGATCGCCACCACAGAGGCCGCTGCGCGGCTTGCCGATGCCATGGCCGACCACCGCGAACTGGCTCTCGTCCAGGGTGATGCCCTTGGTCCGCGCGTAGCCGAGCACGCTGTCGCGCACTGCCACCGCGCGCGACAGCGACAGGTTCTTGCCGGCCTGCTTGACCTGTCCCAGCACCACCTCGGGCCGGCCGGCCTTCTTGTCGCGCAGGTAGCCCATCGGGTCGCTGTGGCCCTCGACGGTGATCAGCGCGCCGCCATAGGTCGAAGCCAGGTCGATGACCTTGGCAAAGGCATCCTGGTAGAGATCGGCGCTGAAGCTGTTCTGGTTGGGCTGGAAGAAGATCTCGAAGGCGAACAGCTCGCCTTCCTGCAGCGTGCCCTGCTGCTGCTTGCGCGTCACCACCGCGGCGACCTGGCCCTGGTCGAAGCGCTGGGTCTCCGGCGCATCCGCCGCGACCAGGCCCTCGCGCAGGCGCTTGTAGTCCCAGTCCGCATCGGCCAGCGCCTTGCCGCCCTGCACCAGGCCGATCGCCGCGAAGGCCGACTGGATCTCGCGGTTCAGCTTCTCGAGGCTGCGCGGATAGGCAGCGTCGGCGAAGAAATCGACATTGCCCTTGTAGCCGACGAACTCGGCATCGCCGTAGAGCCCCTCGGCATCGGCCAGCGCCTGCTCGCTGTCCAGCAGCAGCCTGGCTGCCGCCGTCATCGTCGCCTTGTACTCGGCCGCCCGCGAGGACTTGCCGCGCACCAGCGCGCCGAGCTTTTCCTCGGCCAGCATCAGGCCATGCACCAAGCCCTCGACCTGCTTGCGATGGCTTTGCAGGTAATCGCTGCGCACGGCGTAGACGTCGGCGATGATGCGGCTGGCGGTCTTGGTCGACAGCAGGATGCGCGCACCCTTGACCGAGCCTTCGGCGCCACTGCCGACGCTGCCGCCGGCGGTCAGCACCAGCGCATCCGGCGTGATCACGAAGGCGGCATCGACCATGCCCTGCTGGAAGGCCGCCATCGGCGTGTTACCGGTGCCGGTGAGATCCGGCAGCCACTTGATGCGCACGTCGGCCGTGCTCAGGCCGGCATCCGCCAGGATCTTGCTGAGATAGTCGACATGCGGGCCATAGGCCTGCAGTGCCACGGTCTTGCCCTTGAGGTCGCGCGCCGAGCCGATGCCCGGCTTCACCACCAGCGCGTCGCCGCCGGCCGACCAGGTCATCTGGTAGATCACCACCGGCTTGGTGCGCGGATCACGGCCCAGCAGGTCGGCGGCCATGTTGACCATGCCCAAGGTGCCGCGCAGATAGGGCGAGCGGCCGGCGACATAGGCCTCGACCTGCTTGGCGAACACGTCCTCGCGCACCAGCTTCAGGTCCAGGCCCTCGTTGGCGAACAGGCTGCCGCGCGCGGTGGTGGCCTGGTTGCCGTTGGCGAGGATGGTGGCGATGTCGCCGCCCCAGGTGATCATCGGCAGCTGCACCGTGCCCGGGGCCACCTCGCCGACCGCCGAGTTCTTCAGCACCGTCGCCAGCGGCGGCGATTCCACCGTCCGCGGTGCCGCGAAGACGCCGGCCGAGGCCGCAAGCAAACCGACAAGCGCAACAATCCGGAAGGACATCCGCAGGCTCCACATGGAGGCCGCACGCATCGTGGCGCGGCTTGACGAGGTTGGTCGCCCTGATTCTAATGAGGCAGCATTCGCAGCGCCACGCAACGGATCACAATTCTCATGGAATCCCCGAGCAGCGACCTGAAGGACCTCGAAGTCCTGGTCGAGACCCGCACGCCGCTGATCTTCGCCGAGACCAGCGATCCGGCACAGGTCGAGCAGCTGTTCCGGCGCCTGGCCACGCGCAGCGGCCGCCCGCTGTACCGCTGGACCCTCGCCACCGGCCTCGCCGGCCTCGACCCGCCCGCGCAACTGCAAGCACGCAGCGTGCCGGAGGTGCTGGGCCACATCCTGCGCAGCAACGAGCCGGCGCTGTACCTGCTGATGGACCTGGGCCGCTACCTCGAGGATGCACTGACCCTGTCGCAGCTGCGCGAGATCGGCCAGCGCCATGGCAGCGTGCCGCATACCCTGGTGCTGGTCGGCAGCAACATGAACCCGCCGGCGGAGCTGCGCGCGGTGTCGGCGCGTTTCGACCTGTCGATGCCGGAACTGGCCGAGATCGAGACGCTGATCCACGAGGAAGGCGAGGCCTGGGGCCGCGGCCGCGGCCAGCGCGTGCAGGCGACGCAGGTCGCGATCAAGGCGCTGGCGCGCAACCTCGCCGGCCTGCCGCGCGCCGACGTGCGCCGCCTGGTGCGCAACGCCATCGTCGACGACGGCGTGCTGGCCGAGTCCGACCTGCCGGCGGTGATGGAGGCCAAGTACAAGCTGCTGGACCAGGGCGGCGTGCTGTCCTTCGAGCTGAAGACGGTGAAGATCGAGGAGGTCGCCGGTCTCGCCCGGCTCAAGACCTGGCTGGCGCAGCGCAAGGACATCTTCCTGTCGGACACCCCGCCGCCCGGCTTCGATCCGCCCAAGGGCCTGCTGCTGCTGGGCGTGCAGGGTGGCGGCAAGAGCCTGGCCTCCAAGTCCGTCGCCG
>DATILC010000263.1:0-1875 GCA_035476855.1 Solimonas sp. | reverse complement strand
TCGCGTGATCGCCGTCGCCCGCATCATGATGCCGAAGGCCTATGTCCGCCTGTCCGCCGGCCGCACCGCGATGAGCGACGAGGTGCAGGCCTGGTGCTTCTTTGCCGGCGCCAACTCGATCTTCTACGGCGAGAAGCTGCTCACCACGCAGAACCCTCAGAACGCCAGGGACCGCGCGCTGTTCGCGCGCCTGGGCATCCAGCCGGAAGGCGGCAGCTTCGAGCCCGCTGCCGCCGATCAGGCTCACGCGCACGACCACGAGCAGGGCTGCTGCGCCCACGAGCCGCCGCCGGCCGCGATGACCGAAGCCTGCGCCACGCAGGCCGCCTGCGCCGACTGATCGCTCCGGGTTCTCCGGGGGCCGGGAGATGGCGCACCGCTCGCTGAACATCGCGGCCCTGCTGCTCGCGGCGCTGGCGCTGCTGGAGCTGGGCTGGCTGCACGTCGGGCGTGAGCTGGAGAACCGCCTGTCCGACGCCTTCGTGCGCGCGCAGGCGGCGCGGCTGCAGCCGGATCGCGGCATCGTCATCGTCGACATCGACGAAGCCAGTCTCGCGCGCATGCAGAAAGACTACGGCCGCTGGCCCTGGCCGCGTGCGATCCATGCCGAACTGCTGCCCGGCCTGCTGGCGCAGCAGCCGGCCGCGGTGATCTTCGACATCTTCTTCTCCGAGCAGGACCGCGACCGTCCCGACAGCGACGAGGCCTTCGTCGCCGCGCTACAGGGCCAGTCTCGCGTCTACGTGCCGAGCCTGCGGCTGGACCCGGACGATGATCCGCGTGGCGTGCGCCTCATCGACTTCGGTCCGCCGATGGGAGCGAGGCCGCTGCCCGGTGCCAGTCCCGAGGCGCGCGCGATGCTGCTGCCGCCGCTGGTGCTGCCGCCGGAGCTGTGGCGCACCGGCTTGATCAACTTCGCCGAGGACGCCGACGGCGTCGGCCGTGACTACTCGCTGTACCGCGACGTGCAGGGCTGGCGTTTTCCCTCGCTGCCGGCGCGCATCGCTCAGGATCTCGGCTGGACGTTGCCGCCACAGGACAGCCTGCTGCTGCACTGGCGCGGCCGCCGGGGCGCTGGCTACGAGCACGTGTCCTTCGCCGACCTGCACGAGGACCTGCTGCGTCGCGAACGCAAGCGCCCCTCCGACGAGTTTCGCGATCGTATCGTCATCATCGGCACCGCTGCTTCCGGCCTGCACGACCTGCGGGTGACCCCGCTGGCCAGCCGCTATCCCGGCGTCGAAATCCTCGCCACTGCCCTCGACAACCTGAAGAACGGCCGCTCGATGCAGCGCGCGCCGGAATGGACGGCGGTGGCACTGGCCTGGCTGCTGATTGCGGCGCTGTGGCTGGCTTTCCGCTTCCGCGGCCACGCGCTGGGCGTCGGCGTCGCGCTGCTGCTGGTGACGGCGGCGCTGCTGGCGGGCGCATACGCCGCGGTGGCGAGCATGTGGCTGCTGCCGGTGCTGCTGCCGCTGGTCTTTGCCTGGGCCTTCTACTTCAGCGGCGCCCTGCTCGAATACCTGCGCGAACGCCGCGCGCGCCGCCAGGCGGTGCAGCTGTTCGGGCGATTCCTCAACCCGGTGGTGGTCAACAAGCTGATGGAGCGCGGCGAGACGGTGGAGTCGCTGTCGGGCAAGCACCACGAGATCAGCGTGCTGTTCTCCGACATCCGTGGCTTCACCTCGCTGTCGGAGACGCGGCCGCCGCAGGAGATCGTCGAGCTGCTCAACCGCTATTTCTCGAAGCAGGTCGCGGTGGTGTTCAGGCACGGTGGCACGCTCGACAAGTTCATCGGCGACTGCATCATGGCCTTCTGGGGCGCGCCGATCCCGGATGCGCAGCACGCGCAGCGCGCGGTGGCCTGCGCGCTGG
>DATILC010000262.1:0-30187 GCA_035476855.1 Solimonas sp. | reverse complement strand
GATGCCCCCGTATTTGCGGCCAGGCAAGGCGCGAGGAGGACGCTTGGTGGTTCCAAGTAACCGACGAGTAACACAGCATGGCCGCAAAGACGGGGGCACCCGAAGGGCGGGGCCGCCTGGGCGCAGGGCGGCGCCCCGAGTCGCTGATGTACTTCGAGTACACGGCGCGCCTCGGGGCATAGCCCTGCACCCAGGCGACCTCCGTCGCAGCGACCGCCATAGCGTTAACAGACCCTAGGAGCAGTCGATGCGCGCCGACCGACATCGCCGGACCCTCGCCGCCGGCGAAATCCTGTTCCGCGAAGGCGACCAGGGCCACGAGGCCTATGTCGTGGAGTCCGGCTGCATCGAGATCTACACCGGCGACGCCGCCAGCCGGCGTCGCGTCGCGCGCCTCGGCCGCGACGAACTGTTCGGCGAAATGACCCTGGTCGGCAGCCAGACCCGCGTCGCTTCAGCGCTGGCACTGGAGACAACCACGGTGACCGTGGTCAGCCATGACTACCTGGAAGAACGCCTCGAAAGCGCCGACCCGCTGCTGCGCCACCTGCTGCGCGTGGCCATCATCCGCGGGCGCGATTCGATGCAGCGGCTCGGCGAGCTCAACGGCGCGGCCAGCGCACCGGCGCCGGTCGCCGATCCGGATGGCAGCGCCGACCAGCGTGCCGCCCTGCAGCGCCTGCGCCTGGAACAGGCCATGGAAACGGCGCTGGAGCGCCAGGAGTTCCGCCTCTACCTGCAGCCGATCGTGCACCTGCACGACGGCAGCCCGGCCGGTTTCGAGACACTGATCCGCTGGATCCGTGCCGACGGCAGCCAGGTATCGCCGGGAGAGTTCATCCCGGTGGCCGAGCAGAGCGAGTTCATCAACATCCTCGGGCACTGGATCATCCGCGACGCCTGCCGCCTGATGGCCGCGCTGGACCAGGCCGCGCCGGGGCGCGAACCCTTCCTCAGCCTCAACCTGTCGTTCCGCCAGTTCCGCGACCCGGAACTGTTCCCGGTGCTGGAGGCGGCGATGCGCGAGCACCGTGTCGTGCCGCAGCGACTGCGCCTGGAAATCACCGAATCGATGATCGCCCACGACATGCAGGCGGCCAAGGAACTGCTGGGCCGCTGCAAGGCGCTGGGGGCCAAGCTGTCGGTGGACGATTTCGGCACCGGCTACAGCTCGCTGTCCTACCTGCAGCACTTCCCGATGGACTCGCTGAAGCTGGACCGCAGCTTCATCGGCGAGATCGGCAGCAGCCCGGCGGCGGCCAAGATCGTCGGCGCGGTGGCGCGGCTGGCGGCCGACCTGGGCATGCAGACCGTGGCCGAGGGCATCGAGACCGCCGAGCAGGCGGCGCGCTGCCGGGAACTGGGCATCGACTACGGCCAGGGCTTCCACTGGGCCCGGGCACTGCCCGAGGCCGACGCCATCGGCTACCTGCGCCGTGGCGGAGTGGCTTGATTCCCCTGCATTTCCCCGCCCTTTTCCTTGAGATTCAGCGCGCACGCTGCTAGCATGCGCGCCCTTGTGCCCCGTTCCAGCGGGGCTATTTGGCTTTTCCCGGCTTGAGTCGGGGGCCTTTTTTCGGAGATTCACCATCGCTGCAGAACGCGAAGACCGTCGCAACGGACAGATCAATGTACCCCGCGTACGCGTGATCGCGGCCGACGGCGAGCAGGTCGGCATCATGCTCACCCGCGACGCGATCGCCAAGGCCGAGGCAGATGGCCTGGACCTGGTCGAGGTGTCTCCGAATGCGGAGCCGCCGGTCTGCAAGATCATGGATTACGGCAAGTACCTTTATGCAAAGGACAAGGCCGCCCATGCTGCGAAGCGCAAGCAGAAGCAGATCCAGGTCAAGGAAGTAAAATTCCGACCGGCCACCGAAGAAGCCGATTACCAGACCAAGCTGCGCAACATCACGCGCTTCCTGGAAGAAGGCGACAAGGTCAAGGTCACGATCCGCTTCCGCGGCCGTGAAATGGCCCATGCGGAACTGGGCTTCGAGGTGATGAACCGCCTCAAGACGGAGCTGGACGAGCTGGCAGTGGTCGAGCAGCAGCCGAAGATGGAAGGTCGCCAGTCGATCATGGTGATCTCGCCGCGCAAGCGGATTTAACAAGTTTCGAAGGTCCTGCAGTTGTTGCAGGATCGGACAAAGAGAAGTCCTGCCGGCCTCCGGCAGGCTCGGTCAGCTCCCCGGGGCGGGGATGTGAAGCCGGTAACGAAGTACTGATAGGAGTCCGAAATGCCCAAGATGAAAACCGTGAAGAGCGCGGCGAAGCGCTTTGCCAAGACTGGCAAAGGCGGCTTCAAGCGCGGTCACTCGCATAAGCGCCACATCCTGACGAAGAAGTCGGGCAAGCGCATTCGCCAGCTGCGTGGCGAAGCCCCGGTGCACGCTTCTGACGTGCGTGAAGTTCGGCACATGCTGCCCTACGCATAATCGACAGGAGATAACACATGGCACGCGTCAAACGTGGTGTAACCGCTCGCGCAAAGCACAAGAAAGTCCTGAAGAAGGCCAAGGGTTATTACGGCGCAAAATCGCGCACGTATCGCTCGGCCAAGCAGCAGGTCATCAAATCCGGCCAGTACGCCTTCCGCGATCGTCGCGTGAAGAAGCGCGAGTTCCGCGCACTCTGGATCATCCGCATCGGCGCCGCCTCGCAGGAACATGGCCTGGCCTACAGCCGATTTATCAACGGGCTCGCCAAGGCTGGCGTCGCCCTGGATCGCAAGGTTCTCGCTGACCTCGCCATGCACGACAAGCCGGCATTCGCCAAGCTTGTCGAGCAGGCCAAGGCCCAGCTCGCCGCTTAATCGCAGCGAACCGAAGTACCGATCCGAACCAGGGGGAGCGGCGCTAGCCGTTCCCCCTTTTTATTTTCCGGAACCTGATCCCTCATGAGCGAACCACTCGATCAGCTGCAGAACGAAGCCAGGACTGCCATCGACGCCGCGGCGGATGCCCGCGCGCTGGAGCAGTTGCGCGTCGACTACCTCGGCAAGAAGGGCCGCGTCACCGAGCTGCTGAAGCAGCTGGGCGGCATGGCACCAGAAGAGCGCAAGGCCTTCGGCGAGCAGGTCAACCGCGTCAAGGAAGCGGTGGCCGCGGCGCTGGACACGCGCGGCGCGACGCTCGAGCAGGTTGAACTGGCGCGCCAGCTGGCCGCCGACAGCATCGACGTCACCCTGCCCGGCCGCGGCGTATCGCCCGGCGGCCTGCACCCGATCACGCGCACCATCCAGCGCATCGAGCAGCTGTTCAACGAGCTGGGCTTCGACAGCGTCGAGGGCCCGGAGATCGAGGACGACTTCCACAACTTCGGCGCGCTCAACATCCCGGAACTGCACCCGGCGCGCAGCATGCAGGACACCTTCTACGTCCGCGGCGGCCAGCGCGTGCTGCGCACCCACACCAGCCCGGTGCAGATCCGCACGATGAAGGCGGTGGTGGAATCCGGCCGCAAGCCGCCGATCCGCATCATCTGCCCGGGGCGCGTCTACCGCTCCGACTCGGATCGCACGCACAGCCCGATGTTCCACCAGGTGGAGGGCCTGTACGTCGCCGAGAACGTCACCTTCGCCGACCTCAAGTACGACCTCGAGACCTTCCTGTCGCGCTTCTTCGAGCGCGAGGTCAAGGCGCTGTTCCGGCCGTCCTACTTCCCCTTCGTCGAGCCGGGCGCCGACGTGCACATCCGCTGGGCCGACCCGGGCAAGGGTGAGCGCTGGCTGGAGGTGCTGGGCTGCGGCATGGTGCACCCGAAGGTGTTCGAGGCCGTCGGCCTCGACCCCGAGCGTTACACCGGCTTCGCCTTCGGCATGGGCGTGGAGCGCTTCGCGATGCTGCGCTACGGCGTCGACGACCTGCGCGACTACTTCAACAACGACTTGCGCTTCCTGGAGCAGTTCGCCTGATGACATGAATAGGCCTACTGCGCGACCCGATCTTGCATCTCCGGTGCTCGCCGTACATGAGTACGGCTCCGCTCCTCGGTGCAACCTCGGGCCGCTCGCTACGGCCTCTTCACGTCCTCAGAGAAGTTTTCAGAACTTTCTGTAAAGACCAGACAAAACACATATGAAACTCAGCGAAAACTGGCTGCGCGAGTGGGTCAATCCTCCCGCCGCCATCAATGAGATCGCGGACCGCCTGGTGATGGGCGGCCTGGAACTTGAAATCGATCCGGTGCTTGCCGACCTGCCGCAGGGTGTGGTCGTCGGCCGCATCACCAAGGCCGAGCGCCACCCGCAGGCCGACCGCCTGCAGGTCTGCGAGGTCGATGTCGGCCAGCCGCAGAAGCTGCAGATCGTCTGCGGCGCCGCCAACGCGCGCGCCGGCATGAACGCGCCCTGCGCCGTGGTCGGCGCGAAGCTGCCGGATGGCATGGAGATCAAGCAGGCGCAGCTGCGCGGCGTCGATTCCTTCGGCATGCTCTGCTCGGCCAAGGAGCTGGGCCTGGCGGAGAAGTCCGAAGGCCTGCTGGAGCTCGATGCCGATGCCAAGCCCGGCACGCCGATCGAGCAGTACCTGGGCCTGAAGGACAACATCCTCAACCTCGAGATCACGCCCAACCGCGGCGACTGCCTCTCGGTGCTGGGCCTGGCGCGCGAGCTGTCGGCGCTGTACGCGATCCCGATGAAGCGCCCCAACTTCCCGCAGGGCGTGGTCGTCGGCCACACCCAGCTCAAGGTCGAGATCGAGGACCTGCAGTCCTGCCCGCACTACACGGGCCGCGTGATCACCAGGATCAACCCCAAGGCGCTGACGCCGGACTGGATGCGCGAGCGCCTGCGCCGCGCCGGCCTGCGCTGCATCCACCCGGTGGTCGACATCACCAACTACGTGATGCTCGAGCTGGGGCAGCCGATGCATGCCTTCGACTCCGGCAAGATCTCCGGCAACGTGCGCGTGCGCCGCGCCCGCGCCGGCGAACAGCTGAAGCTGCTCAACGGCGAGGCCCTGGAGTTCAACCACGGCGAACTGCTGATCGCCGACGACCATGGTCCGCTGGCGCTGGCCGGCGTCATGGGTGGCGAGGAGTCCGGCGTCGCCATCCGCACCACCGGCATCTTCCTCGAATCCGCCTGCTTCGCGCCGACCGCCGTCGCCGGCACCGCGCGCCGCCACAAGCTCGGCTCGGATTCCTCCTACCGCTTCGAGCGCGGCGTCGACCCCAACCTGCAGCGCATGGCGCTGGAGCGCGCCACCCAGCTGATCCTGCAGATCTGCGGCGGCGAAGTGCACCCGGTGGTCACTGCCGGCCGGCCGCCGGCCGAGCCGGTGTCGGTGCGCCTGCGCCAGACGCGCCTGAACCAACTACTGGGCCACGAGATCGGCGAGAAGGAAGTCGAGCAACTGCTGTCGCGCCTCGGCATCACCACGCGCCACGAGATCGGCGGCGCCTGGATCGCCCGGGTGCCCAGCTATCGCTACGACCTGCGCATCGAACCCGACCTGATCGAGGAAGTCGCGCGCCTCTACGGCTACGACCGCATCCCCGCCAAGGGCTATGCCGCGCGCCTGGCGCCCGGACGGCCACGCGAGGGCCAGCGCAGCCTCAAGCGCGTGCAGGACGTGCTGGTGGCCCGTGGCTGGCAGGAGATCGTCTCCCTGGCCTTCACCGACCCGAAGCTGCTGCAGCGGCTCGCGCCGGAGGCCAAGGCCGTCCCGCTGGACAACCCGATGGCCGAGCAGATCTCGGTGATGCGCAGCTCGCTGTGGCCGGGCCTGGTGCAGGCCTGGCTGTACAACCGCCAGCGCCAGCAGTCGCGCCTGCGCCTGTTCGAGAGCGGCGTCGCCTTCGAGGACATCGACGGCGCCATCCGCGAGACCCCGCGCCTCGCGGGCCTGGCCGTCGGCAACGCCGTGCCGGAGCAGTGGAGCAGCCCTGCGCGGCCGATGGATTTCTACGACCTCAAGGACGACGTCGTCGCCCTCTTCGGCAGCGCAGCGGCGGAGTACCGCTTCGACAAGGCCACCCACCCGGCACTGCACCCCGGGCAGTCCGCCCGCATCCTGCGCGGCGAAACTCCGGCCGGCTGGATCGGCGCGCTGCACCCCTCGCTGGTGCGCGAACTCGATCTGCCGCAGGCGCCGCTGCTGTTCGAACTCGACTGGCCGGTGATCCGCGACGTTGCCGTGCCGCAGGCGCAGCCACTGTCGGAATTCCCTTCTTCACGCCGCGACCTCGCTTTGGTGGTGCCGGAAGCCGTGTCGGCGGAAGCGCTCAACGCCTGCATCCGCGGCGCTGGTGAGCATTTGTTGCAGAAAGTTTTCATCTTCGATATTTATCGTGGGAAAAACTTACCTGATGCCTGCAAAAGCGTGGCTTTAGGGTTGATTTTCAATGACTATTCCCGCACCCTAACCCTAGAAGAAATCGACGCAGCAGTGGCCGGGATCACCGCTCACCTGATGCGCGAGCTGGGCGCTGTAATCCGGCACTAAAAGGGGTGTGCGACGTGGCGTTGACGAAGGCTGAGCTGGCCGATGCGCTGTTCGACGAGTTGGGCCTCAACAAGCGGGAGGCGAAGGAATTCGTCGACCTCTTCTTCGAGGAAATTCGCGAGCGCCTGGAAGGCGGTGAGGAAGTTAAGCTTTCCGGCTTCGGCAATTTCGAGCTTCGTTCCAAGAACCAGCGGCCGGGCCGCAACCCCAAGACCGGCGAGGAGATCCCCATCTCCGCACGTCGCGTCGTCACCTTCCGTCCAGGGCAGAAGCTGCGGCTGAGAGTGGAGTTCGATGCGACCCGCCGATAACAAGCTGCCGCCACTCCCGGACATCCCGCGCAAACGCTACTTCGCCATTGGTGAAGTCAGCGAGTTGTGCGACGTCAAGCCGCATGTGCTGCGCTACTGGGAACAGGAGTTCCCGCAGCTGCGCCCGGTCAAGCGCCGTGGCAACCGCCGCTACTACCAGCAGGACGATGTCCTGATGGTGCGCCGCATCCGCAGCCTGCTGTACGAACAGGGCTTCACCATTGGCGGAGCACGCCAGCGCCTGCGCGAGATGCCGAAGATCTCGGTGGTCGACAGCGTACGGTCGGCACTGCCGGCAGCAACGGCTGCCAGCGCCGCCGTCGCCAAGCAGGCTCATGGCGCCCCGCGCCGCGCACAGGAAATCCAGAAGCTGCGCGACGAGCTGGAGTCGCTGCTGCGCCTGCTGCCTGATCCGGACTGAGTCGCCGCTGCTTGCTTTCCATCACCTGCCGCGTCGGCTACACTTCGCGGCCTCAAATCCCCTGCAGCAAATCCTTCATCGGGGCGTAGCGCAGCCTGGTAGCGCACTTCCTTGGGGTGGAAGTGGTCGGAGGTTCAAATCCTCTCGCCCCGACCAACTAGTCGTAACCGTGGAGCAGGCTCGCCCGCTCCCGCAGAAAAAGCCCGCCCCGTGCGGGCTTTCTGCGTTCATGGGGACCAGGAGCCATCTGTGACTAAGGCGAATGAGCCCTGGAATCGGCCCCGGCAAAGAGTCGGACGTCTGCTCACGTAGCGACCCGCCCCGACTCGCGACAACGACAGGTTGTTGTCACCCTTTAGCCCGGCGGCAGCTATGTGCCATATGCCGCCAGTCGTGAATGGCCGCTGCCGGGTGATCCAATCGCCACATTCGACGACTACTACGGGCTGAGACTGTGTGAAAACGCACGAGGAGCGTCTTAGAAATCGGAATGTGCTCGCGTAGGCCGTGTTAATCATGGCCATGCGGGTTCGGCGGACAATTCATCGCATCCACGCGAGCGATTTTCACGAATCGCCAGGATCGGTGGACGTTTTCACACAGCCTCGGCTGATTGGAGACGGCTGCATACATCTCCCTGTTTGCCCGAATCGCTCGCAGAGTTTCGGGCTATCGTTGCAAGTCCCATCCGGGATTGAAGGCGTGGATCATGCCGCCACCTTCGGAAACACCTTGTTCAGATGCCACTCCAGGGCCGGAGGCGGCAGTGCCCCGCAGCCAAGTACTGCGCTGTGGAAATCGCGGAAGCTGAACTCCTCCTTGAGCCGCTGCTGCAGCTGTAGGCGCATGCGCATGATCTCTTCGTCGCCCAGCTTGTATGCCAGCGACTGCGCAGGAATAGCGCAGTGTGTCCGATTCGATCTCGCCTTCCGCGCACATGGTGTGTTCACGCACGTACTGCCTGTCCCGATCCCAGCTTCACTCCCGCCCTCCGCAATCCTCGACGCCGGGAACGACTTTGCTGCCCCCGGGCCGCAGCTCCAGGCCCCGGCTGTCGCGAGGCCTCACCCTCCCTGTAGGATAGGACTGCACCCCATAGAGCGCTTCAGGCGCCGGGGTGCGCACCATGTAGCCAATGGCAACCCGCGGGGGAGCGGCGAATACCATGAGCGAAGAATCCGGGGCCGGCCCCGTGCGCGGCCTGACGCGCCGCGAACTGCTGCAGCGCGGTGGCCTGCTGGCTGTCGCGGTCTTCACACCGCTGGGATGCCGGGAATCTTCCGCGCCCGCCGTGGCGATACCCCTGGATCCCGAGGGCGCTCCCTTTCTCGACGAGGCCGAGCTGCGCAGCCTGCGCGCGTTGGTCGATCGCCTGATCCCGCCGGACGATGGCGCGGTCGGTGGCGCCGAGGTCGGTTGCGCGGAAGCCATCGACGCCCTGCTCTCCGCCTTCAGCGTCAACCCGCCGCGCATCTACGCCGGCGGCCCCTGGTCCGATCGCGGCGGCTCGTCGGTCAACCACTTCGAGCAGTTCATCCCGCTGGACGACTACGAGGCGCTGGCCTGGCGCCTGCGCATCGAAGGTTCCGCCGGACGCCCGCAGTACGAATTCAACGGCCCCATCGTCGGCCTGCAGCAGATCTATCGCGAGGGCCTCGCCGCGCTGGGCGAGAACTTCGCGGACCTGCCGTTCCCGGCGCAGGAGCTGCTGCTGCGCGGCAGCGATCCTGCGGTGCAGGCGCTGGTCGACGTCGCCTTCCCGCACTGCTTGCAGTTCATGTACGGCGCGCCGGAATACGGTGGCAACCGCGATCTCGCCGGCTGGAAGTTCACCGGCTTCGACGGCGACGTGCAGCCACGCGGCTACACCGCCGACGAGGTCGAGCAGCGATCGGCGGAGGCTCGCGCAGCGGAGGTCACGGCCGCCGCGCCCTGGATCGCACTGGTGCCGCTCGCCGCCCCCGAGACCTTGCATGCGCTGCTCGCACAAAGTGATGGCCGCCTCGGCGCGCTCACGCAACAGGTACAGGCCGCGCTGCGTGCCGCGGGGGCCCGTCATGGCTGAGGCCATCGTCATCGGCTCCGGCGCCGCCGGCAGCGTCGCCGCCTGGGAACTCGCCAAGGCCGGCTGGTCGGTCACGGTGATCGAGCGCGGCCGCAACCTGCGGCCCGGCTTCGGCAAGGGTCCCTCCTCGCAACTGCAGACGCTCTACGGCAGCGACGAGATCAAGGGCCTGCGCCACTTCGGCTTCCCCGATCCGCTGCTGGAGCCCTACACCAGCCGCAGCCAGGCCGACGCCGGCAACGGCATCGCACGCTCCGCGCAGGGCGCGCTGGGCCAGCTCGGCGCCGCGGTTGGCGGCACCTCCCTGCACTACAACGCCAAGACGCCGCGCTTCTGGAAGCAGGACTTCCACATGCTCAGCGCGCTGGGCCCGGTCAACGGCGCGCAGATGGCCGACTGGCCGATCGCCTACGAGGACCTCGCGCCCTTCTACGACGAGGTCGAATACCGCGTCGGCATCCAGGGCGACATCACGCAGATGCCCACGCGCACGCTGGAGCAGGCACCGCGCAGCCGCCAGTTCGTGATGCCACCGAATCCCACCGCCTACGCCGCGCAGCTGCTCGCGCAGGGCGCAGCGCTGGTCGGCTACACCGCCTACCCCTACCCCGCTGCGGTCAACTCGCAAAGCTTTGACGGCCGCCCCGCCTGCACCAACTGCGGCATGTGCTCCGGCTTCGGCTGCCCGGTCAATGCGCGCGGCGACGCGATGGTTTCCTTCCTCAACCCGGCCGTGCTCACCGGCAAGGTCCGCGTCATCGAGCGCGCCTGGGTGCATCGCATCGCCACCAGCGCCGACGGCCGCCGCGCCACCGCCGTGCACTGGCACGACTTCCAGGGCCGCGAGCATTCGCAGGGCGCGGACGTGATCGTCGTCGCCGGCAGCCCCATCAACACCGCGCGCCTCTTGCTGCTCTCTGCATCAACTGCGCATCCGGATGGTCTCGGCAACAGCTCCGGCCAGCTCGGCCGCAACATGATGTTCCACAACTTCACGCTGGGCGCCGCCATCTTCCCGCGCGACATCCATCCGCTGCGCGCGCAGAGCACCACGCTGGAGATCGACGATCTCGTCGGCCCCTTCACCGGCCCGGAGGTGACGGCACTGGGCCTGCCCTACATCAAGGGCGGGCTCATCCAGGTCGGTTCCGGCGCGCCGCCGGTGCAGGAAGCGACACTGCTCGCCGGTTTCACCGGCTACGGCCTGCCGCACAAGGAACTGATGCGCCTGGGCCCCGTGCATCGCCTGGTCGCCGGTTCGCAGCTGGTCGGCGAAGACCTGCCACAGGCCGAGAACCGCGTGGACCTGGATCCGGATGTGCGCGACCTGCACGGCGTGCCCGCCGCGCGCATCACCTACACGCCGCACCTGCACGAGCGTGTCGCCGCCGCGCTGCTCGGCGCGCGCATGGAAATCTTCCACGCGCTCGCGCCCGGCGCCATCGCCGCCGCCATCATCCCGTATCCGCTGATCGGCTCCGGCCTGCCCGCGACCGCACACCTGGCGGGCACCGCACGCATGGGCAGCGACCCGGCGCAATCGGTCTGCGAAGCCAGCGGACGCCTGCACGGCGTGGACAACGTCTACGTCGCCGACGCCTCCACCTTCCCCACCTTCCCGGGTTTCAACCCCACCCTCACCATCATGGCCAACTCCATGCGCATCAGCCGCGGCATCGCCGGCGGGAGCACCTCATGAAAGCCACCCGATACTTCGCCGCCGCGATCGTCCTCGGCACGAGCACCCTGCTCTCCTCCTGCCACGACAGCAGCGGCGGAGCATCCACACCGGGCAACGGCAACGGCGATTTCAAGATGCTGGTCTACACCCGCACGGCCAGCTTCCGGCACGCCTCCATTCCCATCGCGATCCAGACCATCCGCGATCTCGGCGCCGCCAACCGCTTCAGCGTGGACGCGACGGAAGACCCGGCGATGTTCAGCGACGCCAATCTCGCGCAGTACGACGTCGTCGCCTTCGTCAGCACCACCGGCGAGATCCTCGACGACACGCAGCAGGCCGCCTTCGAGCGCTGGGTGCAGGCTGGCGGGGGCTTTGTTGGCGTGCACTCCGCCGCCGACACCGAGTACGAGTGGCCGTTCTACGCCGGGCTGATCGGCGCCTACTTCCGCAACCATCCGGTCCTGCCGCTGGGCAATCCCGGTGGTCCCGGTGTGCAGCCCGGCGACTTTCGAATCGATGCGCCGGATCACCCCGCCGTCGCCCACCTGCCGACGCCATGGACGGTAAGCGACGAGTTCTATTCGTTCCGGACCAATCCCCGTGAACAGGTGCGCGTGCTGCTCAGCATCGACGAGGACAGCTACATCCAGGATCCCAACACCAGCAACCTGCCGACCTCGCCGACTTTCCCGCTGGGCGAGACCGGCAGCATGGGCGATCACCCGATGAGCTGGTGCCACGACAACAGCGGCGGCCGTGCCTGGTACACCGCCCTGGGCCATTCCGAGCACATGTACGCGATGCCGGAGTACCGCACCCACCTGCTCAACGGCATCCTCACCGCCGCGCGGCGCGTGGCAGCGGATTGCACGCCGAGGCCTCTGGCGCCCTGAGGTGGCAGATGTCCATGCGGAATCCCAGGGCTACGGCAGTTCGCACGCTGACAGCTGATCAATGCCGGTTTCTGCCGGCCTACGGTTTGGCGATCGCAACCTGACCTTCGATCGGGAACGCCAATCCGTCATCATTCAAATAGCCCTGCATTGCTTCGGTCACCTCACGGATCAATGCCTCACGCGCGGCATCGTCGACTGCAGCGACGTGGGTGGCCAGGGGCGAGCCGGCCACTTGATACCGGACGAACGCCGCGGGTGATGCAAAGCGGACCATGCGCACGTCTGCGCCCACGCGAACGGTTCGGAAACCTGCCTGCGTCAGCAAGTCGCGAAGCTCGTCCGTGCTGTCACCAAACACAAACGGTGCGCGCATGACGGCGGCAGCTGCGGAACTCACGTGCCGCTCCAGGGCCGTGGCCAGGACGGCAAAGCCAGGACTGTGCGCGAGCGCTCGCCAAACCAGGGTCACCAGACGCCCCGTGGGCTTGAGGACTCGATGCATCTCGCACGCGGCCTGGGGCCTGTCTGGAAAGTATTGAAACCCAAGCTGGCAGAACACTGCGTCGAAAGTGCTCGCGTCAAACGGCAGCGCACCGGCATTACCTTCTCGCCAGTCCACTGGCGCTCCTTCGGAAGGCGGCGCTGCGCGGGCACGGGCGAGCATGCCCGGGTTGAGATCAAGGCCCACTACACGTCCCGTCGACCCCACCTGCGATGCGGCCAGGCGTGTGACCACGCCCGTGCCGCATGCGACGTCAAGCGCCCACTCGCCGGCCCGCGGCGCGGCTTTCGCCACGAGTACCGGTGCCCACGGTTCAAAGATGGCAGGCACGAGCTGAGTCTCGTAGACCTCCGGAGCATTGCCGCCGAGTTGCCACCTCTCCGCCTGACTCACGCGCGTCTCCTTTGTGACTCCTTGCAGGACAATACAGCTATTGCCCGGGCGCAGAGTCTTTTTGCGCACGCGCCTCCGGTTTCACCCCGTCTGCAACCGCTGGCGGAAGAAGTCGATCACCCGCGTTTCGGCAAGTTTTGTCGCGCCTGTCGCATCGTCGTCACGGAGATTGGTGGTCAATACGGAATGCGGCTTCGCACCCGGGTTGGGCAGCGCCTCGGCCGGGTCTATTTCGATTGCCTCGAAGCGATCGCCGAAGCAGGTCTTGTAGGTGGCGAAGCGTTCCGCCGGCACCATGGGGTCGCCGTGAAAGCGCAGTCCGATCGCACTGAGATCCTCGGCCTTCAATCGACGGCTCACGATGGCGATGTCTTCGGGCGACATCCCGATGTTGGCGCGCATGCGCGCGGTGATCGCCACGGGCAGTGATGGCTGCGAAAGCACCGGCGCCACCACCGCAGGCTCGGTCATCATCGCCATCGCAAAGTTTCCTGTCAGGCACATGCCGATGGCCCCGACGCCAGGTCCACCGCATTCCGAGTGCGCCCTGGGCGCCAGTGCGCGCAGCCAATCGACAATCGGGCTGGACTGATCCGTGGCCCAGCAGGTGAATTCGCGGCGGATGCAGATCGCCTTGAAGATCTGGGCCGTCGCATAAGCTGCAGTGGGCTCCCGTCCCGGCTCTCCCAGCAGGCTCGGCAGGTAGACGCGATGCCCGGCCGCCGCGACGCGCTCCGCGAAACGCATCACCAGCGGATAGATTCCCGGCACCTCGTGCATCACGATGACAGCCGGGCCCTCGCCGCGCTGGAAAACCTGGCGCGTAATGGCGGCGTCGGTGAACGCGAAGCTCGAATCGCCTTCCAGAGTCATGGTGAATCCATTGCCAACGACCATGCATTGCACAGGATGTCGCGGCCTTTCGGACCGTGACCTTGCCCGTATCAATCTACAGATCGACCCGGCTTTGCGGCCCTCCCCACCAAGGGGGCTCGCCCGGACGGCAGATCAAATGGCGGTGAGGGTTCCGCTTCGAGTCATGATCGCAATGGGCTGACTGCAGCCCCGCCCCGCCCAATCAGGGAGGGGGGCCGGCGCGCCGAATTACTTAGGCTATCCCTACTGGATCGGCTATGGCCGCCCTTGGGCGTGTGCTGCCCCTCTTGTTCCTGAATCGGAGTTTGCGATGTCCAAAGTCTGTGTCGCGGGAGTCGGAATGATTCCTTTCACCAAGCCCGGAGCCTCGGAGCCCTATTTCACGATGGGCGCTGCCGCCGGACGGTTGGCACTGCAGGACGCCGGCTTGGACTACGGGCTGGTGCAGCAGGCCTACGTCGGCTACGTCTACGGCGACTCCACCTGCGGGCAACGTGCCACCTACGAGATCGGCATGAGCGGCATCCCGGTCATCAACGTCAACAACAACTGCTCCACCGGCTCCACTGCGCTGTTCCTGGCACGCCAGGCGGTGGCCAGCGGCATGGTGGACTGCGTGCTGGCGCTGGGCTTCGAGCAGATGCAGCCGGGCGCCCTGGGCAGCAGCTTCACCGATCGCCCCAGCCCCTTTGATCGCTTCGACCAGCTGGCGGACGAACTGGTCGGCCACCCGGAAATTCCGCTGGCGCTGCGCTACTTCGGCGGCGCCGGACTGGCGCACATGCAGCAGTACGGCACCCGTCTGGAAACCTTCGCGAAGATCCGTGCCAAGGCCAGCCGCCACGCCGAGAACAATCCCCTGGCCCTGTTCAAGAAGGTGGTCACCGCCGAAGACGTCATGAACTCGCCGGTGATGTGGCCGGGCGTGATGACACGCCTGATGGCCTGCCCCCCCACCTGCGGCGCGGCGGCGGCGGTGCTGTGCTCCGAGGCATTTGCTCGCAAGCATGGGCTGAAGGCAGACGTCCAGATCGTCGCGCAGGCCATGACCACCGATACCGCGGTCACCTTCGGCCAGCGCGACATGCGCGAACTGGTCGGCTTCAGCATGGCCCGCAGCGCCGCGACGCAGGTCTACGAGGCCGGCGGCTTCGGCCCCGAGGACGTCGACGTCGTGGAACTGCACGACTGCTTCGCCCACAACGAACTGCTGACCTATGAGTCCCTCGGCCTGTGTCCGGAAGGCGGCGCCGAGAAGTTCGTCGAAGACGGCGACAACACCTACGGCGGCCAGATCGTCACCAATCCCTCCGGCGGACTGCTGTCCAAGGGTCACCCGTTGGGCGCGACGGGACTGGCGCAGTGCACCGAACTGGTCCTGCAGCTGCGCGGCAAGGCTGATCGGCGCCAGGTGCCGGATGCGCGGCTCGCGCTGCAGCACAACCTCGGCCTCGGCGGCGCCTGCGTGGTCACGGCCTACCAGCGCGTCGGCTGAAAGGCTTTCCTCCACCTGAAATACTCAGGTGCTTACGGGGTGCAGCCCAAGCTGCACCCCGTTTTTTTGCGCCGCTCTCAGGCAGGGCGGAGAGTAGCCGCCTGCTGCGCCAGCCGCGTGATCTCGGTCCAGTTGCCGGACTGCAGGTGTTCCCGCGGCGTCAGCCAGGACCCACCGACGCAAGCGACGTTCGGCAGGCTCAGGTAGGCCTGTGCACTCAGTGGCGTGATGCCGCCAGTCGGGCAGAACAGGACCGAGGAGAACGGCCCGCCGAAGGCGCGCACCATCGACGCTCCACCAGCAGATCCGGCCGGAAAAAACTTCAGCGTGTCATGCCCTGATTCGATCGCCAGCATGACCTCGGAAGGCGTCATCACGCCGGGCAGGTAAGGCCAGTCACCCGCTGCGGAGAGCACTGCAGGCCGCAGCCCCGGGCTGACGCCGAAACAGGCCCCTGCATCCCTGGCTGCGTGCACATCCTGCGCCGACAACAAGGTTCCCGCGCCTACCGCCATTTCCGGAACCGCAGCTGCGATCGCCGATATCGCCGCCAGCGCCGCCGGCGTTCGCAGCGTGATCTCCATGGCGCGGATGCCTCCTGCCAGCAGCGCGCGGGCCAGTGGCAGTGCATGGCCTGCGTCATCGATGACGACGACCGGCATCACCGGGCCGCGACGCAGGATGTCCTTGATGTTCAAAGCAGGGATTCCTCGTGAACTTCGCCGGCAAAGGGATCTGCGATCAGGCTGCCGTGTTCCGCGCAGCCGACCACGCGGCGCCCCCACGACATCAGCTCGCGGCCCAACCCGGGAGACAGCGCCGCGACCGGCGGCGACGCCGGCAGGCGCGCCGCCCAGTCCTGCGGATCGACCATGGCCTGCAGTCGGCCGGTGGTGGCATCCAGCTCCAGCGGGTCGCCATCGCGCAACAAGGCCAGCGGGCCCTTGGCGAGCGCCTCGGGCCAGACGTGGATCGCCGCGGGCACCTTGCCGGAAGCGCCGGACAGGCGCCCGTCCGTGACCAGGGCCACTTGGTAGCCGGCATCCTGCAGCGAGCCGAGTATCGGCATCAGCTGGTGCAGCTCGGGCATGCCGTTGGCCTGCGGTCCCTGGAAGCGCAGCACGGCGATGAAGTGCCGGTTCAACTCGCCGCGGCGATAGGCCTCGATGAGGGCTTCCTGGGTGTCGAACACCAGCGCCGGTGCCGAGACCACGCGGTGCGCGGCAGCGACGGCGGAGACCTTGATGACACCCCGCCCGAGATTTCCCTGCAGCAGCCGCAGGCCACCATCGGGACTGAAGGCGTTGGAGGCGGTGCGCAGCACCTCCGCATCGCCACTGGTGGCCGGGGCAGCGCGCCAGCCCAGTTGCTCGCCGTCGAGGAAGGGTTCTTCGGTGTAGGCCCGCAGGCCCTGCCCCATCGCGGTACGCACGTCGCCATGCAGCAGGCCGGCATCCAGCAGCTCGCGGATGACGAAGCCGACACCGCCGGCCGCGTGGAAGTGGTTGATGTCGGCGGGGCCGTTGGGATAGATGCGCGCCAGCAGCGGCACCACCGCCGACAGGGCGTCGAAATCATCCCAGTCGATGACGATGCCGGCGGCGCGCGCGATCGCCACCAGGTGGATCGTATGGTTGGTGGAACCACCGGTGGCCAGCAGGCCGACCATGCCGTTGACGATGCTGCGCTCGTCGATCACCTGTGCCAGCGGCGTGTACTCGCGGCCCATGCCATCGCGGCCCGGACGCGAAATATCCACTGCGCGCACCGTAGCGGCAGCGGTCAGCGCATCGCGCAGTCCGCCGTTCGGAGGCACGAAGGCCGCGCCCGGCAGGTGCAGCCCCATGATTTCCATCAGCAGCTGGTTGGAGTTGGCCGTGCCGTAGAAGGTGCAGGTGCCGGGCCCGTGGTAGGAGCGCATCTCCGACTCGAGCAGTTCCTCCCGGCCGAGCAGCCCGCGCGCGTGCAGCTGCCGGGTCTGCGCCTTCTCGCGGTTGGCCAGGCCCGTGGACATCGGTCCGGCGGGCACGAAGATCACCGGCAGGTGCCCGAACTGCAGGGCGCCGATCAGCAGCCCCGGCACGATCTTGTCGCAGACGCCGAGACACAGGACGCCGTCGAAGACATTGTGGGACAGCGCCACCGCGGTGGACATCGCGATGATGTCGCGCGAGAACAGCGACAGCTCCATGCCCGGCTGACCCTGGGTGATGCCGTCGCACATCGCCGGCACACCGCCGGCGAACTGCGCGGTGGCGCCGGCACGCCGCGCGGCCGCGCGGATCAGTTCGGGGTAGCGCTCATAGGGCTGATGCGCCGAGAGCATGTCGTTGTAGGAGGAAACGATCGCCAGGTTGGGCTGACGCAGCTCGCGCAGGCGCAGCTTGTCGTTCTGTGGCGCAGCGGCAGCGACGTGGGCCAGGTTGGTGCAGGACACACGCCCGCGTGCCGCGCCGGCACTGACCGCGGCCTCGACGCGATGGAGATAGGTCGCACGCAGCTGCAGACTGCGGCGCCGGATGCGTTCGGTAACTTGGTGGACAACGGCGTGCAGGTTCAAGTGCTACTCCCGGGACTACATATTGTTGGCGTCCCCGGCCTGCAGCGCCCCCTCCTTCAAGGGAGGGGCCTTGCGATCCGCTCTCGGGGATCATCGGCATGCTTGGTCCGCGCACCTGCGGAACGAAGACTGGCGAATACCTGGCCCGCATTTCTCACAGGGGGATCGAGTGATGGCGCAGGGCGGAGCGTGCTGGACGCCGGGCTGGAGGGCGCGCAATAGCTGTAGCTATTGGGCGACCGAAGCCCCAGTTCAGCGCGGTCCGAACCAGCCAGCGCCGATCCAGCCGGAGAATCCTCAACCACAGAGTGTTATCGAGATGAACCGTCCAATGGCCATGCCGATCAATCAGTACGCGGGATTCTCCGGCGACCCTGTGAGAAATGCGGGCTAGACCGCGATGGCCGATTCCCTCTCCCGCATGCCGGCTCCGGATGTCTCCGGCGCGGCACTCGACCGCTTCGACTTCATCCTCTTCGGTGGCACCGGCGACCTGGCGCTGCGCAAGCTGCTGCCTGCGCTGTACCGGCGGCATCGCGACACCGCCGACAGCAGCGGCTGGCGCATCCTGGCGCTGGGCCGCCAGGCGATGTCCTGCGAGGAGTACCGCGCCTTCGCCTACGAACGCTGCTGCCGCCACATGGCGCCCAACGAACTGGATACGGGCTGGCAGGCCTTCGCCCGTCGCACCGACTACCTGGCGCTGGACGCGACCGATGCACAGGGCTACACCAGGCTGGCGGAGACATTGGGCGGCGACGCTGCGCGCAACCGCGTGTTCTACCTCGCCACTGCCCCTGCCCTGTTCGCCGGCATCTGTGAACGGCTGGGCGCAGCAGGCCTGGTGACACCGGCCAGCCGCGTCGTGCTGGAAAAGCCGCTGGGCCGCGACCTTGCCTCCGCGACGCGCATCAACCAGGACGTCGGCCGCGTGTTCGCCGAGCAGCAGATCTTCCGCATCGACCACTACCTGGGCAAGGAGAGCGTGCAGAACCTGCTGGCACTGCGATTCGGCAACTCATTGTTCGAACCGATCTGGAACCGCTCCGGCATCCGCGACGTGCAGATCACGATCGCCGAGACCGTTGGCGTCGAAGATCGCGGCGAGTTCTACGACAGTACCGGCGCCCTGCGCGACATGGTGCAGAACCATCTGCTGCAGCTCTTGTGCATCGTCGCGATGGAGCCGCCGTCGAGCATCGAGTCCGATCGCGTGCGCGACGAGAAGCTCAAGGTCCTGCAGTCGCTGCGCCCGCTGTCGCCCGCCGACGTGGTCGCCAAGACCGTGCGCGGCCAGTACCGCGCCGGCGCCATCGCCGGGAAACCGGCCGTGGGCTATGTCGAGGAACCCGGCGTCGCGGCGGGCAGCACGACCGAGACCTTCGTCTCGATCAAGGCCGAGGTCGACAACTGGCGCTGGGCCGGCGTGCCCTTCTACCTGCGCACCGGCAAGCGCATGCAGGAGCGCCTGGCCGAGATCGTGGTCAACTTCCGCACGCCACCCCACGCGATGCTGAGCGGCAGCCTGCCACCGGTGAATCGCCTGGTGATCGGCCTGCAGCCCAGGGAGGGCCTGCGCCTGGACCTGATGGCCAAGGTGCCGGGCGAAGGCATGCAGGTGCAGCCGATCTCGCTCGACATGGCGTTCTCCGATCGCGCGCCGATGCGCCGCTGGGACGCCTACGAGCGCCTGATCATGGACGTGATCCGTGGCCGCCTGACCCTGTTCATGCGCCGCGACGAACTCGATGCTGCCTGGCGCTGGGTCGAACCGATCCTCGATCAGTGGCAGCGGCAGCGTCCGCCGCTGCGCCTCTACCAGGCGGGGACCTGGGGGCCGACGCAGGCCAGCGCGCTGACCGTGCGCGATGGCAACAGCTGGCACGAGGAAAGCTGAAGTGGCGATGCCACTGCGACTGCCGGCTGCAATCGGGCAGCAGCTCTTCGACCATGCCGCGGCTGCCGCGCAGGCACTGGCAGATGACGTCGCCACGCGCCTGATCGCAGCGATTGCTGCGCGCGGCACGGCTTCGCTGGTGGTTCCGGGCGGCACCACGCCCCTGCTGTTCCTGGCGGCACTCTCGACGCGGCCGCTGGACTGGGCACGCGTGCGGGTCTGTCCCTCCGACGAGCGCTGGGTGGATCCGGCAGCGCCGGAGAGCAACGAGGGCCTGCTGCGCAGGCACCTGTTGCGCGATGCGGCCGCAGACGCGGTGCTGGTGTCGCTGAAGACCTCCGCCGCAGTGCCGGAGTGGGCCATCGAGGAATGCAGCGCGCGCCTGGCGCTGCTGCCCCGCCCCCTGGATGTGGTGGTGCTGGGCATGGGCACCGACGGCCATGTGGCTTCGCTGTTTCCGGATGCTCCGGAGATCGATGCCGCACTGGACCTCAGCCAGGCCGCTGCGGTGATGGCGATGCGACCTCCCTCGTCTGCGCTGCCGCGCATGAGCCTGAGCTTGCGCAGCCTGCTCGACAGCCGGCAGCTGGCCATCCTCATCTCCGGCGCCGAGAAGCGCACGGTACTGGAACTGGCTGCCGCCCGGCCCGCCGACAGGCGCTGCCCGGTGAGCCTGCTGCTGCATCAGCAGCGGGTTCCGCTCAGCGTGTTCCACTCGCAGGGATGACATCGGCAGCCATGCCGGCGAACAGACCAATGATCGATCGACCGACCCGGCTCGTCGCCGACATCGGCGGCAGCAGCGCGCGTTTCGCCCTGCTCGATCCGCAGAGCGGCGTGCCGCTGCACTGCGTCGAGCTGGCCACCGCCGCGCATGCGACGCTGGCCGATGCCGTGGAAGCCTATCTCGCACAACAGGACGTCCCGCGCCCGGCAGAGGCCGTGATCGCCATCGCCAACCCGGTGCTCGATGACCAGGTGCGCATGACCAATCACCACTGGTCGTTCTCGGCCGAGGCGACACGATCCCGCCTGGGTCTGGATCGACTGCTGCTGATCAACGACTTCACCGCACTGGCGCTGGCACTGCCGCTGCTGTCGCCCGCGGAGCTTGAACAGGTCGGCGGCAGCTCGCCTGCACCGCGGGGGACCATCGCCCTGCTGGGACCGGGTACCGGCCTTGGCGTTTCCGGTCTGGTGCCGATGGGGCGTACCCACTGGCTGCCGATCTGCGGCGAAGGCGGGCATGCCACGCTGGCGGCGGCCAATGCCCGCGAGGCAGACATCATCGCGGCCTGTCGCGAGCTGCACGGCCATGTGTCCGCAGAGCGCCTGCTGTCGGGTGTCGGCCTGCCCTCCCTGCACCAGGCGATCGCCACGCTGGAGCGCAGGAACCTGCCGGCGCACACGCCGGCGGAGATCGTTGCCGGCGGTCTTGCCGGAGACGATCCGGTTTGCGCGGAAGCGCTCGCGGTGTTCTGCAGCCTGCTCGGCAACTTCGCCGGCAACCTTGCGCTGATCCTCGGCGCCCGCGGCGGCGTCTACATCGGCGGCGGCATCGTGCCCAGGCTGGGAAACTATTTCGCGCGCTCGGCTTTCCGCGAACGCTTCGAGGCCAAGGGCCGCTTCTGCAGCTATCTCGCGCCGCTGCCGGTTTACGTCATCCGCGCCCTGCATCCCGCGCTGCGCGGCGCAGCGGCGGCACTGGAGCATGAGCTCGGCCTTGGTGTCGACGCACGCGCTGCCTAGAGCCGACCGTTCCAGGATTCCGCCACCGGCATCCACAGCTCGATGGCGATCTGCGGCTGCGGCGTCGGCCGCAGGATCGCGCTGACTCGGCAGGACGCCGGCTGGTGGCAGCGCCGGCCGCCGCCATCAGCAGGCGAAGCAGGATGCGCAGCAACTTGTCACTGCGGGCACGCGCGTCCCCCGTACTCTCAGAAGTTGCCGCTGAGCCGCAGCGTGAATGCCCGCGGCCTCAGGTAAGTGACGTCGACGTAGGTGCCGCCACGGAACTGGTTGGCGACGCCGCGCTCGTCCAGCGCGTTGTTGACCAGGAAGGAAACTTCCGGCAGCCAGCGCAGCGCCGGATTGGCGACGCCGAACTGCAGGTCGATCTGCTGGAAGTCGAAGATCTCCTGCTTCTGGGAGTCTTCAAGACTGGACCAGGCCTTGCCGAGGAAGCTGTGCGTCACCGAGGCGCTCAGGTCCCAGTCGCGGACATTGCCCGTGTAGGCCAGCGTCGCCGCGGTCTGCAGATGCGGCGCAAACGGCCATTCCTGTCCAGGTGCCACGGTGCTGCCGTCCTGGGCGGTGAACGGCTTGGTGGTCACCGTGTCGGTCCATGAACCCGAGACGCTGAGCATGAAGCCATAGGGCAGCAGGGTCTGCAGTGCCATTTCGACACCCTTGCTTTCCACGCCTCCGGCATTGTCGATGTAGGAGGTCAGGCCGTTGGTGCCCAGCTGGAACACCTGCGGGTCCTTCCAGTCGGTGAAGAAAGCGGTGATGTCGAAATGCATCGCGCCTTCGAACCAGTCGGTGCGCAAACCGGCCTCGTAGCTCCAGATCGTGTCGGACTTGAAGAAATCCGGCGAGCTTTGGCCCGCCGGGTTCAGCTGGTATCCCGGCTGGATGCCGCCGGCGCGAAAGCCCTTGGAGGCACCGCCATAGACGATGATGCTGTCGCTGGCATGCCACAGCAGCGAGACCTTGGGATTGAAGCCCTGCTCCTCCAGCTCGCCATCGATGCCCTGCTCCGGCTGGCCCGACGCCAGGATCAGCAGCCCTGTCTGCCGGACCGAGCCTCCTGAAGTGGTGCGATACAGGCGGCCGCCAACGCTCAGCTCGACGCTTTCGCCGAGCCGGCGCGTGATGTCGCCGAACAGCGCCATCTCGCGGATCTCGGCATTGGTCCTGATGCGTGCCAGCACCAGCGATCCATCCTCGGCGATCAGGTCGCCGGCGCCCGGAGCAAGCCCGTCGATGAGCTCGTAGAGCAGCGGTGACAGGCCGTTGAGCCCGCCCGGCAGTTCCACCGATGCCTGGAGCTCGGGCTGGGACTCGATCTCCTGGCGCCAGCCGAAGGCGCCCACCGCCCAGCTCCAGGGCGAACCGGAATCGTCGGTGGATACCAGGCGCAGTTCCTGTCCCAGGGTCCTGGACCCCGACTCGTCCGGCTGCGATGCGCGCAGCGCCGTCTGGCCGTTGCCGGGCAGGCGAGAGGACGCATCGAAGAAGGAATTGGAGCGCTTCTGCACGTAGGAGGTATCGCTGACCAGCTCGGCCCAGTCGAAGTGGCGCTTGATCACCAGGTCGGCAAAGTCATAGTCGACATGAGCGGTGCTGTGTCGCGGCCGGTTGTCGGTGCTGAGGCGGCCGTCGAGATTGTCGGCGATGGGGAAATCGGCCTGGTCGGTCTCCTGCCAGGCGTAGGTCAGGGCGGTGTCCCAGTCATCATTCGGCCGCCAGCCCAGGATCGCGCGCAGGCCCCGCTGGTCGATGCGGTTGACGTCATCGCCAAGCTGGCTGTTGTCGATGAAGCCGGGTGACTCACGGTCGAAGGCCATGAGGCGCAGGGCCGCCTTGTCGCCGAGGAACGGCAGGTTCACCGCGGCACCATAGATCGGTGCAGCATCGCCCTGTTCGACGCTGGTGTACTGCACGAAGTACTTGGCTTCCCACTCGCCGAACTTCGGCGGCTCCGGCACATAGCGGATCGCGCCGTTGAGCGCGCCGGCGCCGAACAGCGTGCCCTGCGGTCCCTTCAGGACTTCCACCGATTTCAGGTCGAAGGGATTGGGGTCCAGTGCGGCTCGCGGCAGGTAGGCGTCGCTGAAGGACACGTCGCCGAACAGCACGCCGGTGGTGGCATTGGTGGCCGCGCTCGCCGCGATGCCGCGGATCGTCACACGCGTCGCACCCTCGCTGGGCGTGTTGACGGTGACACCGGGCACCAGGCGCGAGATGTCCTCCACGCCCTGGATGCCCTGCTTCTCCAGGTCGGCGCCGCTCAGCGCCGTGATCGCCGCCGGAATTTCGCGCAGCGACTGCTCGCGCTTGGTCGCGGTGACGACGATCTCCTCGATCTGCGCGTGCTGCGGCGCTTCCTTCAGCGCCGGCAGGGCTTCATCCGGCGGCACATCGACAGGGATCGTCGGCAGGTCTCCGGCCACGGCCGGTTCCTGCGTGGCAGTCGCAGGGGCTGCGCCGTCGGCTTGCGTGCCGGGCGGGGGCCCATTGGCGACCGGCGCCGCAGCAGCAGGTTCTGCTTCAGCGGAACTCTCCTCGGCCAGCAAATCAGCGAGGGCCTCATCCGCGTCGCTGGACTCAGGCGAGGCCGTCGCCGCCGGTGCCGCTGCATTGCCTTCGCTGGTCGCTGCCTGCTCACTGGCCTGCTGCGCTTCCTGCGCGACGGCCTGCAGAGGCAGCGAGACCACCGTGCAGAGCCCTACCGCCGAAGCCATCAGCCGGGCCAGGCCCGCACCGCTCTTGATCTGTTGCCCTGACATGCTTTACTCCGGGTACTCGTTCATTTGGAGCGCAGGCACATCGCCTGGGCCCGGTGATTGGTCAGCGCGGCTCGACGCAAGCGTAGGCGCCGTCGCCAACGCGACGAGGAACCTGCGGCAGCGGGCACAGGGGCCGACCGTTGGCGGCGCTGCTGGCCGCGCCCTGCAGGTCGATGCGGATCGCCTCGGGCCTGCGGCCCTGCTCCACCCAGGACTCCAGCACGCCCAGCAACTGTTCCCCGGAGGAACTGGTATCCGGCCGGCAATGCGGCATGTGCAACTTCCTCATTGGTTGTTGTCGTTACGGTGCTGCGTCGGAAGCTCAGCCGACAGCGCGCTTCTGATCTTTCCAGTACGGCTCGCGCAGCACGGTCTTGAGAATCTTGCCGGCGCCGGACAACGGCAGTGCATCGTGCACCTCGAGACTGCGCGGGCACTTGTAGCTGGCGATCAGGTCACGGCAGTGCTGGCGCAGTTCCTCCGCCGTTGGCGCTGCCTTTTCCGGCCGGCAGACGATCACCGCGTGCACCGCCTCGCCCCACTGCGCATCGGGAATGCCGATCACCGCACAGGCCGCCACCGCCGGATGCTGTGCGATCGCGTTCTCCACCTCGGCCGAGTACACGTTCTCGCCGCCGCTGACGATCATGTCCTTCACGCGGTCCACCACGAAAAGGAAGCCGTCCTTGTCCATGTAGGCGCCGTCGCCGGTGTACAGCCAGCCGCCGCGCAGGGCCGCGGCAGTCTGTTCCGGCTTGCCCCAGTAGCCCTGCATCACGCCCGGGCCGCGGGCGGTGATCTCGCCAACGCTGCCGTGCGGCAATTCCTGGCCATCGGCATCGACGATACGCACCTCCACCGCGTGGCAGGGCTGCCCGGCCGAGCGCAGGCGGCCTGTCGCCCGGCCCTGCTCGCCGTGCTCCTCCGGCCCCAGGAGACTCACCAGCGGCGACATCTCGGTCAGTCCGTAGGCCTGGACGAACTCGACGCCCGGCAGGCGCTGCATCGCACGTTCGAGCAGCGCTTCGCTGATCGGCGAAGCGCCGTACGTGATGCGGCGCAGCGAGGCCAGCGCCGCGGTGTCGACCCGCTCGTGATCCACCAGCATCTGGATCATCGTCGGCACCAGCAGTATCGCGCCGACCTGCTCCTGCTCGATCGCCGCGGCCACGGCGACCGGCTCGAAGGCCGGCACGATGACCTGGCTGGAACCGCGCATGGTCAGGGCCAGCAGGAACATGCCGTCGGCGAGATGGAACATCGGTGCGGCATGAAGGGCCGTCAGTCCCGCGGGTGCAACCGCCTCCATCGCAGCGGCGGAGCAACTCCAGAGGTTGGCGTGCGACAGCATCACGCCCTTGGGGAATCCGGTGGTGCCGCCGGTATAGAAGATGCCCGCGAGATCCTCGTTGCAGCGCATCGCGTCGGCCACCGGGGCGTTCTCCGCGATCAGCTGCTCGTAGGAGAACATGCCACCGCGAGGCTCGCCGTCGCCGGCATAGATCACCGTACGCAGGGCCTGCGAACGCTCCGCGAGGGCGTCGGCCATCGGCGCGAAGGCCTCGTCCACCAGCACCACGTGGGTCTGGCAGTCGTCCAGGGAGTAGGCGATCTCGCGCGGGCTCCAGCGGATGTTCAGCGGGTTGATCACTCCACCCGCCCACCAGATCGCGTAGTACAGCTCCAGGTAGCGATCGGAGTTCATCGCCAGCACGCCGACACGATCGCCGCGCCGGACGCCGAGCTGCTGCAGGCCAGCGGCCAGCCGCGACACGCGCTCCGCCAGCTCGCCGTAGCTGCGACGCCGCTCGCCGAACACCGTCGCCAGTCGCCCGGGATAGAGGCTGCTTGCACGATGCAATCCCTGCGTCAGGTAGGTTGTTGCCATGGTGCGCCTTGATCCCCGCTTCGCCTTGATAGTGAGGGGCAGGCTACGGAGGGCAACAGGGTGAGTCCCCTCCCGGCTAGGGGGGCTGGCTACGGATGGCCCCCAAACCGCTCCGGCTGAGGCTATTCTCGATGTGAGGAGACGAGCCCACCACGAGAGGCCAGGCCGAAAATGACCCCGGGCGATCTGCCCCTGATACGCACCAAGCTGGCTCCCCCGCGGGTCGGCAACGCCCCCGTCAGCCGCGATGCCCTGTTGCTGCAGCTCGACGAGCGGCGCAGCCGCAGGGTGACCCTGGTGCTGGGGCCTGCCGGCTGCGGCAAGACCATGCTGCTGACGCAATGGCGCCGCAACCTGATCCTGCAGGGTGCCAAGGTGGCCTGGTACAACGCCGGTGTCGACGACAGCGACATGCACATCGCTGCCTACCTCGTGGAAAGCCTGCAACAGGCGGGCCTGGCCATGGACAAGGAAGCCCTGCACGTCTACCTGCGTTCCGGCGGCAAGGCCGGACGCTCACTGGTGGCATCCCTGGTCAACGACATCTGCGACCAGGACAACGACGTCTACCTGGTGATCGACGACCTCCACCACATCTCCTCCTTCGGCGTGCTCAAGCTGCTGGACCACTGGCTGGCGCTGGCCCCCGAGCACTTCCACCTGGTGCTGGGCTCCCGCAACCGTCCGCCGCTACAGCTGGCGCGTCTGCGCGCGGAAGACGATCTCACCGAGCTGCAGTTCCAGGAACTGCGCTTCAGCCGCGACGAAACCCATCGCTTCCTGCAGGCCCAGGGGCTGCGGGGCCTCAGCGCGGCGCAGGAAAACAGCTTGCAGGAGATGACCGACGGCTGGGCCGCGGGCCTGCAGCTGCTGGCGTTCTCGCTGCGCAAGCAGAAAAGCCCGGAACTGTTCTTCGAGCGCCAGGGCAAGCGCTCGCTGTCGCGCGCCGATGCCCTGGAGGAGTACCTCGAAACGGCGGTGGTGGAGCACCTGTCGGAAGCCGAGTTCAGTTTCCTGATGCGCATCTCGACCTGTCGCCGCTTCAACCGCGAGCTCTGCGAACTGCTGACCGGGGATCCGCGCACGGCCGAGCACCTGGCACGCTTCGAGAACGAAAACCTGTTCCTGATTCCGATCGACACCGCCGACGCCGAGCCCTGGTATCGCTTCCATCGCCTGTTCGCCGGCTTCCTCAGCAACCGCCTGCAGCGGATCGGCGAGGCCGAGGTCCGCAAGATCCACCACATGGCGAGCCATTGGTTCGCCGGCAAGAACCTGCATACCGAGGCGATGCGCCATGCCACCCTGGCCGGCGACACCGACTTCGTCGTGCAGCTGATCGATCGCGCTGCCCGCCAGCTGGTCAGCAGCGCCAACTTCGCCGAGCTGCTCAAGTGGTGCGACGCCGTTCCGCGCGAAAGCCTGCTGAGCCGTCTCAATGTGCTGCTCTGCGTCGCCTGGGCGCAGCTGACCGGCAGCCGCGTCGAAGGTTTCGAACGGACCATGGCCGACATCTCGCGGCACCCCGATGTCGCCCGTCCGGAGGTGGCCATCGAGGTGAAGATGCTGCGCGCCTACCATTTCATGCGGCAGGACGACACGGCGTCCTGCCTGCAGATCCTCGAGCCGATGATGCGCGAGCCGCCGCCGCCCAGCACCTTCCTGTCGCTGCTGCTGAGTACCGTCGCCAGCCTGTCGCTGGTTCATGCCAACCAGTTCGAAAGGGCCCGCGAGGTGGCGCGCCTGCGGCACCAGTTCGATATTCCCGGGCGCCCCGACTACCCGCGCCCGCTGATCGATATCGTCAACGGCTTCAGCCACCTGATCCAGGGCAACATCAGCCTCGCCACCCCGGCGCTGCAGTCCTACATCGAGCATGCCCTGCAGCGCACCTCCCAGGGTGTCGATGCCGCAGGCTTGTTTTCCGGCTACCTGGTGGATGCCCTCTACCAGTCCGGCCAGGTGGAGCAGGCCCGGCAGTTCCTGGATCGCTACCTCGACCTGATCGACGCGGTCGGCCTTTCCGACGGCCTGCTGTTCTCCTATCGCGTGCGCGCACGCATCCAGCAGATCGATGGCGACTTCGAAGGCGCACGCGAAACGCTGCTGCGCCTGGAGGAGTTCGGCTACCAGCGACGGCTGGACCGCATCATCGCCTGGAGCCTTTGGGAGCAGCTGGCCTTGTCGCTGCGTACCGATCAGAAGGCGCCGGTACGAGACCTCGTTGCGCGGCTCGAACGCCTGGGCGAGCGCTACCGCGACGCGGTCGACTGTGCCTGGAGCGAGATCGGCATGGCCGTGCTGCTGGCGCGGCTGATGGTGGCCTTTCTCCAGGACCCGAGCGACCCGGCCTGCCTGGCTGCGATCGACGCCGCCGACGCGGCGTCACAACGCAACGGGCGCCTGCTGCCATCCACCAGCCTGGGTTTGGTGCGTGCCGTCGTCCTGCTGCTCAACGGACGCGAGGAGGAGGCCGTGGAAACCGGACGGCGCATGGTCGGCATTGCGGCCGAGACCGGCATGATGCGCATCGTTCCCGACATCGGCTCTGCGGTCCTGCCGCTGGTGCAGCGCCTGCTGCAGGATGAAGCCGATCCGCGCCGGCGCAGGCTGCTGGAAGCGGCGCAGCGCGAGCTCGACCCCAGCTCGTTCGAGGCCGCATCCGCGGCAAGCTCTGCGGCTGCAGCCAGCCCTGCCACGACCAATCAGGCTGCGCGTCCGCAGGTAGAGCTGCTGTCGGCACGCGAACAGGAAGTGCTGGCCTTGCTCGCCAAGGCACTGTCGATCAAGAGCATCGCGCGCGCCCTGGGCCTGTCGCCCGGCACCGTCAAATGGCACTTGAAGAACATCTACGGAAAGCTCAACGCCATTTCCCGCGAGGATGCGTTGGCCAAGGCACGCAAGCTGCGCATCCTGGCCTGAACCGACCGGCGCCGGCCGCTCCCGGCGCCCGCGCGGGCATAAATCTGCCCCAGGGCCTGTCATCGACTCCCCGGTCGCTGCGATGCCCCCGTATTTGCCGCCAGGCACGACGCGAGGAGGGCGCTTGGTGGTTCCAAGTAACCGACGAGCAACACAGCATGGCGGCAAAGACGGGGGCACCCGGAGGGCGGGGCCGCCTGGGCGCAGGGCGGCGCCCCGGGTCGCTGATGTACGTCTAGTACACGGCGCGCCCCGGGGCATAGCCCTACACCCAGGCGGCCTCCGTCGCAGCGATCGGGGAGTCGATGACAGGCCCCACCCCCTCCATCCCCATCCCTATCGGGAGGGTCTGCGGCTGCGCCCCTGCCTCTAGTGTTGCGTCAGGAAATTCTTCCGCAGCCTGCAAGCCAGACATGATCGACCGCAACCTGATTGGACACGAGCTCTCGGCCAGCTCCATGGATATCGAACGAGGCCGGCTGAAGTTCTTCGCCAAGGCCACCGGGGAAACCTCGCCCCTGTACCTCGACGAGGTCGCGGCCCGTGCCGCGGGCCACCCGGACCTGCCCGCGCCACCCAGCTTCCTGTTCGGCGCCGAACTGGACTCCGGCGGACTCGACGAACTGCTGGCCCTGCTGAAGGTGGATCTCGGCACCGTGCTGCACGGCGAGCAGGAATTCACCTATCACCGCATGGCCTATGCCGGAGACCGCATCTCGGTGCGCTCGAAGATCACCGACATCTACGACAAGAAGAACGGCGCCCTGCAGTTCGTCGTCAAGCAGTCGCAGGCCAGCAACCAGAAGGATGAACTCGTCGCGGAAATGCGCTGCGTACTCGTCGTCCGCAGCTAAGGGGAACCCTCATGAAACAAAGCACAACGATCACCGTCGGCACCACGCTGCCGGAACTCAAGCTGCCGCCGGTCAACCGCACGATGCTCGCACTCTTCGGCGGCGCCTCGGGCGACCACAATCCGATCCACATCGACATCGACTTCGCACGCAAGGCCGGCATGCCGGACGTGTTCTCCCACGGCATGCTGGTCATGGCCTGGCTCGGCCGCCTGCTGACGCAGTGGCAGCCGCAGGCCCAACTGCGCCAGTTCAACGCGCGCTTCCAGGGCATCACCCACCTCGGCAATGCGATCAGCTGCAGCGGCCAGGTGACGGAACTGTTCACCGTCGATGGCGAACCGCGCGCCCGTTTGACGCTGCGCAGCGTCAACCAGTACGGCGAAACCAAGATTGCCGGCGAAGCCGTCGTCGCCCTCCCCGCCCTCTGAATAAGCGTCAACAAGGACTTCCTGCAGTGAAA
>DATILC010000261.1:0-41794 GCA_035476855.1 Solimonas sp. | reverse complement strand
ACACAATCAGGGTTTTGCGGGCTTTCTTCGTCATGACGCCACGTTAGGAGCGGGGGGGAGCCTGGCAATTCGTCGGAAGCGACGAATCTGCGCGTCGCCGGCCGTCGATAAGGTTTGCAGCACGGGGTTCGCCCTTCCACTGCAAGCATCGATAGGCCATGACCATTCCAACCACTGCCGGAAACTGGAGCCAGCTCGTACAGCCAGACCGCGTCCACGGTTCGGTGTACACCGACGAGGCCATCTTCCGCGAAGAACTCGAGAAGATCTGGTATCGCACCTGGGTCTACGTGGGACATGTCAGCGAAGTCCCAAAGCCCAATGACTTCATCCTCAAGTCGATCGGCCCGCAGCCGGTCATCATGACGCGCGACGGGCAGGGCAACGTGCACCTGCTGCTCAATCGTTGCGCGCATCGGGGCAACCAGGTCTGCCTGGAGGCGAAGGGCAACCGCGGCTCCTTTACCTGCCCGTATCACGGCTGGACCTTTAGCAACAACGGCAAGCTGCGCGGTTTCCCGTTTGCCGACGGCTATGAAGGCGCCGACCGCAGCCAACTCGGCCTCGGCAAGGTGGCGCGCGTCAGCATCTACAAGGGCTTCGTGTTCGGCTCGTTCGCCACCGAAGGACCGACGCTGGAAGAACATCTCGGCGGTGCACGCGACGCGATCGACCGGCTGGTCGAGACCTCGCCGGAGGGCGAGGTGGAGATCACCGCCGGGTTCCTGCAGCACCGCGCCAAGTCGAACTGGAAATTCCTGGTCGAGAACGAAACCGACGGCTATCACCCGCAGTTCGTGCACGCCTCGATCTTCAGCGTCGCGAAAAGCGGCATCGGCGAACTCTACGGCAGCAAGTCCACGGCGGTGGCCCGAGACCTCGGCGACGGCCACACCGAGAACGATCTGCGTCCGGAATTCCGTCGCATGGATGTTCCCATGGGCTGGTTTGGCACGACGGCGGATCGCGTGCCGGACTACGTCGAGAAGATGAAACAGGCTTACGGCGAGGAAAAGGCCCGCAAGATCATGATCGACGGCACGCCGCACGTGATGATCTTCCCGAACCTGTTCATCGCCGAGATCCAGATCTTCGTGATCCAGCCGCTGGCGGTGGACGAGACCATCCAGCATGTCACCGCGCTGCAGTTCAAGGGCACCCCGGACCTCAACCGCCGCCTGCGCCAGCAGACCATGGGTTCGGTCGGCCCGGCCGGCTTCCTGCTCGCCGACGATTCGGAGATGTACGAGCGCACCCAGCGCGGCGTGCACAGCCGCAATCCGGACTACAACTACCTGGGCCGCGGCCTGCATCGCGAGCGCAAGGATGAAGACGGCTTCCTGATCGGCGACGCCACCGACGAGGTGACATCGCGCGGCATCTGGCGGCATTACCGCTCACTGATGGAGGCCAAGTGATGGGCGCCGCGATCAACCTGGAGCTGCTGCGCGAGGTGGAGCAGTTCATCTACCGCGAGGCACGCCTGCAGGACGAGCACGAGTACGACGCCTGGGAAGCCCTTTGGACCGATGACGGCGTCTACTGGATTCCGGCCAACGGTGACGACATCGATCCCGAGACCCAGATGTCGATCATCTACGACAACCGCTCGCGCATTGCACTGCGCATCAAGCAGTTCCACACCGGCAAGCGCCACTCGCAGTCGCCGCGTTCGCGCCTGCGCCGCATCGTGTCCAACGTGGAGATCCTGGGCAGCGAGGGCCAGGAACTGCAGGTCGGCGCCAACACGATGATCTTCGAATCCAACCTGCGTGCCGACACGGTCTGGGCGGCGCGCTACGAGTATGTGCTGCGCCGCGAGGGCGAAACGTTCCGCATGGCGCGCAAGAAGGTGGTCCTGGTCAACAACGACAAGGCCCTCTACACGTTGTCCTTCCTGGTCTGAGCGACTCGATCCGGCCATGAACCCGAACCACGAAATCCTGATCTCCGAAGGCCCGGCACTGCTCGACCTGCAGGACCGTGTCGCCCATCTGCAGCTCAACCGCGCCGAGGCGGCGAACGGCCTCGACACCGAGATGCTCGAAGGCTTGCATGCGGCGCTGAAGCGCTGCATCGGCGAGCCGCGCATCCGGGTACTGCTGCTGACCGGCAAGGGTGCGAACTTCTGCGCCGGCGGCAACGTGCATGTCTTTGCCAGCAAGGAAGGGGAGGCGCTGCCGTACTACATCCGCCAGGCCACCTCGATGCTGCAGACCGTGATCAGCGCGCTGATCCACCTCGAAGCGCCCGTCATCGCGGCCGTGCAGGGCTATACCGCCGGCGGCGGCGGCATGGGCCTGCTGTGCGCCAGCGACCTGGTGATCGCCGCCGAGTCGGCGAAGTTCATGGCCGGGGCCACGCGAGTGGCCATGGCCCCCGATGCCGGCCTGTCGGTGACGCTGCCGCGGCTGGTCGGCGCCCGCAAGGCGGCTGAGATGTTGCTGCTGAATCCCGCCGTCTCCGCCGCCGAGGCGCTGGCGATGGGTCTGATCAATCGCGTGGTGCCGGATGCGCAACTCGAGGCGGCGGCGCTGGAGTACGCGCAGGCATTGGCAGCCGGCGCGCCGCGTGCGCTCGGCGCGACCAAGCGCCTGCTCTGGGCCGGCGTCGGCCTGGGCGTGGATGCCTGCATGCCGGAGGAAAGCCGGACCGTGGCGGAACTGTGCCGCACCGAGGACGTCCGCGAGGGACTGGCCGCGGTGATCGAGAAGCGCCAGCCGCGCTTCACCGGACGCTGAACATGGTGAACCCGGGCAAGCTGTCAGGACGCCGCGCCTTCGTCACCGGCGGTTCCAAGGGCATCGGTGCCGCCATCGTCCGGCGCCTGGTCGCCGAGGGCGCCACGGTGGTGCTCAGCGCGCAGGACATGCCGATGGCCGAGGCGCTGGCCGCGGAGACCGGTGCCCGCGCCGTGCGCCTCGATGTCAGCGACCTGGCGGAGGCGCAGCGCGTCGTCCGCGACAACGGTCCCTTCGACATCCTGGTGAACAACGCCGGGATCGACCAGCACGCATTCTTCACCAAGACCACGGTCGCGGACTGGCGCGTGCTGCTCGCCGTCAATCTCGAAGCGGTCTTTGCCACGACGCACGCGGCCCTGCCATCGATGCAGGCGAAGAAGTACGGCCGCATCATCAACGTCGCCTCCGAGGCCGGGCGTCTCGGTTCCAAGGGGGGCTCGGTCTATGCCGCGGCCAAGGGCGGGGTCATCGCCTTCACCAAGTCGATCGCCCGCGAAAGCGGCCGCTACGGCATCACCGCCAACGTCATTGCGCCGGGGCCGGTGGATACGCCGCTGCTGCGCAAGGCCGTTGCGGCCGGCGGCGACAAGCTGCTGGACGCCATGCGCGGCGCGACGCTGGTCGACCGGCTCGGCACGCCGGAGGAAGTGGCCGCTGCGGTGGCCTTCCTCGCTACGGAGGAGGCCGCCTTCATTACCGGCGAAACCCTCGGGGTATCCGGAGGGATGGGCTGTGGCTGAAGCCTCCGCCAGCCCGTCGGTGGCCGGAATCGACCGCGCGATCGAGCGTGTGCGCCAGGTCTACGGTCGCTGGCGCCGCTCCACGCCGGTGGCGCAGATGCGCCAGGACTGGGATGCGCTGTTCGGCTCCGACGCGGTACCGGTACAGCTCCAGCCGGTGGATGCAGGCGGCGTCGATGCCTGCTGGATCGCGCATGACTCGGCGCGATCGGACCGCGTGCTCGTCCATTTCCATGGTGGCGGCTACAAGATGGGCTCGGTCACTTCGCACCGCGATCTCATGGCGCGGCTGTCGAGGGCAGGGCGCTGTCGCGTGCTGGGCGTGAACTATCGCCTGCTGCCCGAGCATCGTTTCCCGGCGCCCGTCGACGACGCCCGCGCGGTGTATCGCTGGTTGCTGGAGCAAGGCATTTCTCCGAAGCAGATCGCGCTGGCCGGCGATTCCGCTGGCGGCGGTCTTGCCGCGTCGACTCTGCTCAGCCTGAAAGAACAGGGATTGCCGCTGCCCGCAGGGGCAGTACTGCTTTCGGCCTGGCTGGACATGAGCCTCGGCGGTGCCAGCTACGAAACTCGTGCGGCTGCCGATCCCATTCATCAGCGGGCGATGCTGCAGGCGATCGTTACCCAATACCTGGGCGAGGTCGACCCGCGCGATCCGCGGGCCTCGCCGCTGTTCGGAGACTTGCGCGGACTGCCGCCGCTGCTGCTGCAGGTCGGCGACCGCGAAACCGGCCTCGATGACTCAACCGCCTTCGCCGCCAAGGCACGGCAGGCCGGCGTGCATGTCGAGCTCGAGGTCTGGGACGGAATGATCCACGTCTTCCAGCAGTTCCCGGAAGAACTGCCGGACGCGCAGCAGGCGATCGCGAACATCGGCGTCTTTCTCAACACCATCTGGAGTCAGTCTTGAGCGTTGGAATTCTTGCACACGGCGCCTACCTGCCGCGCCTGCGCCTGAGCCGCAAGGCCGTGGCGCAGGCCAATGCCTGGTACGCCCCGCAACACCTCGGCCGCGCCAAGGGTACGCGCAGCATGGCCCACTGGGATGAGGACAGCCTCACCATGGCCGTGGCCGCTGCGCGTGACTGCGTGAGCGCGGAGCAGGATCGCAGCGTCATCCGCTCGGTGATCCTGGCTTCCGGCACGCTGCCCTTCGCCGAGCGCCTCAACGCCGGGGTGCTCTGCGCGGCACTGAACCTGGACGAATCCGTTGCCGCCTGCGACCTGACCGGTGCGCAGACCGCGGCCCTCAGCGGACTGTCGCAGGGCCTGGCCCTGGCCCGCAGCGGCGCGGGCCCGGTGCTGCTCGCCGCGGCTGATCAGCGCAAGACCCGCGCGGCCAGCAGCGCGGAGCTGGACTACGGCGACGGCGCAGCGGCCCTGCTCCTCGGTTCGGGCGAGGTCCTCGCCGAGGTCCTGAGCGAGGCGGTGACCACCACGGATTTCATCGACCACTTCCGCCTCGCCGGCGAGGACATCGACTACCAGTGGGAAGAGCGCTGGATTCGTGATGAGGGCATCACCAAGCTGGTACCGCCCGTTGTCGCCCGTGCACTGGCCGGAGCCGGCGTGCAAGCGGAGCAGGTCGACCACTTCATCTTCCCGAGTTGTTTCGCGAAGATCGACGCGCAGCTCGCGAAGCAATGCCGCATCCGTCCGGAAGCGGTGGTGGACAACCTCGATGAGAGCGTCGGCGACACCGGCGTGGCCCACGGCCTGCTGCTGCTGTCCCGCGTGCTGGAAACGGCGCAGCCGGGACAGGTGATCCTGCTGGCGCAGTTCGGCAGCGGTGCGCAAGCTTTTGTCTTTCGCGTTACCGACGCTGTCACGCGCATCCGTCCGCGCCGCGGCGTCTCCGGCTGGCTGGCCGGCGGCCATGAAGAGGCCAGCTACACGCGCTTCCTCGCCTACAAGGGTCAGCTCGATCTGGAACGCGGCATGCGTGGCGAGCAGGACCGCAAGACGGCGCTGAGCACCGCCTACCGTCATCGCCGCGCGATCCTCGGCCTGGTCGGCGGGCGCTGTCGCATCACCGGCGAGGTGCATTTCCCGCCCTCGCGCATCTCCTACACCCCCGGTGCGCCGCAGCAGGACACGCAGGAGCCGTACCCGATGGCCGAGCACCTGGGCACGGTGCTGAGCTGGTCGGCGGAGGCGCTGTCATTCCACATGTCTCCGCCGCACCACTACGGCCAGGTCGACTTCGATGGCGGCGGCCGCATCCTCATGGAATTCACCGACGTGGCGCCCGGCGACATCGCGACCGGCAAGCGCGTCGAGATGGTGTTCCGCATCAAGGACCGCGACGAACTGCGCGGCTTCAAACGCTATTTCTGGAAGGCGACCCCGCTGCGTGTAGCGGCGGGTACGTCGGAGTAAGACATGCCAGCGGGAATCAAGGACAAAGTAGTCATCCTGGGAATGGGCTGCAGCCGTTTCGGCGAGCGCTGGGATGCCAGCCCCGAGGATCTGATGGTGGAGGCCTACAACGAGGCCATGAGCGACGCTGGCATCGTGCCGGAACAGCTCGACGCCGCATGGTTCTCCACCCACATGGACGACGTCGGCACCGGCCGCGGCGGCACGCCAATGGGTATCGCACTGCGCCTGCCGAATATCGGCGTCACCCGTGTCGAGAACTTCTGCGCCGGTGGTTCCGAGGCCATCCGCGCGGCGGTCTACGCCGTGGCCTCCGGGGCCTGCGACATTGCGATTGCCCTGGGTGTGGAGAAGCTCAAGGACACCGGCTACGGCGGCCTGCCGGTCGCGACCGTCGGCACCTACATCCCGCAGTGGTATCCGAACGCAGTGGCGCCCGCCAACTTCGCGCAGCTCGCCGCCGCCTACCAGGCCAAGCATCGCGTCGATCCCAAAGTGCTGAAGCGCGCGATGGCTCGGGTTTCGGTCAAGAGCCATGCCAACGGCGCCAAGAATCCGAAGGCTCACTTTCAGAAGGCCGTGTCCGAAGAGACCGTCCTCAAGGCGCCGATCATCGCGGAGCCTCTAGGTCTCTTTGATTGTGCTGGCGTGTCAGACGGCGCGGCCGCGGTGGTGGTCACGCGCCCGGATATCGCCAAGGCGATGGGAAAGACCGATCTGGTCAGCTTCAAGGCGCTGCAGGTGGCGGTCTCCAATGGCTGGGAAATGCATTCGAACGCCTGGGACGGCAGCTATGTGCACACGGCGCGCATTGCTGCACGCAAGGCCTATGCGGAGGCCGGCATCACTCGACCGCGAGAGGAGATCAGCATGACGGAGGTGCATGACTGCTTCTCCATCACTGAGTTAGTGACGATGGAGGATTTGTCTCTCTCCCACGAAGGCGAAGCCTGGCGTGACGTCCTCGACGGCGCGTTTGATGCCGAGGGCCGCATACCCTGCCAGATCGACGGTGGCCTGAAGTGCTTCGGCCATCCCATCGGCGCCAGCGGCATCCGCATGCTCTACGAGATGTACCTGCAGCTGCAGGGCCGTGCCGGCCCGCGGCAGTTGGCGAACCCGCGCATCGGCCTCACGCACAACCTCGGTGGCCAGCCGTCACAGAACGTCTGCTCGGTGTCCATCGTCGGTCGCCTGGAGGCCTGAGCATGGGCATGCCGTCCAAGCTGCTCGTCGATCGCCCCGCAGACGGCGTTGCCCGCTTGCTGATCAATCGCCCCGACAAGCGCAATGCCATCGACCATGACGTGCGCCAGCTGATGATCGAGGCGCTGCACCAGGTTCTGGCCGATGGCCAGACCCGGGCGCTGCTGCTGGGCGGCGTGGGGGGCCATCTTTCTGCCGGCGGCGACATTCCCAGCATGGTCGGGCTGTCGGAGGCACAGGCGCGCGAGCGCATGCAGCACATCGCGAGCCTCTGTCGGCTGGTGGACGGCGCGGGCATCCCCGTGGTCACCGCGATGGAAGGCGTCAGTGCCGGGGCCTGCGTGGGACTGGCGCTGCTGGGTGACCGGATCATCGTGGGGCAGGGGACGAGGATCCTGTTTCCCTTCCTGAAGCTTGGCCTGGCGCCGGACTGGGGCAGCCTGCTGACACTGCCGCAGCGGGTCGGTAGCGCCGTTGCCCTGCAGATCGCCTGCTCTGGCGAACCGATCCTGGGTGAAGAGGCCCATCGCCTTGGTCTGGCCGATGAACTGGTCGACGATAGCGAGGTCATGGCTACGGCCGTTGCCCGCGCCGCGATGCTTGCCCGCCTGCCGCTGGAGGCGTTCGCGCGCATGAAGCGCCGCCTGAAGGCCCCGTCGACCAGCCTCGACGAGGAACTCCGTCGCGAGGAGGACGACCAGGCCGTGCTGCTGCGCGGTGTCGACTTCCAGGAAGGCTACGACGCCTTCGTCAACAAGCGCAGCGCGAATTTCACCCGCGCCCGCGAGGCGCAGTCATGAATAGCCCCGAAGACGCTCTGCCGGTCCTGGTCGTCCGAGAGGGGGCCGTCGGCATTGTCACGCTGAACCGCCCCGCCAAGCGCAACGCGCTGGACCTGACGATGCGGGCGGCGATTGCGGCCGCCGTGACCGAGCTGGAAAACGACGCTGCGGTCCGCGCCGTGATCATCACCGGCGGCGTTGCGGTGTTCGCCGCGGGCGCGGACCTGAACCTGCTCGTCGACAAGGGTGCGCAGGACGTGGCCGGCATCGACCTCGGCCAGTACTGGGCGCCGCTGGTGAAGAGCCAGAAGCCGCTGATCGCAGCGGTAAGCGGCTTCGCCCTGGGCGCAGGCTGCGAGATGGCGATGATGTGCGACTTCATCGTCTGCGACGGCACGGCTCGCTTCGGCCAGACCGAAGCGCGGGTCGGGATCATGCCGGGGGCTGGCGGCACGCAGCGCTTGGTGCGGGCGGTCGGCAAGCCGGTGGCGAGCCTGATGCTGATGACAGGCGAGGCCATTACCGGCGAGCGTGCCTGGCAACTGGGTCTGGTCGCGGAGCTGGTGACCGAAGGTACCGTCCTCGGCCGTGCCAAGGCGCTGGCCATGGCGGCCGCGAACATGCCGCCCAAGGCCATCCGCGCGATCAAGCGCACGCTCGCGCAGGGTGCCGACTTGCCGCTAGACGCGGCGCTCGCGCTGGAGAACCGCGAGTTCCTGCTGCTGTTCGACACGCAGGACAAGACCGAAGGCATGCGCGCCTTCCTCGAGAAGCGCAGCCCGCAGTTCACCGGGAATTGACGATGAGCACGAAACCGAAGATCGGCGTGGTCGGCGCGGGCGCGATGGGGCGTGGCATCGTCCAGCTCTTCGCCCAGAGCGGACATGCCGTGGCAGTGTTCGACAGCTTCGAGGGCGCCGTGCCCAAGGCGGTGACAGCCGTCACCGCGATGATCGAGAAGGGGGTCGAGAAGAAGACCTGGACGCGAGATCAGGCCGACGCCATCGTGGCGCGCATCCATCCGTGTGCGCAGATGGCCGAGTTGGCCGACTGCGAGGTCGTCATCGAGGCCATTGTCGAGGACATCGCCGCCAAGCAGGCACTGTTCGCGCAGCTCGAGGGCATTCTCCCTGAAAGCGCCATCCTGGCCAGCAACACTTCCTCGCTGGTGATTGCCGAGATCGCCGCACGTTGCCGGAATCCGCAGCGGGTCGCGGGCCTGCATTTCTTCAATCCGGTCCCACTGATGAAGGTCGTGGAGGTGATCGCCGCGGTGCGCACCTCCGCCGAGACCGTCCGGACCCTGCGGGCACTGGTGGCGGGCACCGGGCATCGCGCGGTCGTCGCCGAGGATCAGCCCGGCTTCCTGGTCAACCATGCGGGCCGAGGCCTGTACACGGAGGGACTGCGAGTCCTGGAGGAACGGGTCGCAACGGTCGAGGACGTCGATACGCTGCTGCGTGAGGCGCTGGGCTTCCGCATGGGCCCGTTCGAGTTGCTCGACCTCACCGGCCTGGACGTCTCCGGCAAGGTCATGGAGTCGATCTACGAGCAGTTCCAGCACGAGCCGCGTTTCCGGCCGTCGTCACTGGTACGGCCGCGCATCGCGGCGGGGCTGTTCGGGCGCAAGAGCGGCTGTGGCTGGTACGGCTACGATGCCGCCGGCAAGTCGGTGGCCGCCACGCAGTCCCGTGTCGCAGGGCCGCTGCCTTCCGGCTGGAAGGTCTGGATTGATCCCAAGGCGGACGAGTGCGAACGCTTGCAAGCCCTGGTGGGAAGTGCTGGCGCGCTGCGGGCCGATACATCGGCGGACGCGGACCTGCTGATCGTGCAACCCTGGGGTTGGGACGCCACGGGCTATGCCGTTGCCCATGGACTGGATGCCGGCAAGCTGGTGGCGGTCGACCCGCTGCCGGGCCTGGACCGGCGTCGCACGCTGATGCTGAGCACGGTGACCAACCGCGCGGTGCGCGATGCAGCGCTGGCCCTGCTCGGCAGCGATGGCGTGAAAGTCACTCTGATCAACGACAGCCCGGGTTTCGTGCTGCAGCGCATCCTCGCCACGATCGTCAATATCGCGGCCAACATCGCGCAGCGTGGCATCGCCTCCATTCCCGACATCGAGGATGCGGTGAAGCTGGGACTGGGCTATCCGATGGGTCCACTCAGTTGGGGCGATCGCATCGGTGGCGAGCGCATCCTCAGCATCCTGCGCAACCTGCAGTCCCAGACCGGCGATCCGCGTTACCGGCCCAGCCCCTGGCTGCTGCGCCGTGCGCAGCTCGCACGATCGCTGCTGACGCCCGAAGCCGAACGCGAGGAGTCGGTCCATGCCTGAGATCGACCTCGACCATCTGAGACAGTGGGTTGGCCGCGAGCGTGTGATGCAGGACCCGCTGCAGCCATTTCCGGCGCGTGCACTCGCTGCCGCACTGGACCGTCGCAAGTTGCCGATGGAAGGCGATGCACTGCCGCCGGCCTGGCAGTGGCTCTACTTCCTCGACACGCCCGCGGCGTCGGCCACCGGCCGCGACGGGCATCCCAGCGTTGGCGAGTTCCTGCCGCCGGCGCCGCTGCCACGGCGCATGTGGGCTGCCGGGGCCTTCGAGGTGGAGCATCCGCTGACGCTAGGGCAGCCGGCGCGGCGGACCACGCGCATCCAGTCGGTGGATGCCAAGAGCGGCAAGAGCGGCAGCCTGGTGTTCGTCAAGCTCGAGCATCGCATCGAGCAGGGCGGACGACTGTGCCTGCGCGAGGAACAGAACCTGGTCTACCGCGAACTGCCGTCCGGCCCCCAGGCCTTGCCCGCAGGTGAACCGTCGCCGGCCGTGGCCGACTGGAGCCGCACGGTCACGCCCGATCCGGTGCTGTTGTTCCGCTATTCGGCCCTGACCTACAACGGCCATCGCATCCACTACGACCGCCAGTACGCGGTCGAGCACGAGTTCTATCCGGCGCTGGTGGTGCATGGTCCCTTGCTGGCCAGCCTGATCCTGGAACTGGTCGCTGCCGAGTTGCCCGAGGCTCGCGTCCGCCAGTTCAGCTTCCGCGCGGTGCGTCCTACCTTCGACACGCAGCCTTTCAAGGTCTGCGCTCGCCGTGAAGGAGATCAGCTGCAGCTGTGGACGGCCGATCACGAAGGCCAGCTCTGCATGTCGGCCACGGCGGTGCTGGCGTGAGCCGCCGCCCTTTGTTCGCCGTGTCGCGGCATCGCTCAGGCTCACGCCAGCGCCGACTCGCGACGCTAGGATCCCCACGCTGCGCGCGGGGCCCCTCCACGCTGCTCACGTCGCTATGAATACTTCATTCCCGATCTGGCGCTCGATGCTGTTCGTGCCGGCCCACGTCGAGAAGTACGTGCAGGCGGCGCATACGCGCGGAGCCGATGCCTATCTGCTCGACCTGGAAGACAGCGTGCCTCCTGCGGAGAAGGCGCTTGCTCGTGCCGGCCTCGGCGAGGCGGCGAGCCAGGTGTCGCGGTCTGGCGCCGCCGCACTGGTGCGGATCAACAACGAAGCGCAATGGCTGGATGCAGACCTGCAAGCCGCCGTCCAGCCGACGGTGCGCGCCCTGATGGTGCCGAAGGTCGAGTCCGCCGGGATGCTCAGCGCACTGGATGCACGCGTGGGCGAACTGGAGGCGCGCCGCGGCATGGCCGTCGGCCAGACACTGCTGATCGCGCAGATCGAGCATGTACGCACGCTGCCGCATCTCGACGAGATCGCCACCAGCTCGCCGCGGCTGATGGGCATGATCCTGGGCTCGGAGGACTTCTCCGTCTCTGCCGGCATGGAGCCCGTGCCGGAGGCCCTTTACGGCCCCAACCAGCAGATGCTGTTTGCCTGCCGCCGCGCCGGCATCCTGCCTTTTGGCTATCCCGGCTCCATCTCGCTGTTCCGCGATCTGGACGCACTGCGTGAACTGATCCGCCGTGCCCGCCAGATGGGCTTCGTCGGCTCCTACGCCATCCATCCCGACCAGGTACGGGTGATGAACGAGGAGTTCCTGCCGTCGGCCACCGAAGTGGAGCACGCCCGTGAACTGCTGGCCGCCTGCGAGCAGGCCCTGGCCGAGGGGCGCGGTGCCTTCGAATTCCGCGGTCGCATGGTCGATCCACCGGTGGTGGCGCGTGCGCAGGAACTCCTGCGCCGGGCGCGGCTGCCTTCCTGATCCATTTTCTGAGGAAACAAGATGTCCAACACTGAACTGAACTACGACGTCGTCGTCATCGGCGCCGGTGCGGGCGGCATGCATGCTACCGCCTGGCTGGTTTCCGCCGGCAAGAAGGTACTGCTGGTGGAGTCTCAGGATCGACTGGGAGGGCGCGCATCCAGCGAAGAGATCGAAGGCTTCATCATCAATCGCGGCGCCATCGCCATCGAGCGCGGCAGCGGCTTCGAGGAAACCTTCCTGGCGCTGGGTGTTCCGCTCGATGTCCGCGAGCCGAAGCCCGCCACGGTTTTCCGCATCGACGGCAAGATCGTCGATCCGAGCGGCGGCGGCGGCTGGAACCTCATCCTCGGTGGCCTGACCAAGGCCGCGGCGAAGATCGGTTCCAGTTTCGGCGACGTCCGCAAGGGCAGGGAGGAGCTGCCAGAGGAACGCCTGACCACGGAGCAGTGGCTGAAGAAGTTCACCAGGAACCAGACCGTTCACCGCTTGTTCCGCAACTTCTGCGCCGCGATTTGGGCCGCCAACGCCGACGAGTTGCCGGCCCGCGCCTTCCTGACCTATTTCGCGTTCAAGGGGGCCTTCAAGCGCTTCGGCTTCTGCCCGCGCGGCACCATCGGCCTGTGGAATGACTTGGGCGACGGCATCAAGGCCAAGGGCGGCGAAATTTGGCTCAACGCGCCGGTGACCAGGATCCACTCCGACGACGGTCGCGTCACTGGCGTGGATATCACTCGCGACGGCGCGACCCTGCAGGTGAAGGCGCGAGCGGTGATCAGCAACATCGGTCCGACAGCAACGATTCCCCTGGTTGGCGAGTCCGCGCTGGGCGCAGACTACGTGGGCCAGGTTCGTCGCACCCTCCGCCCGGCGGCAAACATCGTGGTGAACTTCGCCACGCAGAAGCGCCTGATCGACCTGCCGGGCCTGATCACCTTCGCCAACACCGAGCGCCTCTGCAACCTGGGTGAACTCACCGCGACCTGCCCTGAGATGGCGCCGGCGGGCTGGTACTTGTACGTTGCCTACCTGGTGCCGAAGCCTGCGCTTGGCGACTTCGACGAGAAGGCGGAAACAGAGCTGGGTCTGCAGGATCTGCGCAACGAGTTCCCGGACTTCAAGGATGCCAGGATCCTGTCCGTCCGCGTGATGCGCGGCGAATGGCCGGCGCAGCGTTCCTGCGCCGGCTACGACATGCCGCAGGAAACGCCGCTACCCAATCTCTGGAATGTCGGCGACGCCGTGAAGGACTACGGTGGTGGCGGTACGCAGGCCTGCGCCGACAACGGCAAGGTGGCCGCGCACCGGGTGCTGGAGCTGCTGGCTGCCTGAGGACTCGCCATGACGACCCCTGAACTTCCGGCCTCCGCCGCGGCGTTGGCACGCAGCCTGATCGGTGCCCTGCTGGCGGAATTCGACACGATCAGCGCGACGCTGGCGCTGGCCTGCGCGCCGGAGGGCAGTCTCAAGGGCGCGCTGCTCGACCGCTATCAGCTCGCCAGCTATGAGCTGGCCATGGCCAGCGCCGAGCTGCTGGCGGCCGAGTCGGCCTTGAACACCGTGGACCATGCCGTGGTGCTGGACCAGCGCCTGGCGCTGGTCTTCGCCACGGATGCGGTCACCAGCGTCGCAGATCGTCTGCAAACCATCGCGCTGGAACTGGATCATGACCCGGCGTCGATTCGCGCGGTGACGGGCGGTACGGCCCTGGCGCGCCTGCGCCGCGCCTGCACCACGGGAACGGCGTTGGCTGACACCGGGCGCCTGTTGCTGTCGCATTCCGGCGAGATCTCCGCAGTCACGCTGGACGAACACCTGCAGATGGCGCAGGACAGCTTCCGCCGTGTTGGCGCGCAGACCGTGGCGCCGCTGGCCGAGAAGATTCACCGCCATGACCTGACCGTGCCGGAGTCACTGCTGCAGCCGCTGCGCGAGATGGGCGTGTTCGGCCTGTCGATTCCGGAGAAGTTCGGTGGCACTGCGCCGGACGAGCGCGACGACAACCTGATGATGCTCGTGGTCACGGAGGCGCTGTCGGAGGCCTCGCTGGCCGCCGCCGGAAGCCTGATCACGCGTCCCGAAATCCTCAGCCGCGCGCTGTTGGCCGGCGGCAGCATGCGCCAAAAGGAAAAGTGGCTGCCGCGGATCGCGGCCGGCGATCCGCTCTGTGCCATCGCCATCACCGAGCCGGACTACGGTTCCGACGTCGCAAGCCTGTCGCTGAAGGGAACGAAGACGGATGGCGGCTGGCTGCTGGATGGCGCCAAGACCTGGTGCACCTTCGCCGGCAAGGCGGGACTGATGATGGTCGTCACCCGCACCGATCCCGACCGCTCGCTGGGCCACAAGGGCCTCAGCATCCTGCTGGTCGAGAAGCCGTCCTTCGAGGGACACGAGTTCTCGGTAGAGCAGCCAGGCGGCGGACGCCTGGTGGGACGGGCGATCCCCACCATCGGCTACCGCGGCATGCATTCCTTCGACCTCAGCTTCAGCCAGTTTTTCGTGCCCGATGCCAATGTGCTGGGCGAGGAACAGGGGCTGGGCAAGGGCTTCTACTACACCATGGCCGGCATGATGGGCGGCCGCATGCAGACTGCGGCCCGTGCCTCGGGCCTGATGCGTGCCGCGCTCGGCGCCGCGTTGCGCTATGCGCAGGACCGCAAGGTCTTCGGCGCTCCGCTGGCGAACTATCCGCTGACCCTGGCCAAGCTTGCGCGCATGGCGGCACGCTTCTCCGGCTGCCGACAGCTCACCTACGCGGTCGGCCGCATGATGGATAGCGGCGAGGGTGGGGCGATGGAAGCGAGCCTCGCCAAGCTGATCGCTTGCCGCTCCGCGGAAATCCTGACGCGCGAGGCGCTGCAGATCCACGGCGGCATGGGCTACGCGGAGGAAACCGCGGTCAGCCGCTACTTCGTCGATGCGCGCGTGCTTTCGATCTTCGAGGGCGCCGAGGAGACCCTGGCGCTGAAGGTGATTGCCCGGACGTTGCTGGAGAATGCCCTGAAGGAGAAGGCGGCGTGACCGCGGCTATCCTCGAAGGCCTGCGCGTCGTCGAAGCTTCGGCCTTCGTCGCTGCGCCACTGGGCGGCATGACCCTGGCGCAACTCGGCGCCGAGGTGATCCGCATCGATCCTCCGGGCGGCGGCCTCGACTATCGGCGCTGGCCGGTGACCGCGGACAATCACAGCCTGTTCTGGGCGGGGCTGAACAAGTCCAAGCGCTCGGTGGCCATCGACATCGCTACCGCCGAGGGCCGTGAACTGGCCATGGCCCTGATCACTGCTCCGGGCGATGACGCGGGCATCCTGCTGACCAATTTTCCGGCGCGGGGCTGGCTCGATCCGGCAGCCCTGCGTACGCGCCGCGCCGACCTGATCCAGCTCACGATCATGGGCGACCGGCATGGGGGTTCTGCGGTCGACTACACGGTCAATCCGTCGATCGGCCTGCCGTTCATCACCGGGCCATCCGGCGAATCCGAGCCGGTGAACCATGTGCTGCCGGCCTGGGATCTCGTCACGGGACAGATGGCGGCGGTGGGGCTGCTGGCGGCAGAGCGGCACCGGCGCCGCAGCGGCCATGGGCAGGAAATCAGGCTGGCGCTGGAGGATGTCGCGCTGGCCGTGATGGGCCATCTCGGCTTCCTTGCCGAGGCAGAGGCGGGCGTGGACCGCTCGCGCTATGGCAACTATCTCTTCGGCGCCTTCGGACGCGACTTCCTTTGTGCAGACGGGGAGCGCGTGATGGTGGTCGGGCTGACACCCAAGCAGTGGCGCGCCTTGTGTGAGGCTACTGGCCTTGCCGAAAACATGCAGGCCCTGGCAAGCCGGCTCGCACTCGATTTCCGTCGCGAGGGCGACCGCTTCAAGGCCCGGGAACAGATTGCTGCGCTGATCGAGCCCTGGGTCGCGACACGCAAGCTGTCTGAAGTGGCTGCGGCCTTTGATGCGCATGCAGTCTGCTGGAACCATTACCAAACGGTGCGCCAGCTCGTGGCCGGGAATCCCTCGTGCTCCACGGAAAACCCGCTGTTTGCACGAGTGCAGCAGCCGGGCATCGGTCCCCAGCTGACGCCGGGGCTGCCGCTGGAGTTCGGCAGCCACCCAAGGCGTCCGCCTGCAGCCGCACCGGCGCTGGGCGCGGACACCGAGGCCGTGCTGTGCGGCGTGCTGGGCCTGTCGACGGCGGAATACGGAAGCCTGCACGACCGCGGGGTCGTGGCAGGGCCGTAAGCCTGGTGCTCGCAGGTCGCTCCTCGCAGTTCATCGCTTCCGACGAATAACCGGCCGGCCTCCGGGCATAGATTTGATGACGATAACCCTCATGTCCGGAGTATCGTCATGACCCCTGTTTCGATCCTGTCCCTGATCCGGCGCTGCTGCGCCGCGACCCTGCTCCCCAGCATGCCGCAGGGCATCCTTGGGCTGCCCCGGATGGCCGGACTCCCGGCGCCGTTGCCGTGCCACCCGGGTGCGTGCTTCCCGACGCTGTCCTGCTGAGAGCGCCTCCGTGGATCATCAAGCATCCGGCGATACGGTCGTCATCGTGGGCGCCGGCCAGGCCGGCGGAGAAGTCGCCACGTCATTGCGACAAAATCAGTTCCGTGGACGCATCCTGCTGATCGGCGACGAGCCGCATCTGCCGTACCGGCGCCCGCCGCTGTCCAAGACCTTCCTCTCCGGTGAAGCGACCTCCGAGTCGCTGCTGATCCGCAACGCCGAGACCTATGCGAAGCAGGACATCGAGTTTCTCGGCGAGGCACGCGTGCGCCGCATCGATCGCCCGGAAAAGACGATCGAGCTGGAGGATGGGCAGGTCATCGGCTACAGCAAGCTGGTTCTCGCCACCGGTGGACGTCCGCGCCGCCTGAGCCTGCCTGGCGCGGAGAAGACCAATGTCCACTACGTGCGCACCATCGCCGATGTGGAGGCCCTGCGCGAGGATTTCCTGCCGGGCCGCCGTCTCGCGGTGATCGGCGGCGGCTACATCGGACTGGAGACTGCCGCCGTCGGCATCAAGAAGGGCCTGAAGGTGACCGTTCTGGAAGCGCTGCCGCGGGTTCTGGCCCGCGTCGCGGCACCGGAGCTGTCGGCCTTCTACGCGCGTGCCCACCGCAGCCGTGGCGTCGACGTGCGTACTGGCGTGAAGATCCAGGCCTTGCTCGGTGCCGGGCGCGTCGAGGAAATCCTGTTCGAGGATGGCACCCGGATGGAGGCCGATCTGGTGATCGCCGGCATCGGCCTGATCCCGAACGCAGAATTGGCCGCCTCGGCGGGGCTGCGGGTCGAGAACGGGATCGTCGTCGATGCCCATTCGCGTACCTCCGATCCCGACATCCTGGCGGCCGGTGATGTCGCGCAGCATGAGAACGCCTTCCTGGGGCGCTCGATGCGGCTGGAATCGGTGCCCAGTGCGCAGGAGCAGGCCCGCACGGCGGCCCTGACGATCTGTGGCAAGCCTGTGCCGCATGCCGCGGTGCCGTGGTTCTGGTCGGACCAGTACGACCTGAAGCTGCAGATGGTCGGCCTGTCCGAGGGTTACGACCGCTTCGTCACTCGCGGCGACATCAGCTCGGATTCCTTCTCCGCGTTCTATCTTCGGAATGACACAGTGATCTGCGCCGAGTGTGTCAACCGCCCCCAGGACTTCGCCATGGCAAAAAAACTGGTGGCCGCAAGGGCTGCCGTGTTGTCCGCTGCACTGGCAGACGAGAGCCTGCCGCTCAAGAACCTGATTCCCGCCTGAGATCCCCCGATGCCTACCATTACCTACATTGAACACAACGGCAGGGAACACAGCGTCGAAGTGCCGGAAGGAGCCTCGCTGATGCAAGGGGCGGTGGACAACCTGGTGCCCGGCATCCTCGGCGATTGCGGCGGCTCCTGCACCTGTGCCACCTGCCATGCCTACGTCGACGAAGCCTGGGTGCAGCGCCTGCCTGTGCCCAGTGGCGATGAGGAGATGATGCTGGATGCCGTTATCGACCGCGCCGCGCGGAGCCGCCTCTGCTGCCAGTTGAAGGTCGCGGCCGACTGGGAAGGATTGGTGGTTCGCCTGCCGGAGACACAGGCCTGAAGCGCAGGGGCATTCGCAGTTGCCGGATGTAGCGCCAGGCAGTAATCAACGGTGCACCGATCGACACCGCGATCGGTGCGCCGCTTTTTTCAGGCTGTTGTCATCGAGGATTCCTCGATTTCGAGCTTGTCGACGTTGCGGCAGGCGGTTTCCTGATCTTCTGCTTCGAGTCGCAGCAATGCCTTGCGGGTCAACGGCACCATGCAGAAGAGGTAGACGAAGAACGTGACGAATACCAGCCAGAAGGTAACGAGGCCGTGCCACGCAAAGATGCCGGTGGTCAGGAATGGAATCAGCGCGGTCGATATGAAGGTCGCGCAGGTGAAGAATCCAAACCAGGCTATCCAGGGCGGGAAGAGGGGCTTTTCCCGCTTGTCCATCAGCATGCAAATGCCCATGGCACCCCATTCGATGGCAAAGATCATGAAAGGCGGGTCGAAAATGAACCAGCCCAGGTCATACAGCAACTGAATTTCTTCGTTGGAGCGCACGCCCGGGCGGAACGCGGCAGTCATCCAGGCAATCGGGGGTCCCAGCAAGGTCAGCATGGCCACGGCGCCGCTGACGACTATCAACGCCGGCAGGATGTTCATGGAGTCCTTCTGAATGCGCTCCATGATCCTGGCCATGGCAGCGGTCCAGGTGAGGTAGAAGGGGACACACAGGAACATGAGTTCCATGCCCATGCGTATGCCCACGCTGTTTTCCCTGAAAAAGGCTCCGATCTCTGCGGCCGAGAGATGGGCCTCGGGAGGGGGCCAGAAGCCTCCCAGGACGGCGAATCCCAGTCCTCCTCCAATGGCGAGGATCAGGATAGAGTAATTGCAGAGATGCAGGATGCTGTAACTCGCGCTGCGCTCGGGGGTCACTTTGGAGACTCCTGTTCGGGATCGACGACCGGCTCTTCGTGTTTCAACGGCGACACTACAGAGACCTTCCGATCAGTTCCTTCAGGATCTCGTTGGAACCGCCATAGATCGGCTCGATGCGCGCATCGGCATACATGCGGGCAATGGGATAGTCGAGGATGTAGCCGTGACCGCCAAAGAGCTGCAGGCAGCGGTTGACGACGTCGCACTGCTGCTCGCTGATCCACCACTTGCTCATCGAGGCCAGCGACATGTCGATCCGGCCCTCGACCATGCGTTCGACGGTGAAGTCCGCAAGCAGGCGGGCGATGGTGGCCACCGTCTTGACCTCCGCCAGCAGCATGCGCGGATGCTGCAGCTCGATCATGGTTCCACCGAACATGCGGCGCTCCCGGACATGGGCGAGGGTCACCTTGAAGGCATGCTCGATGACCGCCGCGCAGTTGACGCCGCACAGCGCGCGTTCGTAGCTCAGGTCGCGCATCATCTGGTAGAAGCCCTGGCCCTCGACCTCGCCCAGCAGGGCATCGGCGGGGACCTCGCAGTCGTCGAAGAAAAGTTCGCAGGTGTCGGAGCCGTGCAGGCCGATCTTCTTGAGGCGACGCCCGACGCGGAAGCCCGGCGTGGCGGTCTCGAAGATGAACAGGGACACACCCTTGGCCTTCTCGGCCGGGTTGGTCTTGACCGCCAGCACGATGATGTCGGCGATCGAGCCGTTGGTGATGAAGGTCTTGGAGCCGTTGATGACGTAGCGGTCGCCGCGGCGCCGGGCGTTGGTGCGCATGTTCTGCAGGTCGGTACCGCCACTAGGCTCGCTCATGCCCATGGCGCCGATGACCTCGCCGCTGGCCATGCCGGGCAGCCAGCGCAGCTTCTGCGCCTCGGTGCCGTAGCGCGCGATGTAGTGCGCGGCGATGACGTGGATCTGCTTGCCGGCACGCCAGCTGGTGTCGCCGGCCAGGCACAGCTCGTGGGCAATGATCGCCTCGTGCGCGAAGCTGCCGCCGCTGCCGCCGTAATCGGCGGAGATGTCGGAGAGCAGGATGCCCAGCTCGCCAGCCTTGCGCCAGACCTCACGGTCGGTGGCACCTTCCTCATACCAGCGCTCCTGCTGCGGCATAACCTCTTCGGCCACGAAGCGGCGCGCCATGTCGCGCAGCGCCTCCAGTTCTTCGTTCATCCACTTGGGCTGGTAGTTGTCGATCATCGGAGTTGTTGAGGCGTCTGCGTCGGTGTTCGTGGACCCCGAGTGGGGGCAGGGGATATGCCTGCCACGTTATTGGGGGGCGACACGGGGCGACTTCGTCGCTTTCGACGAATTACAGTCGCCGCGAGGCGTTCGACCATGTCGGTCACCGGGACAGCCGTCCCTGACTGACAGGACCCGACATGACCGCCTCCGTGAGCAGCCTGTATCCGCCGCCGAGCCTGACGCCGGTGGTGCGCGCCGAGATTCATCGGATATTTGAGTTGCAGCAGGCCACGGCCCTGCGGCTGCGGAGTTCGACGCCGGACGAGCGTATCGACCGCTTGCAGCGGCTGCGCAATGCACTGCTCGGGCGCTGGGAGGCCATCGTGCAGGCGGCGGCCGAGGACTTCCGCCGACCGGCGGCAGAGGCCGAACTGACCGAGTTGCTGCCGGTCCTGCAGGAGATTGCAGACACCTGCCGGCACCTGAAGCGCTGGCTCAAGCCTCGCAAGGTCAGGGCAACCGCGATGATGATCGGGACACAAGCCTGGACCCGCTACGAGCCGCGCGGTCGCTGCCTGATCATCGCCCCATGGAATTACCCCGTGACGCTGGCTTTCGGTCCGCTGGTGCCGGCCATCGCCTCAGGCAACACGGTGATGATCAAGACCTCCGAGATCGCGCCTAAGTTCTCGGCCGTGATGGTGCAGATCATTCGCGAGGCTTTTCCTGAGGATGAGGTGGCGATCTTCGAGGGCGATGCCTCGGTTGCCACGTCGCTGCTGGAGCTGCCGTTTGATCACATGTTCTTCACCGGTGCCCCGGCCATCGGCAAGGTCGTCATGGCGGCCGCGGCACGACATTTGTCGAGCGTCACGCTGGAGCTGGGCGGGAAGTCGCCGACCATCATCGATGCCTCAGCCGACCTGGAAATGGCGGTAAAGACCATCGCCTGGGGCAAGTTCATCAACAGCGGCCAGACCTGCATTGCGCCCGATCACGTCTACGTCCATGAGTCCGTGCGGGAGCGGGTGGTGGAGTTGTTCCGGCACTGGATCGGCCGCTGGTACGGCGAGGGTGAAGCCGCCCGGAGCGGGGAGTTCACCCGGGTCATCAATGAACGTCACAGTCGGCGGATTGCGGGACTGCTCGACGACGCCGTCAGCCGTGGGGCGACCGTGCTCAGCGGCGGGACCGTGAATGTCGGGGAGCACTTCGTCGCGCCGACGCTGCTGGGAAGCATTCCCCGGGAAGCGAAGATCATGGAAGAAGAGATCTTCGGCCCCGTGCTGCCGATCATCGGCTTCACGGACATCGGCGAAGTCATCGACCGGATCAACCAGGCGCCCAAGCCCCTGGCGCTGTACATCTGGAGCAGGACGGAAGCGCATATCGACCGGGTCGCCCGCCAGACGAGCGCCGGCGCGACATGCATCAACCATGTGGGCGTCCATTTCCTGCATCACAACCTGCCGTTCGGCGGCGTGAACAACTCGGGAATCGGCAGCTATCACGGTGAGTGGGGCATCCGCGCCTTCTCGCACGAGCGTGCCTTCCTGCGAACCCGGGTGATGCTGGCGCGATTCTTCTTCCCACCCTATACGTCGAGCTTCCGGCGACTCGTCCGGTGGATGGCGGAAAGGGGTTGAAACGGCGGTCATTCGTCGCTTTCGACGAATCTCCCGCCCTCCCCGGTAAACAAATATGGAATCCGTAACCACTAACGGAACATCAAGATGAGCAAGCCAGTCCATGTCGTCGGCGTGGGAATGATTCCCTTCACCAAGCCGGGGGCCAGCGAGTCCTACCCGGTGATGGGCGCCAAGGCTGTACGGGAGGCGCTCAAGGACGCCGGGATCGACTATCACCTGGTCCAGCAGGCCTACGCCGGCTATGTCTTCGGTGATTCGACCTGCGGCCAGGCGGCGGTCTATGGCGTCGGGCTGACCGGCATTCCGGTGATCAACGTCAACAACAACTGTGCGACCGGCTCCACTGCGCTGTTCCTGGGGCGCCAGGCCATCCTCAGCGGCACGGTGGATTGCGTGCTGGTGCTGGGCTTCGAGCAGATGGCACGCGGCGCGCTCAATGCCGTCTTCAACGATCGCGAGGACCCGACGCAGCGATTCCTGGACACGATGCGTGATGTCCAGGGTGTCGACCCGGAAGCCCCGCGCGCCGCACAGCTCTTCGGCGGTGGCGGCCGCATGCACATGCAGATGTTCGGCACCGCCCCCGAGACCTTCGCCCGCATCGCGGTGAAGGCACGCCGGCATGCAGCCAACAATCCGTACTCCGTATTCCGCGATCCGATCACGCTGGAGCAGGTAATGGCTTCGCCGATGATCTTCGACCCCATGACCCGGCTGCAGTGCTGCCCGCCAACCTGCGGCGCCGCCGCGGCTATCCTGTGCACGGCCGATTTCGCCAGGAAGCACGGCCTGGATCAGCGCGTGAAGATCGTCGGCCAGGCCTTGTCGACGGACACGAATACCAGCTTCGACGAGCGCGACATGCGCAAGCTGGTTGGGTTCGACATGACCCGCAACGCCGCCCGCCAGGCCTACGAGGCCGCAGGCCTCGGCCCCGAAGACATGGGCGTCTGCGAGTTGCATGACTGCTTCACGGCCAATGAACTTCTGACCTACGAAGCTCTGGGCCTGACGCCGGAAGGGACCGCCGAGAAATTCATCATGGACGGCGACAACACCTATGGCGGCCGCATCGTCACCAATCCCTCGGGCGGCCTGCTGTCCAAGGGGCATCCGCTGGGTGCCACGGGCCTGGCCCAATGCACCGAGTTGGTCTGGCAGTTGCGCGGCCAGGCCGGTCCCCGGCAGGTGGAGGGCGTCCGCAATGCCCTGCAGCACAACCTCGGCCTCGGCGGCGCCTGCGTGGTGACGATCTACCAGGCGGCATGAACGCCCCGGCCCCCGACAATCCGCCGCGGTTCGATGTCGAGGACGGCATCGGCTACATCCGGCTGGATGATCCGCCGCGGTTCAACAGCCTGAGCCCGGCGGCGTTCGCCCGTCTGCGCGAGATTTTCGCGGAGATCCACGAGCGGGCGCACAAAGACATCCGCGCAGTGGTGCTGACCGGCACCGGGCGGGCCTTCTGCGCAGGCGCCGAGCTGTCGAGCATGTTTGCGATGGGCGACGCGGCGGCGAGCTCCGGTGAATCCGAGTCCGTCGGACGCAGAATCGCACGCTGGACCCGCGACGAAGGTACGCCGGCGGTCATGGAGTGGAACAACCTGCCGGTACCGCTGGTGGTTGCGGTCAACGGCGTCACCGCGGGCATCGGCATGAGCCTGGCCTTGTCCGGTGACATCGTGCTGGCCGCGCGCTCGGCGACCTTCACAGTGCCGTTCATGACGGTCCTGGGCATCGTCCCGGATGGCGGCCTGACCTGGCAGCTCCCTCGTCTGGTCGGGCAGGCACGCAGCATGGGGTTGTCGCTGCTGGGTGAGCGCCTGAAGGCCGAGGAGGCGGAGCGCTGGGGACTGATCTGGCGCTGCGTGGATGACGACGCGTTGGAGCAGACGGCCCGCGAACTGGCGTTGCGCCTGGCCGCCTTGCCCCGATATGCGACGGACGAAATTCGCCGGGTTTTTCGGGCGTCCTCCCGGAATGATTTCCGGGGTCAGTACGACCTCGAGCTGGAACGCAATACCAAGCTGCTGGATGGCCCCGATTTCCAGGAGGGGCTCAGCGCCTTTCTCCAGAAGCGGCCTCCACGCTTTCAGCACTGAAGGCATCCGCAGGTCTTCTGCGGCACATCCCATAGCAAAGCTGCGATCGAGGAAGGATCAATGAGCGAAACAGCCAAACTGCGCTATCCCGGCATTCATGCCGCGGTCAATCCGGACAAGGCAGCCGTCATCATGGGCAGTTCCGGCCGGACCATGACCTATGGCGAACTGGACGCCGAGGCCTGGCGCCTGGCGCGGTTCTTCGGGGAGCAGGGCCTGAAGGCCGGTGATCACGTCGCCTACTGCGTCGACAACCGCCTCGAATGCGTGGCGCTCCAATGGGGCGCCCACTATGCCGGCCTGTACTACACCTACATCAGTTCGCGCCTGCTGCCGCAGGAGGCTGCGTACATCGTCGCCGACTGCGAGGCGCGGGTCGTCGTGCTGAGTGCGGCTACCATGGCGCCACTACAGCTCATCCAGACCCTGCCGAATCCGCCGGCGGTCTACAGCGTAGATGCCGGTACGGCGCTGCCGGCCCTGGCAGCGGCAATCGTCCCCTTCGACGCCACCCCCATTCCAGGCGCCGTGGAAGGCTCCGACATGCTCTACAGCTCCGGCACCACGGGCCGCCCCAAGGGGATCAAACCGGTACTCAGCGGAAAGCCGCTGGGCAGTACCAGCGTGGTTGCGGATCTGATGCAGCGGGGCTTCGGAGTGACCGCGGAATCCGTGTATCTCTCGACCGCCCCCTACTACCACGCGGCGCCGATGAAGTGGTGCCAGGGCACGACGGCGCTGGGTGGCACGGTCGTGATGATGGAGAAGTTCGATGCCGAGACTGCGCTCCAGTTGATCGAGCGACACCAGGTCACCCACAGCCAGTGGGTCCCGACCATGTTCCACCGCCTGCTGTCGCTGCCGGCGGAGGCTCGCGCGCGTCATGATCTCTCCAGCCAGAAGGTGGCGATCCACGCAGCGGCCCCATGCCCGGTGCCGATCAAGCAGGCCATGATCGACTGGTGGGGCCCCATCGTTGCCGAGTACTACTCCTGCACCGAGGGCATGGGCATGACGTTCACGGATACCGCGGCCTGGCAGGCGCATCCGGGAACGGTGGGTCGTCCGCTGCTCGGCAGGCTGCACATCGTTGGTGAAGAGGGCCAGGAACTGCCGGCAGGGCAGGAAGGCCTTGTCTACTTCTCCGATGGCCCGGTGTTCTACTACCACAACGACCCGGAGAAGACCCGTGAGGCCTACGACGCCAGGGGCTGGGCCACGGTCGGCGATATCGGCAAGGTCGATGCCGAAGGTTTCCTGTACCTGACCGACCGCAAGAGCAACATGATCATTTCCGGCGGGGTGAATGTGTACCCGCAGGAGACCGAGAACGTGCTGATCACCCATCCCAGGGTCTTTGACGTCGCGGTGATCGGTACGCCGCACGAAGACTTCGGCGAGGAAGTACGCGCCATCGTGCAGCTCAAGCCGGGCGAGGCAGGCAGCCCGGCACTGGCCGAGGAGCTGATTGCCTGGTGTCGCCAGCAACTCTCGCCGATCAAGTGTCCTCGCGTCGTGGACTTCCGCGACGCCTTGCCCCGGGAACCGAACGGAAAGCTGCTCAAGCGGCTGCTTCGTGACGAGTACCGCGCGGCGCATGCCGCCAGCGCTGCCGTTACTGCCCAGGCTTCCGTTCCGACGGCCTGAGCACCCCTGCGGCTTCTTACGTTCCTCCCCGTCGGCCAGATCACTGGCCACGTTAGGGCCGCCCTTGGCGGCCTTTTTTTTGTCAGCGACTTCCCGGGTAGCGGCCCCAAATCGAGGCAGCGGCATCCGTTATGAAGCGGACCTGCACGTTCGTCGCTTCCGACGAATTTCCGAGCAGCAGTCCCTGAATAAGGTACGCACTAGAAAAGGGCGGCACAGCGATTCCTAGGATGGAGGGGACATGTTTGAGAAGCGTCTGACAGAGAGCGGGCACGCATCCCTGGCGATGGTGGGTCATGGATTGACAGGCTCTCGTAGCTTGCACAGGTTCCTGGCCGTTGCCGTGCTGCTGGGAATCTCCGCCCCCGCCATGGCCGCCAAGTTCTTCTTCGATTTCGCCGACGACTCGGTCGAGGTCCTGACGAATACCACGCTGATCGCTGGCGTGTCGGTGCGCACCGAGGCCCAGAACGAGCGCATGATCGCCAAGGGGCATCTGAATCCGGACGTGTGCGGCCGCACTCCGGATGGGAAGCTCTGGTATCAGACCTGCCAGGGCCTGTTCCGTGAACAGAGCTTTCCTGCAGCGCAACTCGCTAACGCCCCCGGATACGCCAGCAGCAACTTCGACCAGGGAAACCTGAACTACGAGCGCGGCGACATCACGCAATCGGGATTCCGGCTCAACCAGGACATGACCCTGAGCTGGGGCGACTTCGGCGTCTTCATCCGCGGTTTTGCCTTCTGGGACCCGGTGAACAACGACTTCACCGAGTACAACCCGAATTACATCACCTCGGAGAACGTGAGCCAGGTCGGCTACACCTCCTTCCCGGGAGATGAAATCATCCGCCTCGGGGGCATCCAGAACGCCTTGGGCATCCTGGGTCCGGTTGTCTCGCAGCTCGGTCTGGACGACAACATCGTGGGTCAGCTGCTGGCCAATCCGACGGCCATTCCCGTTCTCGGCGTCCGCAATGACTCTGAGCCGTGCCCAGCCTCCCGCAATCCCGACAACCGCCCTTGCGGCATCGTCTATGGCCCAGGCGGCAAGGTCTACACGAAGCGAACCGAGAAGGAGACCCTGCGCAAGATCGGTCTCGGCGCGGTCCTCCAGGAGTTCAACCTCTACGGCACTGTGGAAACGCCGTGGGAGGAAGAGCTCATGTTCAAGGTCGGACGCCAGCAGGTGCAGTGGGGTGAGGCCACTATCGAATTCTTCGATTCGCTGAACGTCGCAAATCCACCCAGCCTGCAGAACCTCTTCCGGCTCGGCGGCAATGGACTGGACGACTTCTACCAGCCGCTGAACATGATCAGCCTGTCGACCAATCTGTTCGAGGGGGCGACGATATCGGGCTTCTATCAACTGGAATGGCAGCCTGTGGAAGCCCCCGCGGCGGGTAGCTTCTATTCGCCCTTCAATGCGGACACCAACAATGGCGGTCCGGATTATCTGACGATTGCCTTCGGTCAGCTGGCACATGATCCGGAAGGCATCGCGAATCTGCTCGACAGCCCGCTGACGGGTATCACGAATACGACTTCGAGGCTTGAGCGTCTGAAGGATCGCGAGCCGGATTGGCAGGGGCAGTTCGGAATCCAGTTCAAGTATTACGCCGACTGGCTGAATGACGGCACGGACATTGGTCTGTACTTCGCCAACTACCACTCCCGCATTCCGATGGCCAGCATCTACTCATCGGATATGAGCTGCGGCAAGAACGCGACCGACTTGGCAACTTATGTTCTCGCATGCCCCGACATCCCGCTCCTGAACGGCATTTACACGCCGAATCAGCCGGACCGTGCGACCGACGACAGCGTGGCGTTCGACAGCCTGAAGGCCGTTCTCGAGTATCCCGAGGACATCCAGATGTACGGCCTGAGCTTCAACACCACCATCGGGACTACGGCGATTCAGGGCGAGGTCGCGTACCGGCCGAAGCAGCCGTTCCAGGTGGCACTGGTCGACCTGGCATTTGCCGGCCTGGGCCCCACGCTCACCAACTGTCATCTCCCGCCCGGTTGCCTCGGGTCCAACGTCGGACTGGGAACCATGCCGGATGGCAGCGTCGGAGCCTACGGTTCCAGCGACTACGTCGTCGACGCCAACGGTACGCCGGGTGCTTTCGCGGACACCTTCGACGCCATCATCGGCCACCTGCCGGGATCGGGCCGATCCTTCCCCAACTTCGTCGTTCCTTATCGTGGCGGCACGATCGGCCTGAATCCGGCGAACTCCTACATTCGTGGTTGGGAGGAATTCCAGTCGTATTCCTTCAACCTCGGAGCGACCCTCGTTCAGGGCACCAGCGAGCTGATGCCGAGCCTGATCGGCGCTGACCAGATCATCTGGCTGATCGAACTGGGCGGCTTCTGGGTCCCGGATCTGCCGGCTCTCGATGAACTGCAGCTGGAATCCCCGGGCATCGAGTGGCACGCCTCCGCAGGTGCCGACGGCAGCGGCGCAGACCGCTCGCGCCAGGCCTGCTCCACCAACGCCGCCTGTTCCTACGGCCCGGACGGCCTGCGCTTCAACCCGCACCAGCAGGACCTCGACCTGTTTCCGGACGAGCTTTCCATGGGCTACTCGATCGTCGCACTGATCCGCTACGAGTCGGTCCTTCCCGGGATCAGCATTCAGCCGCAGATCATCTTCAAGCACGATTTCTACAACACCTCGCCAGGGCTGGTCTCCAACTACGTCGACGGTCGCATCATCTGGGATACAGGCGTCGAGGTTCGTTACAAGTCCAACCTGTCTCTCAATCTCGGCTACCAGATGTTTGCCGGCGGCGGTGTCGCAAACCTGCTCAACGATCGAGACAACGCCCGCGTATTCCTGAAGTACGCATTCTGAAGCCACGACCTATCCACCAGGAGATGACCGGGGGCAACCCCGCGCATAGGAGAAACACGATGATTCGCAACTACTACAGGGTCGGTCTCATGGCCGCCGGCTTGATGCTGACCACCGGCAGCGCGATTGCCGCCGTCAGCGCCCAGGAAGCGGCCAAGCTCGGCAAGGAACTGACACCTGTCGGCGCTGATCCGGCCGGAAATGCCGCAGGCACCATTCCCGCCTGGACGCCGTTGAAGGGCAAGGGCGCCGCCTCGATGAAGGGCGAGTACACCACTGACCCGAAGATCGACGCGGAAAAGCCTTTGTTCACGATCACCAAGGCCAACATGGCCAAGTACGGCGATCAGCTCACCGCGGGCCACAAGCAGCTGCTGCGTACCTTCGACACCTACAAGATGAACGTCTATCCCAGCCATCGCCAGGTGGCCTGGCCGGACTTCATCTACAAGGCGACTGCCGAGAATGCCACCAAGTGCACCCTCATCGGCGTGGATAACCCGGACAAGTGCAGCCTGGGCTTTCCATTCCCGCTGCCGAAGTCAGGCGCCGAGGTGATCTGGAACCACAAGCTGAAGTACCGCGGCGAAGGCGCGACGCGCTACAACAACCAGATGATCGTGCAGCCGGATGGCAGCTATCAGTTCACGGCCATCCAGGAAGACGTCAACTTCTACTATGCCAACAAGGACAAGCCGGTTCCGCTGACCCAGGACGCCGGTCTGTTCATCAAGTACTTCTCCAAGATCCAGGGACCGCCGCGCCTGGCCGGAACGATGATCCTGGTGCATGAGCGCGCTGGTGCCGGTTCGGAAGGCCGCCAGGCCTGGTTGTACGCGCCCGCCCTGAAGCGTATCCGTCGCGCGCCAACGGTCTGCTGCGACAATCCGGCGGAAGGCACCGACGGTCACCAGTTCTACGACCAGATCGACATGTTCAACGGCATCCTCGATCGCTACACCTGGAAGATTGTCGGCAAGAAGGAAATGTACATCCCGAACAACTCCAACAAGATCGCGGGCCCTTCGGTCAAGTACAAGGAACTGGCGGCGCCAAAGCACCTCAACCAGGACCTGCCGCGCTACGAGCTGCATCGCGTGTGGATTGTTGAGGCAGAAGTCCGTCCTGGTACCAGCCATACGTTCCGCAAGCGTCGCTTCTATGTCGACGAGGACGGCTGGCAGATCGTCGCGGTGGATGCGTATGACGCCCAGGGCGGCCTTTATCAGTTCCAGGAAGGGCACATGGTGGCGCTGTCGAATGTGCTGGGCTCCGGCACGCTGCCGGAAGTGATCTACCACTTCAATTCGGGTCGCTACTTCCTCACCGCACTGGCGAACGAGGACAAGGCGAACGACTACACGAAGCGTTTCGACGAGTCCTTCTTCGACCCGGACAACGTGCAGAAGCGCGCCAACAAGTAAGCCACGGCGGGGCCGCGTGAATACGCGGCCCCTGCTCCCTGGCGCGAACCATCCTGACGGAGAATGCAGTGGCCCACGGTGATTCCAATGGCAGGTTCGCCCGCCTGTTCCTCAAGCTGACGCTGCCGATCGTCTTCGGCAACCGCAAGCTGACGCTGGCCGTGATCGGCCTGATGACGCTGTTCATGGGCTATCACGCTGCTCAGTTGCGGCTGGATGCAGGGTTTTCCAAGCAGTTGCCTATCGGGCACCCGTACATCGAGACCTTCAACAAGTATCAGAAGGATTTCGGGGGCGCCAACACGGTGCTGTTTGCGCTGCTGGCGGAAGACGGGAAGGGCGACGTCTTTCAGCCAAAGTTCATGGAGAGCCTGCGCGTGTTGACGCAGGCGGTGTTCTTTACTCCCGGCATCGATCGCGCGCGGGTCAGTTCGGTCTTCACGCCGGACGTTCGCTACCTGGAGACGATCGAGGGCGGCTTTCAGGGCGGCAATGTCATTCCGGCCGAGTACGCGCCGACGCCGGAGATGATGGAGCAGATCCGCGGCAACGTCGCCAAGGCCAAGGTGATCGGCCGCTACGTCGCAAACGACCAGCGCGGCGCCATGGTGTTCAGCGAACTGGTCGAAACCAATCCGGTGACCGGCGAGAAGCTCGACTACTTCGAGACGGCCGCCCTCATCGAGGAAGTCCGGCACCGCATTATCAGTCCGAAGATGTACGAGTACCGTTTGAAGGCAGACCATCTGCCGCTGAAGGCCGGTGAGGTCGTACTCAAGGGGTACGTCGACCCGCGTGGCCTCATGTTCCGATTCAAGGCAGTCAAGGTGGAAAGCCGGGACGATGAAGGGCAGAGTTCCACCCATCTTTTGAAGGGCGCCGACTTCGAGATCGCGGAGGTCGACAACCCGGACTTCAACCCCGATGTCGACGTCAAGATTGTCGGCTTCGCTAAGGTGGTCGGCGACATTGGCGATGCCGTACTGGGCGTCGTCGGCTTCTTTGCCCTGACCATCTTCCTGGTCTGGCTGATCCTCTGGTGGTACTGCAGTTCGCCGGTCATTGCCCTGCTGCCGCTGAGCTGCGGCATCCTGGCGGTGATCTGGGAACTTGGCATCCTGCAGATGGCTGGATACGGCCTGGACCCCTTCGCGATCCTCGTGCCGTTCCTGGTCCTGGCGATCAGCGTCAGTCACGGCATCCAGATCACCAGCTTCTGGTTGCTGGAAATCGCCACGCGCGGCTCCAACAGCTTCGATGCCTCGCGCAACACCTACAAGCGCCTGGTCATTCCCGGCATCACCGCGCTGCTGACCAATGTCGTGGGCTTCGGCACGATCCTGTTGATCCCGGTCGGCATCATTCGCGAGATGGCGATCAACGCCATGTTCGGCCTGGTGGCAGTCATCGTCTGCAAGAAGATCCTGCTGCCCTGCCTGCTGTCCTACGCAAAACTGCGCGATCCGGAGGGCTTCCGTCGCAAGCAGGTCCGGCGCGACGCGTCCCTCGACCGGGTCTGGCGCGGCATCAGCGTCGTCACCCGGCGCCCGGTGGCTGCAGTGTTGTTGCTGGCGGCAGGTGGTGTCTGGATCGGTGCGGAATACATTGCCCGTGACCTTAAGTACGGTGAGCTGCATGCTGGCGTGCCGGAGTTGCGCCCCAGCTCGCGCTACAACCTCGACTCACAGGCGATCGTCGACAACTTCTCCATCGGCGTGGACGTGATCAAGGTCATCGCCGAGGGCAAGGAGAATGGCTGCATCGACCATGCCACGATGGCGGAGATCGACCGTTTCGAGTGGCGCATGCAGGGCACGCCCGGCGTGCAGTCCACGCTGTCACTTGCGCAGGCCGAGAAGGGTGTCTTCCAGGCCTACAACGAGGGCAATCCGAAATTCTGGAACCTGCCTCGCGAGGCGGACGGACTGGTTCTGGCGGGCCAGCAATTCCCCACGTCCAGTGGCCTGCTCAACAAGGATTGCAGTGCGGTCCCGGTCCTGATTTTCACGACTGATCACAAGGCCGAGACCATCGACACCGTGGTCGCGGCGGTGAAGCAGTTCATCGGCGAGCAGAAGCCTGATGCTCCGGTGAAGTTCCAGCTGGCAACTGGCAACGTCGGCGTGATGGCGGCCACCAACGACACCGTACGCGTGGCGGACCACAAGGTGTTGATGTGGCTGTTCGTCTGCATCGCGGTCTGCGTATGGCTCTCGTTCCCAGGCATTAGCGGCCTGGTGTGCGTGCTGGTGCCCCTGGCCGCGGTTTCGGTCTTCACCTACGCGGTGATGGTGTTCCTCGACATCGGCGTGACGGTATCGACGCTGCCGGTAGCAGCTTTCGCCGCCGGCATTGGCGTGGACTACGGCATCTACATCTACAGCATTCTCGAGGAGAACGTGAAGGTGAAGGGCATGGCGCTGCGCGAGGCCTACGTGGATACGCTGCACCAGACCGGAAAGGCCGTCGTGGTCACCGCACTGGCGCTGGCGGCCAGCGTATGCACCTGGATGCTGTCGGACCTGCAGTTCCAGATCAACATGGGAATCCTGCTGACGATCATGTTCCTGGCCAATGCCATGGCGGCAGTGCTGCTGCTGCCGGCATTCGCCGCCTTCCTGCTCGGTAGAAAGGCGCCTGTGACCCAGCCCCAGGCCGAGGTGTCCGTATCATGAACTCCGATCCACGCATTGTCCTTGCCGGCCGCTCGAAGGCACGCGCCTCATCGCGGCGCCTCGGCTTGTTTACCGGCATGGCTGTCCTTTCCATTTCACTGTGCCTTGCGCAGGACAGTGTCCCGTCGTCCGGCCCTCAGGTACTCGAAGCCGCCGAGAAATCACCGAAGGCGGCGCGCGGGCTGCTGCTCGATGTTGCATCCACCGGCGAGCGCCTAGTGGCGGTGGGTGAGCGCGGCAACATCGTCGCTTCCCGCGATGGACGACGCTGGGCACAGGTCGAGGTGCCGGTCCGGGTGACCCTGACTGCCGTCACGTTCGCGAGTCCGACCCAGGGTTGGGCGGTAGGGCACGACGTCACGATCCTGCATACCTCCGATGGGGGACGGTCCTGGGACCTGCAGCATCAGGATGTCGCGAGGCAGCAGCCCTTGCTGGACGTGCTGTTCCTCGACGAGTTGCAGGGATTCGCGGCTGGAGCCTTCGGCATGTTGTTCGCGACCATCGACGGGGGCCAGACCTGGAACGAGGTCGATGCGCCGGTGCTGAAGGAGGACAACTTCCATCTTCATTCGCTGACGCGGCTGCGCAACGGCTCCCTGCTGATCGCCGGTGAACGCGGCCTTCTGGCCTGGTCAGCTGATGGAGTCCATTGGGCCAAGCTGGCCTCTCCGTACGAAGGCAGCTTCTTCGGCGCCGTTTCGAGGGGCGATGCCGGCGTGATCGTCTTCGGCCTGCGTGGAAATACGTTCGTCGCCGATGACACCCGCGCGCCGCAGTGGCGGAAGCTGGAAGTGCAGTCCACCCGAACGCTTTTCGCCGGTTCGACCCTCGAGGATGGATCGACCGTTCTGGTCGGTGCCGACGGTGCCGTGGTCCTGGTGCGCCCAGACGACCTCGTTGAGGACAAGAGCATGAAGGCGAGGGCGGCAGAGCGCGTCGGCGGCACCTTGAGCGCGATCGTGCCCTGGCAGGGCCAACTGGTGACCGTCGGCGAGCTGGGCATCCAGCCTTACGCGGTGCAGTGAATCATTCCGGGGGATTGATCGAACATGAAAAGAACCTACATGGCAGCGTCGATGGTGCTGCTCAGCCTGGCCGCAGCGGCCCAGGATGACCCGGCGGCTGCCGAGGCCCCTGAGCCGGCGGCTCCGGCCACGTCTGTCTGGAACGACATGGCCGAACGTTTCTACCTGTCGCCGATGTTCACGTACAGCTTCGTCGATTCGGGCCGTGATATCGAGGCGGGGTTCGGGGGCGCATTGGCGGTCGGGCGGGCATTCGGTCCCTTTGGCGTGGAACTCGCGGCGCAGTACACCACGCATGATCACGAATCGGGGGCGGGAGAGGCGAAGCTGCAGAGCCTGGGCGCCAACGTGCTGTTCTTCCCGTCTAAGAAGCAGCCGGCCTACGTGCTGCTGGGCGCAGCTTACGGCGACGTCCAGGAGCATCCAGGCGGCGTGGCGGACTACAACCCCCTGATGCTGAACTTCGGCGGCGGTTACTGGTGGCAACCCTTCGAGCGTTGGCTACCTGATCTGCTGCTGCGTACCGAGGCGGTTTACCGCCTGGATGCGCACAACGACAAGCGCACCGGCGAGACCGTCGGCAATGGGCGCAAGGACTTCAACGATCTGCTGCTCAACATTGGCCTGGCCATTCCCGTCGGTGGTAAGCCGGCGCCCATGGTGCCGCCACCTGCTGTGCCGGAGCCGGTGGCAGTTGTTCCTGTGCTGGACGCGGACAGCGATGGTGTCACAGACGACACAGACCAATGTCCGGACACGACTGCTGGCGGGACCGTCGACGCCGTCGGCTGCGCCGCTGCGCCGGTGAGCGACGTTGCTGGCGTTGAGGCGGCGCCGGCCTGCAAGGCGCATGAGCCGGGTTCGACGCTGGACTTGTCGGCTTGCAAGGCGGGTGATGTAGTGCTGCTCAAGGGCGTGAATTTCGAGTTCAACCAGGCGCGGCTGACGCCTGTGGCGGAGGGCACCGTCGCCGAGGTGTCTGCGGCGTTGGCATCGTCGTCGGTGAGCGTCGAGATCGCGGGCCACACCGACGCGGTCGGCAGCGAGGACTACAACCGACGCCTGTCGCAGCGCCGCGCATGCGCCGTCGCCAGGAAGCTTGTGGATGGCGGTGTCGCTGGCGATCGGCTGAGTCCGATGGGCTACGGCGGCGGCAATCCGGTTGCGGACAACGAAACCGAGGAGGGCCGGGCGCAGAACCGCCGCGTGGAACTCAAGCTGATCGACGGTCAGTCGGGAGGACTGGAATCCTGCAAGGCTGACGAGCCCGCGGCTGCTCCTCGCCACTCCGCCGCCCCTCCGGTTCCGGAGAACGAGACTGCACCTGATCCGGCGCTCGAAGAGCCCGCGATGCCCGCCGATGTTGCGCCTGCGACGGAACCGGCCCAGGAACCGGTCGATGCCGTGAAAGCTCCCGCACCGTCGACAGAAAGTTCAGCGCCGGCTTCCGCTGAGGCTCCGCAGGCCACGGAGTCCTCGACGCCTGCTCCGGGCGCGGTGGAAATGGTCCCGGAAGCAGAAGTCTTCGGCCACTGAGGCAACACCATGACTGACTCCAAGGCCCTGATCGCGCAGGGTCCGCTGCAGGGCCTGAAGGTCATCGAAATGGCAGGCCTCGGGCCTGCGCCGTTCTGCGCCATGATGCTCGCGGACATGGGCGCGGAAGTGATCCGCATCGACCAGAAGCGGCGGCCCGGGGCACCGGCGTCGCCCTTCTTTTCCCATCAGCGATTCGACGTGCTGGCCCGCGGGCGCAGATCGATTGCCCTCGACCTGAAGAAACCCACCGGCGTTCAGACGGCGCTCGCTCTTGTCGACCAGGCGGACGCCCTGCTGGAGGGCTTCAGGCCTGGCGTCATGGAGCGCCTCGGGTTGTCGCCAGAGATCTGTCAGCAGCGAAACCCCAAGCTCGTATACGGGCGGATGACGGGCTGGGGTCAATACGGCCCCCTGGCTTCAGCCGCGGGGCACGACATCAACTATGTCGCCCTGACAGGTGCCTTGAGCGCAATGGGACGGCCAGGAACACCGCCCGCTGTACCGCTCAATCTTGTTGGCGACTTCGGTGGCGGAGCCATGATGATGGCCTTCGGCTTGGTCTGCGGGCTGCTGGAAGCCAGGCGGTCGGGCAGGGGGCAGGTCATCGATGCCGCCATGACCGATGGTGCGGCTCTGCTCTCGGCCGCCATGTACGGCTTCAAGGCCGACGGCCAGTGGTCCAACGAGCGCAATTCCAACATGCTGGACGGCGGTGCGCCGTACTACGACACCTACACCTGCGCAGACGGCAAGCATGTCGCCCTTGGTGCCATCGAGCCGCAGTTCTATGCGCTCCTGCGCGAAAAGCTGGGCTTGTCTGCTCCGGAATTCGACGCGCAGAACGACCGGACGAAGTGGCCGGAACTGAAGCGCCGGATCGCTGCGGTGCTGGCGACGAAGACCCGGGACCAGTGGTGTGCGCTCCTGGAAGGTACCGACGCCTGCTTTGCCCCGGTCCTGGACTGGGATGAGGCGCCCAAGCATCCCCACAACCAGGAGCGCAGGGTATTCACGACCGTGGACGGTGTTCTGCAGCCGGCACCGGCGCCAAGGTTCAGTCGCACTCCTGGGGACATTCGCTGTCCTCCCGCTGCGCCCGGTGAACACAGCGTTGCTGTTCTTCGAGACTGGGGCTTGGGTGAGACAAGCATCGAAGCATTGCAACGAGAGGGTGTGATCTAGCGTGCCATGCATCGAAGCCGACGGTATTTCGAAGTTGCGCGAGATGCAGCTTCTATCGTGGGGAAATGCACGTCTCATCTCGGCATCACGCTGATCTTTGAGCGACCATCGGCCCATCACGCCCACTTTCGAATCTGTTCCAAGGAAAAATCATGAACCATCCCCGCCGTCGCGCCGACACAATCTTCAACGACATGTTCTTGCCGGATGAGACCCGGCGGGTCCGGCAGGAGGTCCGCCAGTTCTGCGAGGACGTGATTCGTCCCGCAGCCCATCGCCTGAACACAACGCCGGAGTCCAAGGAGTCCTTCCCTCGCGCCGAGTTCGATGCGATGGCACGAGCTGGGCTCTACACCATTCCTTACCCCGCCGACGTAGGTGGTCGAGGGCTCGAGTTCCCGACGCTGGCCACGGTCACCGTTCTGGAGGAACTTGGGTATCACTCTCGCGGATTGGCGTCAGCACTGTACGACGGTCAGGCGATCCTGGTCGGAAAGACCCTTGAGCGTGCTCCGGCCACCATCCGCAATCGTTATCTTCCCAAGCTGATACGCGGCGAGTTCGTAGGGTGCTTTGCCACCAGCGAACCCGAGGCGAGCACGGACCTGTCGGTCCAATCCATGCAAACCGTGGCGACCAAAGCCGAGGGCGGTTGGAAGATCAACGGGTGCAAGCGCTGGATCACCAACTCCGTGGCCGGCGACCTGATACTCGCGCTCTGCCGCACTGGCGAAACCCTCACCATGTTCCTGGCGGACCTTCACAGCCCCGGCGTCACGGTGTCGGCGCCCGATCTCAAGATGGGCAATCACGCACAACTCACCGCCGACGTCACCTTCCGGGACGTCTTCGTCCCGGACGATCATGTTGTCGGCAATGAGGGCGGCGGCCTGCGCACCGCGATCGGAGCCCTGGTTCTTGGACGCATGGGAATCGGTGCCATTGGCGTCGCAATGGCCCAAGCCGCCTTCGACTACTCCACGGACTACATGACTCGCCGCAAGGTGTTCGGGCGGGAGCTTGCCCGCTTCCAGCACTGGCAGTTCCGCTTCGCCGAGCACGCCCTGCAGATCGAGATGGCCCGCAGCCTCTACCAGAAGGCTGCCCTTCGCTTCGACAAGGAAGGAAATGCCGATATCGAAGCCGCCATGGCCAAAATCGCCGGCTCTCGCCTGGGCTGTGACGTTGCGCGGGATGCGATCCAGGTCTGCGGTGCTTACGGTTTTGTCCGCACGCTCTCCGGCCCCGGCCAGGATTATCCCCTTGAATCGATATACCGGGACGCCAAGATCGGCGAGATCTACGAAGGCGCCAACGAAATCCAGAGTTGGGTGATCGCGCGTCACATCTTCGGCCGCGAGTTCACCGGTTGATAGCGCTGTGGCATTGCCCAGGGAGGCAGCATGAGCGACGCCGGCATGGAAGATCGGGCTGATGAACTAGCCCTTCGATCAATCAAAGTAACCACCGACGGCGCTGTTGCATGGGTGCGACTGAATCGCCCCGAGCGTGCAAACGCCTTGGATGAGGCCGCTTGGGACGAAATCCCGCGAATCATGGCCTGGATTCAGACCCAGAAAGATATTCGCGTAGTCGTCCTGGCCGGGAACGGCCGTCACTTCTGCTCCGGAATCGAGATCGAAGTCCTTGAGCGTCTCATGGGATACGCACGCAATGGGGCTGGTCCGCTCGGGCGAGGGCGCCTGAAGCAGGAAATTCTCAAGCTACAAGACGCCATATCTTCCGTAGAGCGGCTCCCAATTCCCGTTATCGCTGCAGTGCAGGGGGCTTGCATCGGCGGTGGGCTGGATTTGGCAGCCGCGTGTGACCTCCGATATGCCAGTGCCGATGCGAAGTTCTGCATAAAGGAAATCGACTTCGGCATTGTGGCCGACGTTGGGTCGACGCAGCGCCTGCGCCATGTCGTCGGAATGGCGGTGCTGACCGAGTTGTCGTACACAGCCGAGATCGTCCCTGCCAGCAGAGCCAAGGAAATCGGGCTGGTGAGTGAGGTTTTCCAAGATGGTCCAGCGTTGCTCAAGGGAGTGAGTGATCTGGCACTGCTCATCGCCCAAAAACCCCCGATCGCCACTCGCGGCGTGAAGCAGAGTCTGATTTTTTCGCGAGACCACAGCGTCTCCGATGGACTGGAGCAGGTGGCCTCGTGGAACTCCGCGATGGCGTTCGACGCGGAAACCGCAGCAGCAGTCTCTGCGTTCAAAAACAGGGCCCAGTAGCAACCTTTGTACTTGCGCGACAATTTACGCAGAGGCCGCCATGTTTGAATTGCTGACGCGGAAGGAAAGCGAAGCAGTGATCCACCTCTGCAGAGGCAGGATCGGTCCGGAGTTCGAGGCTGCCATGGATGTGTCCATCTAAAGCGAAGCCCTCCAGCTTTTCGTGGTAGCGACGACAACCTGCCGTTATGGGGCCTACGCAGGGAAGGGCGGCAACCACTGGCGTGGCGGAAGGCGCCTGCCAATCACACGCCAGCAATCGTAGAGAACTTGAACGCACGCGCGAGCAGCGGCTTCACCCATTCAGGAACACGGGCGGGATCGTAATCCTGCGGCAGATCGAGTTGCCGGTCCGCGATTGAGAACATCAGCTTTGGCTTGGGTCGGCCTTCAGCCGATTGCTCGCTGTTGTCCCACACCCGGATCTGGGCCTGCGTGCCAATGAACGACAGGAGGTTTTCCCGACTTCGCGTGTACCGCGCGCGGATCTTGTCCTCCGGGATGTCATGGCCGCCGCGGGCGACGCGCTCGGCAACGCGCTGCATGTGCAACTCGACCGAGGTCAGTCCAACAAACAGGATCGTCAGCCGGCGCTCCGTCGCGAGCGTCCGCATCATCTCGTAGGCGATCGAGTTCCCGCCGAGCGTTGTCTCGAAGGCATGATCGCGATCGTCGTCGATCGCCGCGCGCAGCATGTCGTAGTTGATCTTCCAGGCCATGCCGTTGGCTTCATCCGCCGCGACCCCCTTGGAGACCAGCTTGCGCGTCTCCTGATCGGGATTGAAGTACGCGCCGCCCTGGGCCTCGACGAAGCGCTGGACGATCGAACTCTTGCCGGCACCGTTTGTCCCGGCCGCTACGAGGATCCGACCTGCCACCTCACTTCACCTTGTTCTTCGCGGCGACCTTCACCTTGTCGGACGGGGTCTTCCGAGTGACGGATCGCAGGTACGGCGCCTTCTTCGGGGTCGAGTCATTTTTCGAGACCTTGACCAGGCGAACTCCCGGCTTCTGACGCCTGGATTCCAGCTTCGCGGGAGGCGGTGTCCGGTCGTACTCGGCGTCGAGCGTGGCGCGCAGATCGGCTTCCGAAATGCTCATCAGCCGATCAACGGCCGCCGCGTGCTGGGGTGTCTGCATCGCAGATGCCATCCGGTTGTATTCGTCAGTCAGCTTCTGTAGCTCGCTGGTCTCGATGCCCATGCGCCCCTTCATGGCGTGATAGCGCTTCGGGGACACCAGGTAGAACGAGACGGCCCCGCGCTTCGTTACTGCGACCACCGTCTTTTCGGCAACCTCTTTCATCTTGCCGAACTTCGTCTTGGCCACCGTGGCGTCGATCGACAGCTCCTTCATGGCGAATCTCCAATCATCGGGACCACAGTATAGCAATTGGTCGATTCGCAGTGAATCGTTCAATTTGGCGGTGGTGTCAACCTTGAAACAGCCGCGGCTTCGGTCGACCAAGCCGTCGACAAAGCCCGTGCACACCCAATGCGCCGCGATTGTGAAACGGCTGCGCAATCCAACAGGCGATCGCTGCGCCGCTACCCGGTGGTTCGCATCGTTGCTACTGGTCCGAGCGATTTCGTGGGTCGATGGCAGGAATCCGGGAGAGGTGTTCGAAGGTTTGTTCGATCGCCGAAGCTTGAGGGCCCGAAGACGGTGGCGGGGGGCGATCCGAGTTGCTCGGAAAGCGATAACCGGCGCGCAGGCAGCATTGGCGACCAACGCCAAGGCCATTGCGGTGCTACAAGAAGTGCTACAGGGGAAACGCTGCGCTTAGTGCCCTGATTTTATTCATAAATAACGACTGTCGGTCCAGTCCATCATGGGCGCAACGCAAAATTTATGATTTAAATAAGACACTTAAGTGATAAAACTAATGTAAAAACTGGGTTTAATTTTTAACTAAATTGCAGTTACTAAATTTCATTTTTTCTCGGCCGACCGCGCCCTCGTTTCACTGCCACTGCAATTTTGGCTGACGGCGGGAATTTTTGTTCAAGTCGGGTCAAAAGAGCCGCCAGTCGCTTCAGTGCCGCGTTCGTCTGCATATCCCGGTTTTTAATCAGTGCAAGGCCCTTCAGTCTCCTTGCCGCGTGATACCTCGAGACGATGATCTCCGACTTGGCATTGAGCAGAGGTCCACCCATTGTCGCTCAGCCGTTCTCACGGCCTCTTCCGCCGGGTACAGCCTCCGGAACCCTGGAGGCCGGCTGATTAGAATGTGTATGGCAAATTAGCGTATGGCTATATCTAGGGACCAGAATTTAATCATCGGCACTGCAGCCAGCAGGGGCGGGGCCCCAGGCCGGCCATCTCGATCATCGCGATGCCATTTTGTGGTCTCGCCGCGGGCGCTCCTGAACTAAGCGGCGGCGCACTGCACCGGGTAAAAGAGCACGTCGCTGGCGGCGCGCTGCTTCAGCCAGTCGGAAGGCATGAAGCGGGGGCCATTGCAGCGGCAAGGTGCTCGCACTCACGCACGAAGCGCTGGACACCCACGGTGTCGATGTATGAGAGGGTGCCGCCGGTCCAGGCGGGGAAGCCAATTCCGAGAATCGAGCCGATATCGGCATCCGCGGCATGCACCACGACACTGGCCTCGACGCAGCGAGCGGCCTCGAGCGCCTGGATCGTCAGGAGACGGATCTTCACCTCGTCTGCCGTCGGTTGCTGGAGGAAACCGGGAAGTGTTGGGCCAGCCCCGTCCAGAGGGACTTTCCGGACGTAGCGTAGTCGTAGAAGCCACCGCCACCACGGCGACCCACACGCTTGAGGTCGTTCACCATCTTGCGCAGCACTGACAGGATGCGGGGAGCCTGGGCCGACTGCATGTGTCCTTCCGCCAGGTTCTGCTCCAGACCGCGCAGCTGTAGCTCGAGAGTCACCTCATCGGAAACCGCCAATGGGCCGACCGGCATGGCGGCCAAACTGCTCGGAAGGCGGCTTACAGTTTGTAGAACTTGGCCGCTCGCAATATCAAGGGCTTTGCCCAGCGAGGCACATTCTTTGGAGGCACTTCGAACGTGAAGGCTCCATCCTGGATTTTGAACACCTCGAAGGGCATCGGCGTGCCGTCGGCACTTTGTTCGCTATTGTCAAAGACGCGTATTGATGCCGGAGTGCCAATGAAGTTTGCCAGGTTGACGAGGCTGTTCCGGTATCGCTCGCGAATCTTGTCCTCCGGAATGTCGTGACCACCACGGCGAACACGCTCGGCCACTCGCTGGATGTGCAATTCAGGTGATGCGAGGCCGACATAGATGATGTCGACCTCGCATC
>DATILC010000260.1:0-13549 GCA_035476855.1 Solimonas sp. | reverse complement strand
CTCACCGCTGAAAACAACGGCATTCAGGCTCGCCGTCGGTCGAGGTCATCAAGAGGGCGCCGAGAAATGCCGCGAGGCGCAGATGCGGCCGACCGGCGGCTAATCAGATCTCAGGGAAAGCGCGCTACCCACCGATAGCTTGGCAGCGTATCGTCTATCGCCCGCGGCTTTCGCGCTTCGAGCGGCTCCCGCATCAGCACGTACAGGTCGCGCGCATTCGGATGCCATTGCACCTCAGTCAGGTCGCCGTCGATCCGCCAGACCTGCGCTGGCCGGGCCTGCACGTCAACGACGAAGTGGCGTACCGTCTTGCCGGCAATGAACCAGCCCCCCAGGTCCGGCCTCAAGCTGTAGAACAGATAACGTCCATCCGCCGACAGCCGTAGATTTTCGGCGCGGTAGCGGTACTTGGCGTTCAGCAGCTCCGCGAGCCGGCTTTCCATGAACTGCTCCGCACGCTTGCGCTCTTCCGGCGTGCCTTCCCGCGGCATGTCGCTGATCAAATCCTTGAACTCCGCCCGCAGTGAATCCCGGATCCATTGCGTCGTGTGGCGGGCCAGTTCGACACGCTTGCCGTCCGTGCGCCGGCTCACGATCAGAGTGGACCGGTCATCGTCCGCGACGATTTCGTACTTGGACGTGCCATCCGGCGACCAGGCGTGGAGCCTGTCGTCCCGCGGCCTGCGCTCAGCCCGGTAATTGAAAGGCAGTGCCTCCCCCGCCTCGTTCCGCGCCGGGCAGGGCGAGCCCTGTTCCTCCTTGAGCGTCACGCCGGTTGCCAACGCTTCCAGCTGCGCCAGCGGGAAATCCTCCGCCTCAAGCGGGTTCAGCCTGCGCCTCGGCTTGTTCACGGTGCCGCTCGCCGGATTCGGCGGGATGATCCCAGGGCACTTTTCGGTCGCCTCCTGCTCCAGGTACGGCTGCAACGCGGTCACCAACAGCGCGCCGACGCCGTATGGATGCGAGGCGGCACCGAGAATCCCGGCATTGGGCGTGACGCTGGCGCCGTGGGCCAGCAGCAGGCCCAGCGCCCTTACCGAACGCTTCTTGACGGCGTAATCGAGCGCGGTCATCCCCGCCTTGCCCACGAGGTCCGGATCGGCGCCGGCCTCGAGCAGCAGGCGCATCGTTTCGACCTCGTCATCCTCGGCCGCGCAGAGCAGCGCGGTCTGGCCGCGGTCGTTCCTCTGGTTCAGCTGTCGCGAGCCATGCTTTAGCAGCAGTGACAGCTTGGCCCGCTGCTCGGAGGTACGGGATTCGCAAACGGCCCTGACGACCAGGGTCTGGCCGGCCCCCGCAACGGTTTCCTCCGGATCCTCCCCAGCCTCCAGCAGCAGTTGCGTGATCTGCGGATTATGGATGGACATCGCGTAGTGCAGGGGGTGGCAGTCGGAAGGTCCGGCCATGCCCTTGCGCGGGGGCTGCGCAACCACGGCCTCGCGCAGCGGCCGCTGGCCCAACGGCAGCAGCAGTCGCAGGGTTTCGATGTCTTCCATGCCGATCACCCAGCACAGGCTGCTAAGCCAGATCGCATCGTCCAGCTTGGGCCCGGCCTTGTGCGCCAGCAACTCCCGGATCACCTCGCGCCGTCCATTCACCGCAGCACGATCCAGCGGCGTCCGCTTCTCGCCGTCAATGGCATTCACGTCGGCGCCTGCCTCGATCAGCAGGCGCGTGATCTCAAGGTTGCCCACACCCGCGGCACCATGCAGCGCCGTGTCCCCGTTGTACATTTTCCCCTTGGGGTCGGCCCCCAGCCGCAGCAGCGTCCGCACCGCCTCCGGGCGTTCATGGAAGGCGGCGCAGTTCAACGGTGTCCAGCAGCGTTCGCACACGAACTCCACCGAACTCCCTTGCCGGGCTAGCCGCTCGATGGCGGCAACATCGCCGTTCTTTGCGGCCTCGTACATCGGATACTTCACGGCGACAGGCGCCTGCGGCGCAGGTCGGGCCTCGATGACCAGCGCCTGGGCGTGCAGCGCGGCGGCGGGCAGGCCCATACAGCAGGCCATCAGCAGCGCCCTGCAAGTCCTGATCATTCGCCAATCCTCCTGGCTCGAAGACGGTTATTGAATGGCTGGTTGCGCGCCGGCGCGCGATAAAGATTACCAGCTCCCCGATCCGCCACCACCACCGGAGCAGAAGAAAAAAAGGCGACGGAAATATCTTCGTGAACAGGCCCTAATCTGCCGCCGCCGGGTTCTCGGTCAGCCGGTAGCGCGAGGTGAACAGCAGCATCGGCACCGCCAGGCAGCTGACCCAGGCGATCAGGATCAGCGCGTCGTTGTAGGTCAGCACGCTGACCTGGCGTTCGATGCGCATCGACAGTTCCAGCAGCGGCATCGGCAGCTCGCGCGACCAGCTGCCGTGCTCCACCAGGAAGTCGCGCACCGGCGCGCGCGACAGGCTCAGCGACTCGGTGAGATTCTGCTCGTGCACCGCGCGGCGCCAGAAGATGATGGTGTTGATCGAGGCCAGGCCGAGCGCGCCGCCGAGGTTGCGCATCAGGCTGTACATCGCGCTGGCGTTCTTCAGCTCGCTCATCGGCAGCGTGCACAGCGACAGGGTCGAGCAGCACACCAGCGCCAGCATGAAGCCGGCGCCGCGCAGGAACTGCGGTAGTGCCAGCTCGGCGAAGCCGGTGTCGGCGGTGAGGTCGGTCATCAGCCAGCTGCCGATCGCGACCAGCATTGCGCCGATCGCGAACAGCAGGCGCATGTCGTACTTGCGTGTCAGCCGCGCCGCGAAGGGCGCGGCCAGGAACATCGAGACGCCGCCGACCATCAGCGTGTTGCCGATCTGCTCGGAGGTAAAGTCGCGCAGCTGGCCGAGGAACACCGGCACGATGTAGTTGGTGGCGAACAGCGCGATGCTCAGCAGCAGCGCGGCGATGTTGGCCCAGAGGAAATGGCGGTTGCGGAACGGCCGCAGGCTGACGATGGGATTGTCATGCGTGGTCACGCGGTGGAAGAACAGCACGCCGGACACCGCGCAGACCGTGGCCCACCAGGCGATGCCGTCGTCCTGCAGCCAGTTGTGGCCCGGTCCTTCCTCCAGCACCCATTGCATCGTGCCGAGGAACAGCGCCATGTAGAGGCTGCCGCGCAGGTCGATGCTGCGCCACAGCGCCCAGTCGGGCCGGTCGATCCGCACCAGCTGCCAGACCATCGCGCCCACCAGCAGGCCCGGCACGAGGTTGATCAGGAACAGCCAGTGCCAGGACGTCGCGGCGGTGATCCAGCCGCCGAGGATCGGCCCCAGCACCGGCGCCGTGCTCATGGTGATGCCGGCGACCACCTGCGGCACCAGGCGCTTCTTCGGCGAGGGGAACAGCGCGTACATCGCCGCGAAGGAGCAGGGGATCATGCCGCCGCCGAGGAAGCCCTGCAGCGCACGGAACAGGATCATCGACTCGATGTTCCAGGCCGTCGCGCAGAGCGCGCTGGCCAGGGTGAAGCCGAGCGCGCTGACGGTGTAGTAGATGCGCGTCGACATCATCCGGGTCATGTAGCCGGACAGCGGGATCGCGATGACTTCGGCGATCAGGTAGGCCGACTGTACCCAGGCCAGCTCGGTCGGCGTGGCGGCGAGGCCGGCCTGGATCTCGTTGATCGAGCTGGCAACGATCTGGATGTCGAGGAAGGCCATGAACGCGCCGAAGCTCATGGCGATGAAGCCGAGCCAGGCTCGGCGCTCATCGGGCGTCAGCGCATGGCTTTCCCCTGTCGGCAGGCTGGCGGAGTCCACGGGGACGCTCATGGCGGGATGACGCTCATCGTGCGGCCAGTATTGCCGGCGCGTTCCGGCCGCGAATCCCTCAATGCGACGAGGTGAGCCGCCGCGCCGTGGCGATGCCTGAATGGCATCGCCTGCGGTGGCTCACGGGCGGCCATGGATGGCCGCACAGTGGGTAGATCGGGAGACGAGGTCCCGCCATGGACGGCGCCATGTAAGGCGAAGGAAAAAACGAAACCCGGCACGGGGCCGGGTTTCGTTGAAGCGCGTCTGTCGCAATCAGTTGCGGTAGCCGATCACCTTGACCTTGAAGCTGGTCGCCGGCCCCGGCGTCGGCGCGGTCTTGGTCTTCAGCTCGTAGTTGGGCGGATCGAGTTCCAGCTCCAGCTTGTGGAACAGACGCGCCATCGACAGCGCGATCTGCACTTCCGCCAGACTCTTGCCGAGGCAGGTGTGCGGGCCGCGGCCGTAGGGCGAGTAGACACCGGGCTGCATGTGCTCGGCGCGCGGCTTGGCATAGCGGTCGATGTCGAACTTCTTGGCGTTCGGCCAGTACTCTTCCATGAAGTGCGGCACGCTGGTGGCGATGTAGATCATCTCGCCGGCCTTGATCTGGTGACCTTCGAACACGAAGTCCTTGGTCGCGCAGCGCATCTGCGCCACGGCGATCGGGTAGAGGCGCATCGTCTCCATGATCGCGCCGTTGAGCGACGGCAGCTTCTTCAGCAAGCCTTCCTCGTCGACCGTGCCGGCAGCGAACAGCTCGTCCACTTCCTTCAGCACGCGCGCCTTCACGTCCGGGTTCTTCAGCACCGTGTAGGTGATCGCGGCAGTGGTGTTGGCGACGGTGTCGAGGCCGGCGACGTAGGGGCCGGTCAGCGTCACGATCAGGTCGGAGGCCGGCATCACGTCCGGCTGCGTCAGGTGCGCGTGGTAGATGTCGTCGATCAGGTTGCGATCTTCTTCCTTGACGGTGGTCGAGCGCGCCTTGGCCTGCTCGATCATCTTGCGGCCCAGCTCGAACACGCGCGACTTGGCCTTCTTGTACTGCGGATTCTTCAGCAGGAACTTCGGACGCTGGCGCGTCACCAGCACGTTGAGGATGTGCAGGATCGTGACGCGGATGTCCTTGACGTACTCCAGCGGCGCGGCGCCAGTCAGGATCGTGCCAAGCTGGTCGACCACCATGTACTGCATCGCCGGCAGCACGCTGACCGACTTGCCGACCGGCCAGTCACGCTTCAGGGCGCCGTCGGTGATCGTCACCAGCTCGTTGTAGCGGCCCTTGATGGACTCGCGCGAATAGCCGCTGCGCATGATGTCGCGCAGCTGCTTGTGCGACTCGCCGTCCTCGCCGGTGAGCATGCGGGTGGCGCCGTACTCCTCGACCAGGCCCTGCCAGAACTCCTTGGAACGCAGTGATTCCTTGCCCTCGCGCGTGCCGAGGAAGTTTGCGGCCTCGACGCCGGCGATCACGCAGTAGGTGTTGCCCAGCACGTTGACCCGGAACACCGGGCCGTACTTGCGGTAGTTGTCGACGAAGAACTGTGCCGGGTCCTTGGCCATGCCGAGGACACTGCCCAGCAGGGGCAGGCCGGGAACCTGCGGCGTGGTGCGCAGTTCTAGCGAAGGGGTGGCGGTGGTCACGGTGTTTCCTCGAATTGTCATGGTCATGGGCGGACAGGGTTCCGCCAGGGTTGCGTATTGGTAACAAACCCCGGCCGGATCGAATTCCTCCGCTTGGAGTAGGCAGCCGGTCACGAAGCCTGAGGGGCGGGCGGTCCCGGGGGGCGGTTTCTGGCAACATGCGCCATAAAATCAACGATGGACCGGCATTGCAGCCCGGCCCACAGGTGCGGGGATGGAGTCACTCAGCGAGATCGAGAAAGCCAAGGGCCAGAGGCGCTTCTGGCAGGCCTTTGCCCCGCCGTTGGAGGATGCCTTCCGCCGCTCGCAGCGTTGGCGCTACCGCTACTCGCGGGCGGCGCTGTTCCTGCTCGGGGCCTTCGGCTTCGCCAATGCCGCACTGTTCCAGGACCGCCTGCTGACGCCGGCGCCGGAGTTCCTGTCGCAGCTGCGGCAGATCGCCCTCAGCGTGGTGGCGCTGTGCCTGCTGGCCGGTGCCGCGACCCTGGTGCCCTCGGTGCCGCATCGCCTGCGCAAGGCGCTGCAATCGCTGGGCGTGATCTGGTTCGCCGGCGGCACCCTGCTGCTGCGCTACCACGCCCTGCGTGGCGAGCTGGTCTACCCGCACGAGATGCTCGGCATCGTCATCGTCGCCGTTGCCATCTTCGGCGGCTTTTCCTCGCGCCGCGTGATGTGGCTCGGCGCGATCCTGCTGGGGACCTCGGTGGCGCTGGAACTGGGTTTCAGCAACATGCCGACGCCGGAGCTGAACGCCAAGAGCCTGAGCTACATGGCTTTCATCGCGATCTTCGGCTCGCTGACCCAGGAATGGCTGGCGCGTGCGGCCTGGATCAACCATCGCTATGCCACCGCATTGCTCTGCACCGACCAACTGACCGGCCTGACCAGCCGCGGCGAGTTCAGCCGCCAGTACCTGCGGCTGCTCGGCATGGGGCGGCGCGAGCACAAGCCGGTCGGGGTGGTGTTCGTCGACATCGACCACTTCAAGCGCATCAACGATCGCCACGGCCACCTGTTCGGCGACGACGTCATCCGCATCGTCGGCCAGGCGCTGGCCTCGAACTTCGCGCGCCGTCCCTGGGACCTGTGCGCGCGCTTCGGCGGCGAGGAGTTCGTGCTGGCGCGCTACGACGTCAGCCCGGAGTCGATGCCGCAGATGGTGCTGCAGCTGCTGGAGGCGGTGCGCAACCTGCGCCTGGCGGCCCCGGATGGCGGCCCCGACGTGAGCCTGACTGCCAGCGTGGGCGCGGTCTGGCTGGTACCGGTCGGCGAGACCGCGGACCAGGTCCTCAACGCCGCCGATACCCTGCTGTACCGGGCCAAGGAAGGCGGTCGCAACCGCGGTTTCCTGGCGCGCTACGGCGACGGCGACAACGCGGTCGAAGTCCTTTAGCTGGCCGCTGGTGGTAGTTTGTCCCGCAGATCCTGCAGCGAATCCTTGGCTGAGGAGGCTGGTGATGCGGATTCACCCGAGTACCCGCATGCGCGCGTTGCTCGACATCTACCTGGCGCTGCGCAAGCCGCGTGGCGGCGTGCTGGGCCGTGAACTGCTGGAGCGCGAATGGCGCAAGACCGGCCTGCGGCGCAGTGACCTGGAGCAGGCCCTGCAGGAGCTGCTGTTGCGGCGCCTGCTGCTGCTTGCGCCGCGCGACGCGGAATCCTACGAGCTGACCTATCTCGGCGAACGCGCCATGCACCAGGCCCCGGGCATGCACCCTGCCGCGCTGCGTGACTGGCTGTTGCTGCGACGCGCACGCCGGCGCCAGCGCGGCCTGCCGTCGCCGGAACCGGGCCGGCGCCATGACGACGATTCGAAGTAGACCGCCCGTCGCCGCCTGAGCGCGCGTTCGGATCGGAGCCTGCCTGTCGCAGGATTGCCCGCCGACGTCGGATTCGCCGCGTCGCCTTGCAGGCGAATTCCTACAATCACGCCTGGATTCAATGCCGATGGCTTCGGCGACGGAATTTTCTGCAGCCCGATCAAAGGCTTGCAATGTCGCAAACTGCACGATCGCGCCCGGGCTGATTGCAATCTGCAGTGTCCCCCTGCATTTGACGTAGATCCGCCGCCGCCCGCATCCCGCATGATCAAGGGTGAGGAGTCTGGATCCGCGCCATTGGCCCGGTCCGAACATCAAAGCCGCGGGGGGATTCTTGTCACAGGAAAACAGTGAACGCGCCGATCGAAGCGCGCAGGGTGCCGGCGTGTCGCGCCGCCAGTTCGTCAAGGGCGTTTCTTCGCTGGCTGCGGCCGCTGCCTGGGCACCGCTGTTCCGGCTGACGCCCGCCGATGCCGCCGCCGGTGATCCGCCGTCGGACTTCCCGGCCGGCATTGCCGTCTACCGCCAGGGCTTCGAGAACTGGGCCGGCGATATCAAGATCGACGCCCTGTGGACCTGTGCGCCGGCAACGCCGCAGCAGGTCGTCACCCTCGCCAACTGGGCGAAACAGCAGGGATATCGCCTGCGTCCGCGCGGCTCCATGCACAACTGGTCGCCGCTGTCGGTGTCGGCGGATACGCCGGCCGACGCGCGCGTGCTGATGGTCGACACCACCGAGCACTTCACCGCGATGCAGATGATCGCGCCGCTGCCGCTGGCCGCGGTGCGCGTGCAGGCCGGCGTGATGCTGGAAACCCTGCTGGGCTTCCTCGAGCAGAACGGCTGCGGCCTGACCGCCGCGCCGGCGCCGGGCGACGTCACCATCGGCGGCGTGCTGGCGGTCGATGGCCACGGCACCGGCATTCCGGCGCGTGGCGAGACGCGCAAGCCGGGCCAGAGCTTCGGCTCGCTCAGCAACCTGATCCTTGCCCTTACCGCCGTGGTCTGGGACCAGGGCGAGCAGGCTTACGTGCTGCGCCGCTTCGAGCGCTCGCACCCGCACTGCAAGGCGCTGATGACCCACCTGGGGCGCAGCTTCGTCACCGAGGTGGAACTGCGCGTCGCCGCCAACTGCAAGCTGCGCTGCGTCAGCCGCATGGATATCCCGGCCAGCGAGATGTTCGCCGCGCCCGGCAGCGGCGGTCGTACCCTGGCCAGCTTCATCGAGCAGTCCGGCCGCGTCGAGGCGATCTGGTTCCCGTTCACCAGCAATCCCTGGCTCAAGGTCTGGAGCGTCAGCCCGATCAAGCCGCTGCTGTCGCGCGCGGTGTCGCAGCCCTACAACTATGTCTTTGCCGACTCCATCCCCAGGCTGGTCAACGATCTCGCCGACCAGGTAATGAGCGGCATCGGCGCGGCCACGCCGGTGTTCGGCAACGCCGAGTACCTGGCCAGCACTGCCGGCCTGGTGGCGACGTTGTCGGCAGACATCTGGGGGCCGTCGAAGAACCTGATGCTGTACGTCAAGCCGACCACGCTGCGCGTCACCGCCAACGGCTACGCCATCCTCACCTCGCGCGCCAACATCCAGCGCGTGGTGTCGGAGTTCACCGGGAAGTACCAGTCGATGATGGAGTGGTACCAGGCGCGTGGTCGCTACCCGGTCAACGGCCCGGTGGAGATTCGCGTCACCGGCCTCGACCAGCCGGGCGACGTCGGCGTGCCCGGCGCCGAGGCGCCGGCCCTGTCGGCCGTGCGCCCGCGTGCCGACCACCCGGAATGGGATGTCGCGGTCTGGCTGGACCTGCTGACCTTCCCCGGCACGCCAGGGGCCAACGAATTCTTCCGCGAGTTCGAGCTGTGGGCCTTCGAGCACTTCAGCGGCAACTACGCCTCAATGCGCGTCGAATGGTCCAAGGGCTGGGGCTATGGCAGCGAAGCGGCCTGGACCGATCCGGCGGTACTCGGCGACCGCATCCCGCAGGGCTTCCGCGCCGCTGCCAGCTCCGACGAGGACTGGGACTGGGCGCTGCGCCGCCTCGACCAGTACGACCCGCACCGCATCTTCAGCAGCCCGATGCTCGACCGGCTGATGCCGGTCTGAGCGGGTCGGAACACCACCGGCGCCAGGCCCTTTAGCCGGCCTTTAACCGGTGGTGTCGCCGGTCATGCGCAAATTTTGTCGTTGAGTTGCGCATGACTCCCTGATGGAAGCCGCGCCGGACTTTGTCCGGAGCCTCCAGGACGAGTTCAACCGTCACGGTGAACTGCTGCTGATGCTGCGCTATACCCAGTCGCTGATCATGCAGATGGCGCAGACCACGGTCTGCAATCGTCATTCCGTGGACCAGCAGTTGTGCTGCTGGTTGCTGCTGTCGCTGGACCGGCCGCGACCGGAACAGCTCCGCTGCGAGTGCCAGGCCGTGGTACGCAAGGAAACCGATCGCCTGCTGCCCTGCCTGCCATCGGCGCGCGCGCCGCTCAGGCCGGTGTAGCGGGCCCGGCCGGAGCCGGCCGGCTGCTGCCACTGTCGTTGAGCGCTTCCACTCCGGGAATGGGCGGCGCCCGTCGAGCCGCACGCATCGGCGGCTTCACGCTGTGCTGCGCCGGGATGCGAGTGAAAGGGCCGACGATGTCGTGGCCTGCGGCGGGCGTTGCGGCGTCCGGCGCCTGCTTGCGCATGCGTTCGAAGTTCGGGAATGCCGGGATATCGCTGGCGGGTTCCGGCTTGCCGGCGATGCCGCTGCCCTCCGTCGCCTTGGATCCGTTGAGCTTGTCCATGATGACCTCCGGATCCCGCGGCTCGTGAAGGACGAGCCGTCGGGATGCTGAATCCCATCACCATGGGCGCGGGTCCGCGCTGCGTCGGTGCGCTGCAGCGCTTAGGCGCAGACCGCGGCCGCCGTGCCCGCTCAGACGGCCGGGTAGTGCTTGCCGAAGAATTCCGTGACCTGCCGGTTGGATTCCTCGCGGCTGAGGCAATAGCGCAGCTGCACGATGCCGGCGAGCACGTGGAAGTTGCCGGCGACCGTTGCCAGTTCCTCGACCTGCACCTTCGGCCAGACCGTGCGGGCTTCCGCGATCAGCGTCTTCCACTTGGCCTTGATCGCAAGGCCGTCGGCCAGGGCGCTGGCCTTGATCTGGTTCTTGGTGAGCGCCGGCGGGGCGACGGCAGGCGTCGCCGGCCCGGTCGCGGGCGGCGTGTTGTTGTAGTCGGTGGTCATCGGGAATCCTGTCTTGGGCGTGCGGCGGAGTGCCGGACGCAGGCGCTGCCAGCTTGAGTTCGAGTCGCCGGTGGCATGCGAAAGCAGGGCCGGCCGGGCAGCAACCCCGATGTATACGCCAGATGCGCCGCCGCCTCTGTTCGGCAGCACACATAGCGCCTGCGCTCCGGCTGATGCCGACCTGAACGCGGCTCAGAGCCGGTTGGCGTTCTCCAGCAGGATCGCCGCACCGAGCCCGCCGCCGGCGCAGCTCGACACCACGGCGTAGCGTCCGCGCCCCTGCTGCAGGCGCCGCGCCGCAGTGGTCAGCAGGCGCACGCCGGTGGCGGCGAAGGGATTGCCCAGCGCCAGCGAACCGCCCCAGGTATTGAGGCGGTCTTCCGGGATCGCGCCGAAGGCCTGCGGCTGGCCGTGACGCCCGGCGGCGAATGCCGTCGAGGCGAGGCAGGCCTGGTTGGCGAGGATCTGCGCGGCGAAGGCTTCGTGCAGCTCCCAGACCTCGATGTCCTCGATGCGCAGGCCGTTGCGCAGCAGCAGCTTCGGGATCGCCATCGCCGGGCCCAGCAGCATTTCGCCGGGAAGGTCATCGAGGCCGGCCAACACGTAGTCGCGCACCACGGCCTGCGGCTCCAGCTGCAGCCGTTCGGCAGCGCCGAGGCTGGCCAGCAGCAGCGCGCCGGCACCATCGGTCAGGCGCGAGGAATTGCCCGCCGTGATGATGCCGTTCTCGCGATCGAACACCGGCTTGAGCCCTGCGAGCCGCTCGGCGCTGGCGTCGCCGCGCATCGAGTCGTCGCGCGTGATGGCTGCGCGCAGGCCCGGCACCTGCACCGGCACGATGTCCTCGTCGTAGCGGCCGGCATCCCAGGCCTGCAGCGCCAGCGCGTGGCTGCGCGCCGCAAAGCGGTCACTGTCTTCGCGGGCTACACCGAACTTGCGCACCATCGTCTCGGTGCAGGCGCCCATGGTCTTGCGGGTGGTGAAGTCGGTGCCCGAGGGCATCTCCGGCAGCAGGTCACGCGGGCGCAGCGAGCCCAGCACCTTCAGCGCATTCTTCGCCGAGCCGTCCTGGTGCAGTTTCATCAGGCCGCGACGCAGCGGCTGGCGCGCGCGCAGTGGCGGGTCGGAGAAGCTTTCGCTGCCACCGGCGATGGCGAGATCGGCGCGACCCAGCGCGATCATGTCGCAGACCGTGCCGACGGCGATGTTCGGCGACAGCCCGGCCATCGACAGCGTGTAGGCGGGGATCCTGCCGGGCAGGCCGGCGGCGAGCATCGCCTCGCGGGCGAAATTCGGCGTTTCCACTTCATGCAGCACCGTGCCCATGGCGACGACGTCGACGCGCGCCGCGTCGACGCCGCTCTTCGCCACCAGGCCGGCGATCGCGCGGGCGCCGAGTTCGTAGCTCATCAGCGGCGAATAGGCGCCGCCGGTGTCGAGGAAGGCGGTGCGCGCGCCGCGCAGGATCACGGGCAGGCGTTCGCGGGGGACGGGATTCGGGTTCATGGGTTGGGGACCGTGGCAGGAGCGGTGGACAGGTGCTGGCGCAGGAAGGCGGCGATGTCGTGACGGGCCTGCCTTGCCTCCGGGAACCAGCGTGCAAACAACGGGAAGGCATGCGGCAGCTGTGGCCAGATGTCGAGGCGCGTGATCACGCCGGCGCGGCGCGCGCGCTGCTCGGCCCAGACACTGTCGTCGAGCATGATCTCGGTGTCGGCGGCGAGGAAATGCAGCGGCGGATAGCCGGCGAAGTTGGCGTACAACGGCGACAGCTCGGGATCGGCGCGGTCGGCGTCGCCCGAATAGAAGTCGAGTGCGCAGCGCAGCGCGCTGGGCGGCACCAGCGGGTCCAGCGCCCGGTTGCGCCGGCGCGAGGGCAGGGCATGGAGTCCGGTGAGGTCGGTGACGGCGGAAATGCAGACGCCGCAGGCTGGCAGCGGCAGGCCGAGGCGGCGCAAGCGGTGCAGCAGTGTCAGCACCAGGTTGCCGCCGGCGGACTCGCCGACCAGCACGATGCGTTGCGGCGCGAAGCCCGCGGCCAGTGCCGCGCGGTAGGCGCGCTCGCAGTCGTCCAACGCTGCCGGGTAGCGGTGCTGTGGCGTGAGGCGATAGTCGGGCATGAAGCCGACCGCGCCGAGATCGCGGCACAGACGCGCATGGAAGCCGAGGTGCAGCAGCGGGATCGCCGGCAGGTAGAAACCTCCGCCATGCAGGTACAGCACCAGGTTCTGGTCCGCGTCGCGCAGATCGCCCAGCACGGCGCCGGGTGCGCCGCCGAGGCCGGCATAGCTCAGCGGCAGCCGGCCGACCCGGGGCTGCCGCGTCCGCGGAAACACCGTCTGGTAGAGCTGGAAGGTCGGGCTCGGTGCCAGCGCCAGGCTGTGCAGCATCGGCCGCAGGAAGCGGCGCATCTGCCGCAGCAGCAGGCTGCTGCGGCGGCTGATCCGGATCGGCGAAACCGGAGCGTCGTCCATCAGCGGGTGACGAAGCTGCCGGCCAGGTGCACCGCGCCGGCGCGGCTGCGCAGGCGGAAGGCGCGGCGGCCGTCGCTGTCGGGCGCTGCGACCTGCACCTCCAGGCCGGCGTTGGGCAGCGACAGCGGCTTGATGAAGCGCAGGTCGATGTCGGCGATGTCGTGGCCGGCGTTGCGCAGCGTTTCCATGGTGCGCGCGACGCTGCCGAAGCCGTGCAGGATGCAGCCGCGGAACTTGGTGCGCCGCGCCAGCGGCCACAGCGTGTGGATCGGATTGAAGTCACCGGTCAGCAGCGCGAAGTTGAGGCCGTCGTCGGCCGTGGCGGACCACTGCCCGACGGTTTCGAAGGTCGGCTCCGCGCGCGCTGCGGCGGCGGTCTTGTCGGCCGCGCCACGCAAGGGCACGGCGGCGTAGTTGTCGATGATCACTGCTTCCGGCTGCTGCGCCCAGCCGGCGACGACCCGGGTATGGATGCGGATGCGGCGGCCGTCGTTGACCACTTCCTGCAGCTGTCCGCGCAGTTGCAGCGCGGTGTCACGCGGCAGCGGCGCGCGGAACTGCAGGCGCAGGCCCTGGTTCAGGATCGAGGCGAGGTTGTAGGGCGCCTGCCCGGCCAGGCGTGCCAGCAGGGCGAAGGCCCAGTGGCTGC
>DATILC010000259.1:0-2108 GCA_035476855.1 Solimonas sp. | reverse complement strand
GCCCTGCGGGCCGGCACGCGAGGGTCCGTTCTTCGCGGTCTACCTCAATGACGGCCTGACCCTGGATTTCTTCGAGACCGGCGAGGAGTTCCCGATCGAGCATTTCTGCTTTCGCGTCAGCGATGCAGAATTCGACGCCATCCTCGGCCGCATCCAGGCCGCCGGCATCCCGTATCGCGGCGCGGTGCGCGGGCCGGTGGATATGCAAGTCTCGACCGGCTACGGCGGCCGCGGCATCTACTGGAACGAGCCCGAGGGACACCAGTGGGAAATGCTGACCGCCAGCTACGCGCGGCAGACGGCGTCCTGAGCAAACGCTACGGCGACCCCGCCCCGCCGAGCTGGCGGTCGAGGAAGACCAGCGCCTCCTGTACCGCGGCGCTGTCGAACTGGAAGGCCGGGATGTGGCTGAGGCCGTTCATTTCGTAGATGCGGCTTTCGACGCCGGCGGCATCGAGCGCCGCCTTCATCGCCCGCGGGTTCTTCAGCTCGAACGTGGTGTCGAGGGTGCCGTGGTAGAAGAAGAACGGCGGACTGTTGCGGCCGACATGCGTCACCGGCGAGGCCGCGGCCCAGCGCGCGGCATCGTTCGCCGGCTTGCTGCCCATCAGCGCGCCGATCAGTGGATTGTCCGGGTAGTGGCGCAGGTCGGCAGGCATGCCGCCGGCGACCACCGCCTGCACGCGATCCTGCGGCGCGGCATCGGAGGCGCCCAGCAGGCCGGCAAGATGTGCACCGGCGGAATAGCCCCAGACGGCGACGCGCTGCGGATCGATCTGCAAGCTCGCATGGCTGGCGCGCATCCAGCGCAGCGCCTGGCGCACGTCATCGAGCTGCGCCGGATGGCGCCAGCCGGGCGCGAGCCGGTAGCTGGCGGTGACGGCGACATAGCCCTGCCGCGCCAGCTTGCGCGCGGTGCTCTCCATCAGGCTGCGCTTGCCGCCGGTCCAGCCGCCCCCGTGGATCAGCAGCACCGCCGGCATGGCGCCGGTCGCGGTCGGCTTGTAGACATCGGCCTGCAGCACCGCGGGCCAGCCGGCGGGTGTGTAGGTCTGGTCCTTCTGCGTGGTGTAGGCCAGGTCCGCCGACACCGCGGGGCCGGCCCAGACCAGAGTCGCGAGCAGCAGGCCAGACAGCAGGACGCGGCGTTTCATGTCCATCCCCGCAGCAGGTAGTCCAGCGCCAGGCCGATGAAGATCGCCATGCCGAAGTAGTGGTTGTTGAGAAAGGCCTGGAAGCAGCGCGCCGGTTCGCGGCCGCGGGTGCTCCACTGCTGCCAGGCCGCCAGCCAGGCGGCCACCGAGATACCGGCGTAGTAGCTCTGGCCCATGCCGGAATTGAGGCCCAGCTGGATCAGCAGCAGCAGCGCCCCACCCTGCAGCAGCGCGATCGCCAGGCGATCGTGGCGACCGAACAGGATCGCCGCCGACTTCACGCCGATCTTCAGATCGTCCTCGCGGTCGACCATCGCGTAATACGTGTCGTAGGCGATGACCCAGGCGACGTTGGCGCACATCAGCGGCAGCACCTCGGCCCAGTCGATGCGGCCGTTGACCGCGGCATAGGCCATCGGAATGCCCCAGGAGAAAGCCAGGCCCAGCACTGCCTGCGGCAGCGCGATATGGCGCTTCATGAACGGATAGACCGTCGCCAGCAGCACCGCTGGCACCGACCACAGCACCGCCAGCCAGTTGCGCAGCATCAGCAGCAGCACCAGCGCCAGCAGCGCCAGGCCGACAGCCAGGGTCACGGCCTCCTTCGGCTCGATCCGGCCGGCAGCGAGCGGCCGTTCACGGGTACGGGCGACATGCGGATCGAAGCCGCGGTCGGCGAAGTCATTGATCGCACAGCCGGCCGAGCGCATCAGCACCGTGCCCAGCACGAACACCAGCAGGATGGGCCAGGGCGGCGGGCCGTCGGCAGCAAACCACAGCGCCCATAGGGTGGGCCACAACAGCAGGTAGATGCCGACGGGCCGGTCGAGGCGCATCAGGCGGGCGTATTCGATCAGTTTGTCGCGCATGCCGGGGGTCAGTGAGGCGAATGGTTTGGCACGGGGCTTGCGCTATCATCTTGGCATGAAAAGAAAAGCCGATGCGGAACCGTCC
>DATILC010000258.1:0-14425 GCA_035476855.1 Solimonas sp. | reverse complement strand
TGGCTGCCGCGCATGGGCCTGTTTGGCCAGGCGTTGTTCCTGCAGGCGGCGAGCAAGGTCGAGGGCACGGAGGCGCTGATGCTGCAGGCGCGGAATCTCATTCTTTCGCGCGGCCAGGAATCCGCCGGCAGCCTGATGCTGCGCGAGGATTCCGAATCCAGCTGGCACTGGTGGCTGCTGGGCTCGGAGCTGCGCTCCAACTGCGCCGCGCTGTCGGCCTTCACCGGTCGCTACGGCTGGGATGCCAGCATGAACGAGCTGCCGATGAAGCTGACGCGCGCCATCACCCAGGCCCGCGGCAACCGCTACTGGTGGGGCAACACGCAGGAGAACCTGTTCTGCACCCGCGCCTTCATCGAGTACGCCGATCGCTTCGAGTCGGTCACGCCGGACCTGCTGGCGCAGGTGCTGCTTGGCGAGACCAAGCTCGGCGAGACCCGCGTCACCCGCGAACAGGGCGGGGAGGTGCGCAAGCCGCTGACGCCGGCACAGGCCGCCGAGCCTGCCGCGCCGATCGCGATCCGTTCGCAGGGCAAGGGCCGGGCCTACTTCACTGCGGCGCTGAGCTATGTCGAGAAGGAGTCGGCGGCGCATGCGATCAATGCGGGGCTGGAGACGAAGCGTGTCTACCACGTGCTGCGCGACAAGACCTGGGTGCCGCTGGAGCCGCCGCTGAAGCTGCGCCGCGGCGAGAAGCTGCGCGTCGACATCACGCTCAACGTGCCGTCCTGGGCGACCTATGTCGCGGTCGAGGACCCGGTGCCGGGCGGCCTGGAGCCGATCAACCCGGATCTGGCCAACGTGCCCGCCGGTGACGCCGCGCTGGCCGAGGGCGGCAGCTACGCCTTCTACCACCGCGAGCTGCGCCACGATTCCGTGCGCTTCTTTGCCGACAGCGTCTCTCAGGGCGAGTACCGCATGGCCTGGATCGGCGTGGCGGTGGCCACCGGCGAGTTCGCCGCGCCGGAGACGCATGCGGAGCTGATGTACAGCCCCGAGGTCTTCGGCAACGGCACGCCGGCGCGGTTGACGGTGACGGAGTGATGAAAAGTATCTTCCTTCTCCCCTCGGGAGAAGGTGCCCGAAGGGCGGATGAGGGGCGCCGGTAAGGCTAGCGACGTGGGCTCTCAACTGGACGCGCGCCCCTCACCCCAACCCCTCTCCCGATGGGAGAGGGGCTTTCGGTTCGTGGGTCTGCTTCTGGGCCTGCTGCTGTTTACAACTCTGCTGTCCCAGCGCCCGCTGCCCGATCGCCTCGACCTCGACGCCGAGACCGCTGCCGAGCCGCTGGTGCTCGACCGCCACGGCCTGCCGCTGAACCTGCGCTACGACGGCGGCTGGAACCTGCAGGAGCGCGTCGCGCTGGAGCAGGTGCCGCCGCTGCTGCGTGCCGCCTTCGTCGAGGCCGAGGACCGCCGCTACTGGAGTCACTGGGGCGTCGACTGGCGCGCGCGCTTCTCGGCGCTGGGCACGAATCTGCGCGCCGGCCGTTCGCTGCGCGGCGCCAGCACCATCACCGAGCAGGCGGTGCGGGTGCTGCATCCGCGGCCGCGCCGGCTGTGGTCGCGCTGGGTCGAGGGCTTCGAGGCGTTGCGCCTGGACCTGCGCTTCAGCAAGGCGCAGGTGCTCGAGTTCTATCTCAACCAGGTGCCCTACGGCGCCAACCGCCGCGGCGTCGTACCCGCCGCGCGCTACTACTTCGGGCGCAGCCTGGAGACGCTGTCGGAGCGCGAGATGCTGGCGCTGGCAGTGCTGGTGCGCGCGCCCTCGCGGCTGGTGCGAGAGCCGCAGATGCTGGACGCGGCGATCGCAAGGCTGGCGCAGCGCCTGCTCGACCAGGGCCTGCTGGCGCCGCAACGCCATGCCGCGCTGCAGGCGCAACGCCTGTCCTGGGCCAAACGCCAGCCGGAGCTGCAGGCCGCACACTTCGTTGCCGAGTTGCAGCGCCGCCAGCCGGCGGCGCAGGGCATCCGCAGCAGCCTTGACGCGGACCTGCAGTCCAGCGCCGAACGCTTCCTCGGCGAGCGCCTGCGCGCCCTGCGGCCGCAGGGCGTCAGCCAGGGCGCGCTGCTGGCGGTGGACCTGCAGGGCAACCGCGTGCGCGCCTGGGCCAGCGTCGACGTCGAGCATCCGGACGTGGTCGGCATCGACGCGGTGCTGGCGCCGCGCCAGCCCGGCTCCACCCTCAAGCCGCTGCTCTATGCGCTGGCGATCGAGAAGGGCTGGAACGCCAATACCGTGATCGACGATTCGCGTTTGACCGAACGCGTCAACGCCGGCCTGCACGAGTACCGCAACTACAGCCGCAGCCACTACGGCCGCGTCAGCCTGCGCGAGGCGCTGGGCAATTCGCTCAACATCCCTGCGCTGAAGGCGCTGCAGTTCGTCGGCGGCGAGGCCTTTATCACGCGCCTGCGCGCGCTGGGCATGGAGGGCCTGACGCGCCACCCGGATATCTACGGCGACGGCATCGCCCTCGGCAATGGCGAGGTCTCGCTGCTGCAACTGGTGCAGGCCTATACCGCGCTCGCGCGGGGCGGGCGCTGGCAGGCGCTGACGCTGGAGGAAGCCGGGCAGGAGCCGCGGCCGGAGCAGCAGCTGATCCGCCGTGACGCTGCGCTGGCGATCAGCGACATCCTGTCCGATGCGCAGGCGCGGCTGCTGGAGTTCGGCGACGGCGGCCTGCTGCGCTTCCCGGCACAGACCGCAGTCAAGACCGGCACCTCCACCGACTACCGCGACGCCTGGACCGTGGCCTACAACGGCCGCTACGTCGTCGGCGTGTGGATGGGCAACCTCTCCGGCCGCGAGACCGACGGCCTCACCGGCGCACAGGGCCCGGCGCTGCTGGTGCGCGCGACCCTGGCGCAGCTGGCGGCGGACCGGCCGCTGCAGAAGGCCGGCCCGGCGCCGGCAGTTTCGGCAGCGGCGACGGCGGTGGTCACCGAACTGCGGCCGGTGCATCCGCGCCTGAGCCAGCCCTTCGACGGCCTGATGCTGGCGATGGATCCGCGCATCCCCGATCGGCTGGAGGCCTTCGAATTCATCGCCGAGTGGGACCGGCCGGTGCGCGAGGCGATCTGGCATGTGGAGGGAGCGCCGCCGGTGACGACCGGGGAGGGCCGCTACCTGTGGCCACTGAGGCGCGGTTCGCAGCAGGTCTGGGCGGAGCTGGTGGGCGCTGACGGACGGCGCGAGCGGACGCCGCCGGTCAGCTTCCGGGTGCGTTGACCGCTACAGTCAATTCGCCTTTCCGATCAGGGCTTAAGCGCGGACTCCTCGCGTGTTGCCCGACCTTGCAGCGGGTTCGCTCTTGATTTGTTTTGTCGCGGCCGCATGTTGCGAGTGTTACGGCATAATGCCAGTGACCCAGACAGGAAGATCCGTGGAAACACTGACCGACAGAACGGCACCCGTACTCCCGCTGCGCGATGTGGTGGTTTTCCCCCACATGGCGATCCCGCTGTTCGTGGGCAGGGAGAAGTCCATCAAGGCATTGTCGGCCGCCATGCAGGACGACAAGCGCATCCTGCTGCTGGCACAGAAGACCGCCGACACCGATGACCCGGCGCAGAAGGACCTCTACGAGGTCGGCACCCTGGCCAGCATCCTGCAGATGCTCAAGCTTCCCGACGGCACCGTGAAGGTGCTGGTCGAAGGCGTGCGCCGCGCCCGCGTGACGCGCCTGGACTTCGGCGTCGATTTCCTCACCGCCGAATGCACGCCGCTGCCGGAAGACCCCTCGACCACGACCGAGAACAAGGAGATCGACGCGCTGACGCGTTCGATCCTGGCCCAGTTCGAGCAGTACTCCAAGCTCAACAAGAAGGTCCCGGCCGAGCTGTTGCCCTCGCTGGCCAGCATGGACTCGCCGGGCCGCCTCGCCGACACGATTGCCGCTCACCTCAACCTCAAGCTCGAAGACAAGCAGCAGGTGCTGGAGATCCAGGAGCCGAAGCCGCGCCTGGAGCATGTCGCCTCGCAGCTGGAAGGCGAGATCGACGTGCTGCAGATCGAGAAGAAGATCCGCTCGCGGGTCAAGCAGCAGATGGAGAAGAACCAGCGCGAGTACTACCTGAATGAGCAGATGAAGGCCATTCAGAAGGAGCTGGGCGACAACGAGGACGGTCCTTCCGAGCTGGAAGACCTGACGCAGAAGATCGAGCGCGCCGGCATGCACAAGGAGGCCAAGACCAAGGCCCGTGCCGAGCTCAACAAGCTGAAGATGATGCCGGCGATGTCGGCCGAGGCGACGGTGGTGCGCAACTACCTCGACTGGCTGACGCAGATGCCGTGGAAGCGCCGCAGCAAGACCGTCATCGACCTGCAGGCCTGCCAGGACAAGCTGGACAAGGACCACTACGGCCTCGACAAGGTCAAGGAACGCATCGTCGAGTATCTCGCGGTGCAGTCGCGGGTGAAGAAGATCAAGGGCCCGATCCTCTGCCTGGTCGGTCCTCCGGGCGTGGGCAAGACCTCGCTGGGCCGCTCGATCGCCGAGTCGGTCAACCGCAAGTTCGTGCGGATGTCGCTGGGCGGCGTGCGTGACGAGGCGGAGATCCGTGGCCATCGCCGCACCTACATCGGATCGATGCCCGGCAAGATCGTGCAGAACCTGGCCAAGGTCGGGGTCAAGAACCCGCTGTTCCTGCTCGACGAAATCGACAAGATGAGCATGGACTTCCGCGGCGATCCGTCGTCGGCGCTGCTGGAGGTACTGGACCCGGAGCAGAACTTCAGCTTCCAGGATCACTACCTGGAGGTGGACTTCGACCTGTCGGACGTGATGTTCATCGCCACGGCCAACACGCTCAACATCCCGGGCCCGCTGCTGGACCGCATGGAGATCATCCGCCTGCCGGGTTACACCGAGGACGAGAAGGTTGCCATCGCCAAGCAGTACCTGGTGCCGAAGCAGATGAAGCAGAACGGCCTGACCGACGGCGAGCTGGAGGTCAACGATTCCGCGCTGCGCGCCATCGTGCGTACCTACACGCGTGAAGCCGGCGTGCGCAAGCTGGAACAGCACATCAGCAAGATCGCTCGCAAGACGGTCAAGCAGCTGCTGATGAAGCCGGCCGACAAGAAGGTCAAGGTCAGCGACAAGAACATCGACAAGTTCCTCGGTATCCCGCAGTACCGCTATGGCCGCGCCGAAGAGAAGAACCAGGTCGGCCAGGTCACCGGCCTGGCCTGGACCGAGGTGGGCGGCGAGTTGCTGACCATCGAGGCGGCGCTGGCGCCGGGCAAGGGCAAGCTGACCCAGACCGGTTCGCTCGGAAACGTCATGCAGGAGTCGATCCAGGCGGCGCTGACCGTGGTGCGCTCGCGCTCCAAGGCCTTCGGCATCGATCCGAAGTTCAACGAGTCGAACGACATCCATGTGCACGTGCCGGAAGGCGCGACGCCCAAGGACGGTCCTTCCGCCGGCATTGCGATGTGCACCGCGCTGGTGTCAGCGCTCACCGGCATCCCGGTGCGTGCCGATGTCGCCATGACCGGCGAGATCACGCTGCGCGGCGAGGTGCTGCCGATCGGTGGCCTGAAGGAGAAGCTGCTGGCGGCACAGCGCGGCGGCATCCAGACGGGGGTGATCCCGCAGGAGAACGTCAAGGATCTCGCGGACATCCCCGACAACGTCAAGAGCAAGCTCAACATCGAGCCGGTGCGCTGGGTCGAGGACGTGCTGAAGTTCGCGCTGGAGAAGGTGCCGGAGCCCAGGCCCGAACCGGCGTCGCCGCCGGCCGCACCGCCGGAGGCGGGCGAGGGCGCGCGGGCGCACTGAGGCAGCTGGCAGGAACAAAAAAGCGCGGCGGAAGCCGCGCCTTTTTCATGTTCGAAGAAAAATAAGGGAAGGCGTGCTGATCTCCGCGCCTTCCCCGGGACCAAACCGTTATCAGCGACTCAGCGTGCGGCCGGTGCCGGCAGCGAGGGACCGCGCATCGGCACGCTGGCAGTCTGCGTCGTCGGCAGTTGCGGCGCCTGGCGCTGGCTCTGCAGGGCCAGCGGGCGGGGGGCACCGAGGTCGGGCATCTGTCGCTGCATCAGGGTCATGCGTTTCTCCATCGGGTCTCGACTCTGGAGCGGACTGTGCACGGCCTGGCGGCGCCTGTCTGTAGACAAGTTCTCATCATCGCTCGGAGATTTGCCACTCCCGACCGGAGGTAGCGCGAGCGGGGATGAAGTGCCTGGAAAGGGCGAGGAAGTCAGAAACGTCCTACACCGTTCCCATCGATGCAGGCGCCTTGAACTGGTCCTTCCAGCTGCGCAGCGCGGTGAACACGGCGACGCCATCCGGCAGCGAGCCCCCCGACCACTGCCGCGCCGCCTGCGCCACCGCCGGTACGTGGGCGCGCAGGAAGGGGTTGATCTCCTTCTCCAGCGCCAGCGTCGTCGGCAGGCTCGGCTCCTGGTTGCCGCGCAGGGCGCGGACCCGCATCAGCTGGTTGGCGATGGCGCCGTTCTCCGGCTCGACCGCGCGGGCGAAGGCGAGGTTGGCCAGGGTGTACTCGTGGGTGCAGTAGATCAGCGTATCCGGCGGCAGCGCGGTGATGCGCGACAGCGACTGGTGCATCTGCGAGGGCGTGCCCTCGAACAGGCGGCCGCAGCCGGCCGAGAACAGGGTGTCGCCACAGAGCAGGATGCCCGGTGCGTAGTAGGCGATGTGGCCCAGCGTATGCCCCGGCACGGCGATGACCTGGAATTCCATGCCCAGCAGCTGCACGCGGTCGCCTTCGTCCAGCGTCCGTGTCAGGCCGGGAATCTTCTTCGCCTCGGCCGCCGGACCCAGCACGGGAATGCCGGGGAAGGCTCCGCACAGCTCGGCGATGCCGCCGATGTGATCGGGGTGCCAGTGGGTGATCAGGATGGCCGTCAGCTGCAGCTTGCGGGCCTGCAGCTCGCGCAGCACGGGTGCGGCGTCGCCCGGGTCGACCACCACGGCCTGGGAACCCTCGATCAGGGTCCACAGGTAGTTGTCCTGGAATGCCGGGATCGGAATGATCTGCATGGCGTATGATCTTGGTGCCTTGTCCACATCCGGTCAAACCATGACCCCAGCACGCTCTCATCTCGCTGGACTGCCCCTGACCCGGCATACGCTGGATCTGTGGCTGCGTTCACCCCGCGGACGCCGCCTGCTGGCGCTGGAGGAGAGCGAGATCAGTCGCCTGTTGCCGGAGGTGTTCGGCCGCCACGTGCTGCAGGTTGGCAGCTGGGGCCACGACAACCAGCTGGTCGCCAGCGCCGAGACCCTGCACAAGGCGGTGCTCGGCACGGTCAGCGGTGAGCCCTCCTCGGCGCTGATCGACCCGGAGCACCTGCCGCTGATGGCCAAGAGCGTCGACGCGATGCTGCTGCCGCATACCCTGGAATTCGCCCGCTCGCCGCATAACGTGCTGCGCGAGGTGAACCGCGCGCTCAACGACCGCGGCCGCCTGTTCGTGCTCGGCTTCAGCCCCTGGAGCAGCTGGTCGCTGCGTGGCCTGGTGGGCCTGCGCTACCGCGCCTTTCCAGCCGGCGCGCGCTTCCACAGCGTTGGCCGCATCTGCGACTGGCTGGAGTTGCTGGACTTCGAGGTCACGGAGATCCGCCGCTTCAGCGTCGGCTTCCCGTGGATGGCGCCGCGTACCTCCGGCGGCCCCTGGAGCCTGGGCGCGCTGCTGGCGCCGCTGTCCGAGGCCTACATGGTGGTGGCGCGCAAGCGCGTGATCCCGATCAATTTCGTCGGCCGCAAACAGCGTGCGCAGGTCAAATCGCTGGTCGGCGTGACCGCTCCCGCGGCACAATCACAGGCCTCACTGGAAAAACACCCGACGTGAAGCAAATCGTGATTCATACCGACGGCGCCTGCAGGGGTAATCCCGGGCCCGGCGGCTGGGGCGCCCTGCTGGAATGCAACGGCACCAGCAAATCCCTCAAGGGCGGCGAAGCCCTGACCACCAACAACCGCATGGAGCTGATGGCCGCGATCTCGGCACTGGAGGCGCTGCGCGAGGCCTGCACGGTGCAGCTCTACACCGATTCGGTCTACGTCCGCTCCGGCCTGCTGGAATGGCTGCCGGGCTGGAAGAAGCGCGGCTGGAAGACCGCCGACAAGAAGCCGGTGAAGAACCAGGACCTGTGGCAGCGGCTCGATGCCGCGGCCGCGCGCCACCAGATCGAATGGCACTGGGTCAAGGGCCACTCCGGCCATCCGGGCAACGAGGCGGCGGACCGGCTGGCCAACGAAGGCATCAACGACATGCTCGCCAGCCGCAGCGGGACTGCCGCGTGACCCGCCAGATCATTCTCGATACCGAAACCACCGGCCTCGAAGCCGCGCAGGGCCACCGCATCATCGAGGTCGGCTGCATCGAGCTGGTGGGTCGCCGCTACACCGGCAACAACTTCTGGCGCTACGTCAATCCGGATCGCGAGATCGATCGGGGCGCCATCGAGGTGCACGGCATCACCAACGAGTTCCTCGCAGACAAGCCGCGCTTCCATGAGCTGGCCAAGGAACTGTGGGAGTACATCAAGGGCGCCGAGCTGATCATCCACAACGCCGCCTTCGACGTCGGCTTCCTCGACGCCGAGTTCGGCCGCCTGGGGTTCACCCTCAAGGTCGCGGACATCTGCAGCGTCACCGATACGGTGGCGATGGCGCGCAAGCTGCACCCGGGACAGCGCGTCAGCCTCGATGCATTGTGCAAGCGCTACGAGATCGACAACTCCGGCCGCGACCTGCACGGCGCCCTGCTCGACGCGCGCCTGCTGGCCGACGTCTACCTGTCGATGACCGGCGGCCAGAACCGTTTGATGCTGGACAGCGAGGACGGTGGCGGCGGTGCGCGGCGTTCGCGCTTCGTCGAGCTGATCGGTGCTTCCAGCCAGCCGCTGCCGGTGCTGTCGGCCACGGCCGCGGAACTGGAGGCGCACCATGCCCGTCTGAAGAAGATGGCGGACAAGGGCAAATGTCTGTGGGTCGAGGCTCCCGGTGCCTGAGCTGGCGCTGAGCTTCGAGGGCCTCGAAGGCGGCCGGCTCGGCGGGCCGGAGGGTTTCGGTCGCCCGGCGCTGATCGTCAACACCGCCTCGGAGTGCGGCTGCACGCCGCAGTACGCCGGCCTGCAGCGCCTGTGGCAGCGCTATGGCCCGCGCGGGCTGCTGGTGCTGGGGGTGCCCTGCAATGACTTCGGTGCGCAGGAGCCGGGCTCGCCGGCGCAGGTCGCGCAGTTCTGCAACTCGCGCTATGCCGTCAGTTTTCCGCTCGCAGCCAAGGCGGAGATCCTCGGCGCAGGGCGGCATCCGTTCTACCAGTCGGTCGCCACGCTGCTGGGCGAGGATCAGTTGCCGCGCTGGAATTTCCACAAGTACCTGGTGGGCCGCGATGGCGCACTGCTCGGCACCTGGCCTTCGCAGGTCGATCCCGAGGATCCGGAACTGGTGGCTGCGATCGAAGCGGCCCTCGCCTGATCGGGCCCTAGCCAGTCAGCCAGGGCAGGTCCAGCATCACCGTGCGCCAGTGCCAGCCGCTGTCGTTGACGATGCGCAGCAGCGGTCCGCGGATTTCGTCGACGTCGAAGCGATAGACATAGCTGAGATCGCGAGTCGGCCGGCCATTGCGCAACTGCAAGCCCAGCACACCCTCGGTGCGCTTCTCGAAGAAGGTGATGCCGCGTTGCGCCTGCCAGGCCACTGCGGCACCACCGCCGCCGGCACTGGCGTCGAAGGCGGCGCGGTACTCCAGTACCCGCAGGGTCTGGCTGGCCTCGTCCAGGCGCATGCGATAGCGGATCAGGCGGCGAATCCGGTGCGTGCGCATCTGGTCGAGCCAGCTTGCGTCGGCATAGCGCCACTCCGCCAGCAACTCGTCGTCCTGCTCGCCCGGCTGCACCGTGAACGGCAGGTCCATCTGCCCGAGATGCAGCAGGCGTGTCTTCAGGGTCTGCGCCGGCACCGCCGCGACGCCGTCCGGCGCCGGGTAGCTCGCGGCCCAGGACGACAGGCGGAAGAACACCCAGGACACGAACAGTACGTAGGCGAACAGGGCGCCAAGCATCTGCGGCAGGCCGAAGCGGGCGACCAGGTCTGGTGCCGGCGGCGGCGTGATCACTGCGGGTGGTGGTGGCGCGGGTGCGGCAGCCCGGGCCAGTGCCTGCAGCCGCTGTTCGACGAGCTCGCGGCTGGCGCCGGTGATGCGCATCACCCGGTCGGCCTGCTGGTACTGGAAGCTGACGTAGCCCTCGGTCTCGACCAGCACGCCATCGTGCTCGCCCAGGTGCGCCAGCGGCGGCGGCTGGTTGCGGTACTCGGCAAGGAAGCGCAGGCGCGCGAACTCCGGCGTGTCGTAGCGGATGTCGAGCACCTGGCTGCCGTCAGCCCAGGTCGAGAGCGTGGCGCCGCGGGCGTCGAGGATGCCGGCAGTCAGGTCGGCGACGGCGGCGGTTTCTGTCGGCACCGCTGTCGCAGCCGCCACAGGCGCTGGTGCAGGGGGCGAGGAATGCTGGTAGCTCGCCAGGACCTCGCGCGGCGCGAGGGCGAAGGCAATGAAGTGCGGCAGGATCACCAGCCCGAAGAACACGCCGAAGAACAGCATGCCGCGCGGGTCCGGCATCATCGCCAGCAGCGCGGACATCACCAGCGCGCCGATCAGCGCCAGGCCGGACATCACCAGCACCGGCGGATGGTCGACCCGTCCGGTGATCTGCCAGGCAAGGGCGAGCGCGCCCAGACCCAGCAGCAGGTGGGCGGCGATGATGCCGATGGCCATCATCCTGTTGCGGGCATTCATCCTTGACCTCCGGGACGCGGGCCCATCTTATCCGGCCCATAGGAAACACGGATGACTCTGTGGCATAAAGAGGAGTACGGGCCATCCCGCACGTGGCAGCGCAATAACGAGGCCCGGCGCAACACGACCTGGCCGATAACGAATGGGGGTCTGCGGATGCAGTCCTGGGCTGAAATCCTGGCGGATGTGCAAGAGAACTGGCTGATCTACCTGTCGATGCCCTTCGTGGCGTCGATCATCGGCTACGTCACCAAGCTGGTCGCGATCCGCATGATGTTCCAGCCGATAGAGTTCATCGGTATCAAGCCCTACCTCGGCTGGCAGGGCATCGTGCCGCGCAAGGCCGCGATCATGGCCAGCATCGCCTGCGACACCATGACCCAGCGCCTGCTCAAGCCGCAGGACATCTTCGGCCGGCTCGACCCCGACCAGATCGCCCGCGAGATCGAGGCGCCGTTGCTGGCCGCGGTGGAGAAGATCACCCACGAGGTGGCCTCGCATTACTCGCCGGGGCTGTGGGAGGCGGCGCCGGAATCGGTGCGCCAGGCCATCATCCGCCGCATCCAGGCGGAGGCGCCCAACATCGTGCGGCAGATGATGCTGGACCTGAAGGAGAACATCGATGACATGTTCGACCTGACGGACATGGTGGTGCGCGCACTGATGCGCGACAAGCCCCTGCTCAACCGCATCTTCCAGGAAGCCGGCCACGAGGAGTTCCGCTTCATCGCGCGCTCGGGCATCTACTTCGGCTTCATCATCGGCTGCGTGCAGGCGGTGACCTGGGCGCTGACGCACAGCCCCTGGGTGATGCCGCTGTTCGGCGGTTTCACCGGCTGGTTCACCGACTGGCTGGCGCTGAAGATGATCTTCTATCCGAAGCAGCCGACGCGCTATCTCGGCCTGTTCACCTGGCAGGGCCTGTTCCTCAAGCGCCGCAAGGAAGTCGCGGCCGAATACGGCGCGCTGATCGCGGCCGAGGTGGTGACGCCGCGCAATGTGCTGGAGGCAGTGCTGCGCGGGCCGTTCTCCGACCGCCTGTTCCACATGGTGCAGAAGCAGGTGCAGCGTTCGATCGACGAGCAGGTCGGCATCGTGCGTCGCGTCGTCATGTTCGCGGTCGGCAGCCGCCAATACCGCGAGATGAAGCAGATGGTCGCGGACAAGATCATCCAGACCCTGCCGGAAACCCTGCGTCACATGGAGAAGTACGCCGGTGACGCGATGGACCTGCGCAATACGCTGGTGACCAAGATGCAGGAACTGACCGAGGAGGAATTCGAGGCGCTGCTGCGTCCGGCCTTCCAGCAGGACGAATGGATCCTGATCACGGTCGGCGCCGTGCTCGGCTTCATGGTCGGCGAGATGCAGGTACAGGTGATGCTGCACCTGGGGAGCATTCCGGGGCATTAAAGCCGCGAGCAGCGTGGGTGAGGCGACGCGCTTTGGCGATGCCTGAATGGCATCGCCTGCGTCGCCGAACGCCCGGCCATGGAGCGTTTGGTACCGGCGCAAAGCGACTCAATGTCGCTTTGCGTTAAGCCAAACGCCGGGCAGGGGGTTATTCGGGTAGCTGCGGCCTCGCCATGGATGGCTTACCCAAACCTGGCGTCGGAGCGGGTGTCGGCCGGCTCTCTTCCGACCTACTTCGCTGGTGCCGCCAGCTTCGGCTGCATGCTGATGCCGCCGCAGGCCTTCCACAGCTGCTGGCCCATCACGCTGAGGCGCACGGTCTCGCGGGTGATCTTCGCCCGCTGGCGCGGCCGGGATTCGATGCTGGCGATGGTCTGGCGCACTTCGCTGGTGTTTTCCAGCAGCTGGTACTGCACCAGCAGCTGCGGATCCTCCGGGCCCATCTCGACCAGGCCCAGGCGCCGCAGGCGACCGACGTAGTGGTGGCCGGACTCATGCAGCATCGCCCCCGCGGTCTTGGCCACGGCGGTGACGTTTTCCATCACCAGGTTGCGTGACTGCGCCGAGCCGAGCAGGGTGCCGCTGTGCAGCTGGATCATGGCGTGGCGGCTGCCGTCCGACAGCGCCGCGATAATCCGAGCCTCATCCGGTACCAGCTCGCGCAGGATCGCGGCGAACAGGTAGTCGTAGGCCTGTGGCTTGGTCTGGTCCACCGCCTGCTGCAGCAGGTCGGCGAACATGCGCGACGGCGGCTGCGGCAGCGGCAGCATGTAGGTGCGTTCGATCCGCGACTTGCGCGGCGGCGGCGTGGCGGCGCCGGCCTCACCACCGCTGCCGTTGGTCTCGGTGGCGCGCTCCATGCGGTCCTTCAGCGTCGCGAACACCGCCTTCTCGGCCTTGCGCAGCTGCTCCTGCGCGATGTCGGCGCCCGGCAGGCGGCTGAGGAAACTGGCGGCAAAGCGGCCGACCTTGCGTGCGCTGGCGACGGCGCCATCGCTGAGGGCGATGGCGTTGGCCGGCGTGCTGTTGTTGTCGGATGGGCTGTCGTTCACGGGAGCCTCGTGCGCAGATTGTTGAAGCTAGTTTGCCTACAGCGGCGGTGTGTTGGATATGGCCCTTGCGCCCGGATTCAGGGCTTGCGAGCCAGCGCCGTGATCACCTCGAAGTAGGGTGGCCGGCTCTCGCGCGAGCTGACCCGGCAGCTGTCGACGCGCAGTCCGGCAGTCTCCAGCATGCGCTGCAGCTTCGGTGCCTGCACGCCGAGGTTCACATGATCGTAGGCCTGCATGGCCGCTTCGTGGCGATGGGCGTTGAGGGCGACGATCACCACCCGCCCGCGTGGCCGCAGCAGGCGCGCCGCCTCGGCGACCACCCGTTCCGGCTGGCGTGCATAGGCCAGCGCGTGCATCGCGAAGACATGGTCGAAGCTGGCGTCGGGCAGGGGCAGGGCGTGCATGTCGGCCTGGTGGAAGCGCACGTTGCTGTAGGTCGCCAGGCGCTTGCGCGCGGCGGCGATCACGGTCGGGCTGATGTCGACGCAGGCGACGCTGCGTGCCCGCTCGGCGATCAGCTCGGCCAGCACGCCGTCGCCGGAGGCGATGTCGAGCACGTCGCCCAGGTCCAGCAGGCCGATCAGCGCCCGCGCTGTCGCCTCCCAGGTACGGCCGGGCGAGTAGTGCAGGTCCATGCGGCCGGCCACCGACTCCGCCCAGGTCTGGCCCGGCGAGCGGCTGCGGATCACTTCCTCGGCACGTTCGCGGTCGAGCCGCAGCTGGCCGTCGTCGAGTTGGCCGCGAAGCAGTTCCCACAACTGGCCGAGGATGCCGACGGCGGCCGCCGCCGAGTACAGCGCCGAGTTGCCGCTGCGCTTGTCCTGCACCAGCCCGGCGCGCTTGAGCCGGGCCAGGTGGGTGGAGACGCGGCTCTGCGCCAGCCCGGTGATGCCGGTGAGCTCGGCCACGCTCAGTTCATGGGCTTCCAGCAGCAGCAGCAGGCGCATGCGGCTGGCGTCGGCGAGCAGGCTGCAGAGTTCGGTGCTTTCTTCGAGGGAGAGGGCCATGGGATGCGGAAGATACTACGTGGCGGCCCGGGTTCCCCGGGCGGCGGGCGCAAAAAAAGCCCGCCGGTGAACCGGCGGGCTTCGCGCTGCAGGTCAGGGCAGCGGGTTCGAGGTCGCGTTCGGCTGCGGCTCGGTGTTGACCGCAGCTGCAGCCGGCGCAGCCGGTGCTTCTGCTGACGCC
>DATILC010000257.1:0-4138 GCA_035476855.1 Solimonas sp. | reverse complement strand
GTGCGCCTGCAGAACCGCAAGGCCTACCGGCTGCATGAGAAAGTGTGGATCGGCAAGACCGAGGAACTGCTGGAGGACATGGACCGGCTGGTCAGGGAGAACGATCACTTCGAGATCAACTCCATCCTCCACGCGGATGTCTCGGTGGCCACGGCGCTCAACGAGACCACCGATCCCCAGACCAAACCCAAGGAAGGTGGCGGCGATGGTGACAAGGTGGATTTGCTGCGCAAGGTGAATACCTACGCCCGCAAGCACCCGGGCGTTCAGGCAACCTTGCTGAACAATTTCATCAAGCACATCGACTTTCCCGAGGTCATCGACGATTCCCACAAGGTCTACGCCAATGTGCGCGACCAGCGTTTCAATGAAATGGAATATTCGGTGCCGGCCGCGGTCGGGCCGGCCTGCATGCGCGAAGTGCTGAAGACGATCCGCGACCAGAATCTCAACAGCTTCTTCCCGGTCGAGTACCGCTACATCAAGGGCGACGACATCCCGCTGTCGATGTTCGAGGGTGGCGAGCGTTGTGCGATCTCCGTGCACCAATCCTACGAGATGTCCTACCACGACTTCTTCGCGCAGATCGAACCGATCTTCTGGAAGTACGACGGCCGTCCGCACTGGGGCAAGCTGCACACCCTCAATGCCGCCCAGCTGTCGAAGCTGTATCCCCGCTGGAAGGAATTCACCGACCTGCGGCAGGCGCTGGACCCGAAAGGCCGGTTCCTGAACGGACATCTGCGTTCGGTGTTCGGGGTTAACTGAAAAATTCATGGCCGTTCGCCCTGAGCTGGTCGAAGGGTGAATGGCAGGACGGACCGGTGCGATCCGTTCATGCTTCGACAGGCTCAGCACGTACGGATTTCGAGGGTTGGAGGAAACAATAATGAACCGTCGCAAATTCCTGCTCGGTGCCGCAGCAGCCGGTGCAGGTGCCGCCTGGTGGCTGAAGCCGCAGGCCGAGGGCGCGCCCTATGACGACTACTTCCGTGCGCTGAACGAGGAACTGCGGCGCAACGGCAACTGGCGGCCCAGCCTGGTGATCGACCTCGACCGGCTCGACCACAACATCGCCCAGGTGATGCAGTCGGTGCGGGCGCCCAAGCACTATCGCGTGGTGGAGAAGTCGCTGCCCAGTGCGAAGCTGCTCGACTACATCATGCAGAAGGCCGGCACGAAGCGACTGATGTCCTTCCACCAGCCCTTCGCCAACGACGATGCCGTGCTGTTCCCCGACTCCGACATCCTGATCGGCAAGCCGCTGCCGGTGCGGTCGGCGGAACTGTTCTACAAAAACCTGAAAGGCAGTTTCGATCCCGCGCGCCAGATGCAGTGGCTGATCGATACGCCGGAGCGCCTGCAGCAGTACCTGGAGCTGGCGACCGGCCTTGGCACGAAGCTGCGCATCAACATCGAGATCGATGTCGGCCTGCATCGCGGCGGTGTCGACAACGATGCGACGCTGGCGCAGATGCTGCAGCTGATCGAGGCCCATCCGCAGCAGCTGGAGTTCTCCGGCTTCATGGGCTACGACCCGCATGTCACCGCGCTGCCGCGTCTCGCCGGTTCGCGCGAGGAACTGTTCGGGCAGGTGATGACGACCTACCAGCAGCGCGTCGACCTGCTGCGCAAGCAGTTCCCGAAGCTGTGGCGCGAGGAGCTGACGCTGAACACGGCCGGCAGCCCGACCTACCGCCTGCACGCGCAGGAGAGTCTCAGCAACGACATTTCCGTCGGCACCGCGATGCTGAAGCCGACGCATTACGACATCGATACCCTGGCCGAGCATGTGCCGGCCGCGTTCATCGCCACGCCGGTGCTCAAGGCAGAGGGACCGCTGCGCCTGCCCGGTCTCGATGGCCTGTCGAAGCTGATGAACTGGTGGGATCCGAACCTGCGCGAAACCTTCTTCATCTACGGCGGCAACTGGATGGCCGAGTACGAGTCGCCGCGCGGCCTGCGCCGCAACGAACTCTATGGCCATAGCTCCAACCAGGAGAACGTCACTGCCTCGATCGACACCGGTCTCAAGGTCGACGACCACGTCTTTCTGCGCCCGGTGCAGGTGGAGGGCGTGCTGCTGGAGTTCGGTGACCTGATTGCCCTTCGCGGCGGCAAGGTCGTGGATCGCTGGCCGGTGCTGTCGCAGACCAACGGATAAGCAGAGGCACTGTGAAAGATTTGAAAGGGAAGGTCGCGCTGGTCACCGGCGCGTCCATGGGGATCGGCGCGGCCATCTCCCGGGAGCTGGCAGGCGCGGGCTGCAAGGTCGCGCTGCTGGCACGCGGTCGCGATGCGCTGGAGCAGCTGGCCACGGAGATCCGCGGCACCGGCGGCGTGGCCGCCGTCTATCCCTGCGACGCCAGCGATGCCACCGCAGTGGCGCTGGCGGTCAGGGCGGTCGAGGCCGAGCTGGGGCCGGTGGCGATCCTGGTGAACAACGCCGGTGCCGGTACCTTCAAGCCGCTGGACCGGATGGGCCTGCAGGAGGCGATGCTGACGGTCAACCTGCCGTTCGGCGCCGCGGTGGCGGCCTGCCACAGCGTGGTGCCGGGGATGATCGCGCGGCGCGAAGGCCACATCGTCAACCTGACCAGTCCCGCGGGCTATTTCCCGCTGCCCTACATGGTGCCTTACACCGCCAGCCGGCACGCCATGCTGGGCCTGTCGCTGGGCCTGCGCGAAGAGCTGGAGCCGCATGGCGTCGGCGTATCGCTGCTCTGCCCGTCGAAGGTGGATACCGGCTACTTCGAGCGCAACGATGCCGACTTCGACTGGTATCCGCGCATGTCCTCGCTGTTTCCGGTGCTGCAGCCGCAGCGGGTGGGGCAGGAAACCCTGCGCGCCATCCGCGGCAATTTCCGTGAACACATCTTCCCGGTCAGCCTGTGGTTCGCGATCCGCTGGTTCCAGAAGACGCCGCTGCTGAGCCTCTGGTTCCTGAAGGCGGTCGGCCTGTTCAGGCCTGCGCGCGGCCGTTGAAGCCGGGGCGGCAGGCGGGTGGCAACAGCTCGTCGACCGCCGGGCCGGAAAGGCACACACTGGCCCCGCAGCGCCGGGACCGGCAGCTCTGAATGAAGGGGAGTCGCAGATGACGAACAAGGCCCTCAATCCCATGGACGCGTCCTGGCTCTACGTCGAGTCGAAGGACACGCCGATGCACGTCGGCGGCCTGATGATCTTCGAGCTGCCCAAGGGCGCGCCGCTGAGCTACTTCCAGGACCTGTTCAAGGACTCGCGCGAGCACCAGCGCTTCTACCCCCCCTGGAACCGCAAGCTGCGCAGCTCGCGGCTGAAGAACCTGCGCCATGAATGGGTGGAGGAGAAGGAGGTCGATCTCGACTACCACGTGCGCCTGTCGGCGCTGCCCTGGCCGGGCGGCGAGCGCGAGCTGGGCATCCTGATCGCGCGGCTGCACAGCCGGCCGCTGAACTTCCGCCGGCCGCCCTGGGAATGCCACGTGATCCAGGGCCTGGAGCACAACCGCTTCGCGCTGTACATCAAGATTCACCACGCGCTGATCGACGGCGTCAGCGGCATGCGCATGCTGGCACGCACCCTGGCCAAGACGCCGGAGGACAACGAGCTGCCGGCGTTCTGGTCGGTGCCGCCGGAGCCGCGTCCGCCGACGCCACCGCTGGCCGCCGCGGCCGATGCGGTGGGCGGCATCATCGGCGGGCTCAAGCAGAAGTTCAGCTCGGTGCCCGAGTTGGGCAGGGCGTTGCGCGAGCTGGGCCGCGCCGCGCGCAGCAAGACCGATCCGATGGGCGTGCCGTTCAAGGCGCCGAAGTCCCTGCTCAACGGCCGCATCTCCGGCCAGCGCCGCTTTGCCACGCAGCTGTATTCGATGGAGCGGGTGAAGAAGCTGGCGAAGGCCGCGGACAGCTCGCTCAACGATGTGGTGCTGGCCTTGTGCAGCGCGGCGCTGCGACGCTTCCTGGAGGAGGCCGGCGAGCTGCCGGCACAGCCGCTGACCGCAGGCATTCCGGTGTCGGTGCGTCCGGCCGACGACCAGGAGCAGGGTAATGCGATCAGCTTCATCATCGCCTCGCTGGCCACCGACATCGCCGATCCGATCGAGCGCCTGCATGCGATCCGCGCCTCGACCCGGCGCGCCAAGGCGCATCTGCAAAGC